>CAXTRN010000054.1:0-19225 GCA_964246645.1 uncultured Acidobacteriaceae bacterium
GAGTAGGAGGCATCGCCCAACGCCAGCAGCCATCGTGGGCTGCGCCTGCCCCAACGCTTCTCCATGCTGAGCCCCCCGGCGACCACCGCGAGCGCAGGCAGCCCCCAAAACACTCCGCGCCAAAGCGAATGGTTCGGTTGCAGCCAGAACAAGAGCGGTAAAAAGCCTCCGCTCGCGAGCAGAAGACCCCACCTGGCCGGCAAGCGCTGCACCGACGGCACAGCCAAGCCCAACAGAACGCCCCACAAGAATTCGAGCAACATGGTGCTTTCAAAGAACTGCAGCCAAACCGGTTGCGGTAAGCCCGGAATGTGCTGCCCGAAGGACCCCACAACTAGGATCGGTAAGAGCAAAAACACCGGTCTCCAGCGCAGCACCAGCGCGGAAGCGAACAGCGCATAAAAGGCCATCTCGAAGTTCAATGTCCAACCGACAAACACCACCGGTTCCAGCGTCAACCGCGGACTCAGGCTCGGAAAGAATAGGTACGACGCAATCACATGATGCACGCTTCCCAGCGCATTTACCGCCAGCGTCGGCACCAGAAGCAACACAACGACCTTGACCGTGGTAACCAGCCAGTACATCGGCACCACACGCTCCAGCCGGCGCAGCAGAAAGGTGCGGCCCGGGTGCGGTGCCGCGCGCAGCGGAGCCGAGGAAAGGGTCATCACAAACCCGCTAATGACGAAAAACAGGTCGACACCGCTGCCGCCGTTCACCCAGTTGGGATAGCCGATGTGCAAGCGTTCCCAAATCATGATGGTCGTATGGTGGGCCACTACCAGCAACGCCGCAATGGCTCGCAAAACCTGGATCGACCGGAACGCCGGCCGCATCGCGGTGGGTCCTGCCTGCCCCTGTGCCTGCGCGTCTGCTTGCCTGCCCGCCGACTCAGGTTTCCCACTCACCGGTGCGTGGAGTTCAGGGCTCCCGGCCCCCGTCATCGTTTCGCCGCCGCGCATACCGGTTACGACGCAATACCGAGTACGGCTGCAGCCCGTGCGCGTGCCGAGGCTACTGCTTCGGCATCCTTCGCAAGCCGTTGCTCATACACAGGAACAATCGCACGCAGCTTTTCTGAAAAGCCCGCGATGCCCTTGCTGAAGCTCGCTTCCAGCAATCCGATCATCACCGCCACCGCCACCGAAGCACCAGGCGAGGCGCCCAGCAGCGCTGCCAGCGTGCCGTCCGCGGAACGGATCACCTCCGTGCCGAACTCGAGCTTGCCGCCCCGCTGCGGATCGCGTTTGATGATCTGCACGCGCTGGCCGGCGACCTCCAGCCGCCAATCCTCGGCCCGCGCTTCCGGCATAAACGCACGCAGGGCCTCCACCCGCATCGCGGGCGACTGCGTCACCTGCCCGATCAGATAGCGGGTCAAACCCACATTGTCCAAACCCGCGCGAATCATCGGGTATAGATTGCCGGGCTTCACCGAGGCAGGCAGGTCGAGAAAGGAACCCCGTTTTAAAAATTTGGTCGAAAATCCCGCGAACGGACCAAACAGCAGCTCCCGCTGCCCCGCAATGACCCGGGTATCCAGGTGCGGCACCGACATCGGGGGCGCCCCCACGGCAGCTTTGCCGTACACCTTGGCGCTATGCTGCTCAATCAACGCGCGCTTGGCGCAGCGCAGCCATTGCCCGCTAACCGGACACCCGCCATAGCCTTTGCCCTCTGCCACGCCGGACCCTTGCAGCAGCGGCAACGCGCCTCCGCCAGCCCCCAGAAAAACAAAGCGCGCCAACACTTCTTGCCGGCCCTGGGCGCTCGCCAGCCGCACACACCAGCGACCATCCCCACGGCGCCGTATGCCCACCGCGCGACATCCCGTTTGCAACGTAAACCCAGCCTGATTTTGCAGCAGCGCCACAAGTTTGCCCGTCAGCCTGCCAAAATCGACGTCTGTGCCGTGTTCGGCCCGTGTCATGGCTACCGGCTCGGCAGCGGGCCGGCCGGCCATCATCAGCGGTGCCCAGGTCGCCAGTTGCTCCGGGTCGTCGCTGTATCGCATGCCGCGAAACAACGGTTGGTCGCGCAAGGCGTCGAATCGGCGGCGCAAAAAAGCCACATCCGCCGTGCCCGCAACAAAGCTCATGTGCGGCACGGCGTTGAGGAACTCGCGGGGGCCTTCAAGCAAACCGCGCTCCACCAACGTGCTCCAAAACGACAAAGACGCCTGAAACTGCTCATTAATCGCCACCGCTTTGTCGATCGCCACGGAGCCGTCCGCGCACTGCGGCGTATAGTTCAGCTCACACAATGCTGCGTGCCCGGTGCCCGCATTGTTCCAGGCCTGCGAGCTTTCGCCGGCGAGTTCATCGAGCGCCTCAACCATCAGCAACGTGCGCTCCGGCGCAAGCTGCCCCAGCAACGCTCCCAGCGTCGCGCTCATAATGCCGCCACCCACCAGCAGCGTGTCCACTTCGATCAACTTCGACAGCATGGTCTCTTCTATTTTGCTCTCAAAATGCCCCGCTCACCAATGCCCCATTCGTCACGGAAAAACCCGCCCGGCCTCAAATCAGAACAAGACCTGGTCCTAATGACTCAGTGTGGTGTATCCAGCTATTTGGGCAGCGCAATTTCCCGCAGTGCGCGTATGCAATTCAACCTCAATTTTGGAACTATCCAGCGCAGCAATGGAACCAGCCGTCACCAGTGTCGATCCATCGCTCATCTGAAAATTGGCGGAAAAAGAGTTTCCGATCACCGAGCCAGACAAAAGGGAGCCGGTCACGGGTATCGTACCGCCCACAGCTCCGGCAGAGGCGCAGGGAAAGTCCTGAACGGCGATCGTTCCGCTGACAATATAGAGGGCACCGAATTGCGGCGCGGTATTCGCGGAGGCCTGGTTCTGCTGCTGTAAGGTGACGCTCACCGGCGTTGCGGTGCCGCTGGGCAGATTTCCGAAATTTACCGTTCCGCCCGAAGAAGAAGGGAGAAAACTCGCTGTTCCCTGGTAGGTGCCGGACAGCAAGGGAATCGCAGTCGCTGCTACAGCGCCCGTCGTAGGAAGAGGACAGGTGTTCGCACTCGGTTCTGTGATGGTATAGCGGCCACTCCAACCCGCGCCTGGTGCGGAAGGGACCTTGCCCGTAATTGTAACGGTGAGAGGCGATGGGCCCGTCGGCCGTGCCGGCGTTTGCAACGTAAAGCTTCCATCCGCTGCTACCGTTCCGGTAACGGTGCCCAGCGTAACGCTCGAGCCGATGTTGCCGCATTGCTGAGCGCCCGTCAGGCCGCCGGTAATTTGATCACCCACAACATTGAACGCTGCAGCAATGCCGAATCCAGAAATGCCCGGCGGCCCGAACACCGGAAGCGTACCCGCCAGAAGCCAATTTCCATTCAAGAGCTGTGGCGATGGTTCCGCAGTAACAGCAGTCGCCGGCGTGGCACCGCCACCGCAACCGGAAAGCCATACCCCAAAGACGAGCACGCAAAGAACAGACAACACCTTCGGGCCATGCTTGGGTGGCTTCATGGAGGCGAGAGTAACACCGGGACCCGCTCGGATGCCAGATTACTTTCGTGTGCACGGCGGCAGAACGGAGCGGCGATCGCGCATCGCCACTCCGACCCGCGCAGCTTTAGAACATCCCCCAAAGGAGTTGGTTATACACATCATGGTGAAACTGGATTTCCGGCGTTTTGATCATCGTTCCCAACAAGCGCGCACAGCGATCCGCTGAGGCCTGCTTCAGGTCCGCATAGCGGCTCTTCACATCCGCCCCCAGCAACTCGGTCGTCCATTCCGCTTTACGGAAGTCCTCGAGCGCCGTGTAAATGTTGTCCGGCAGGTAGCGTTCCGCCTGGCGCAGATTGCTGATCTCAGCTTTTTTGCCCGTCAGCCCCGTTTTGAAGATAGAGTGCAGCACCATGTACGGGTTCGCATCCGGTCCTACGGAACGCACTTCAACGCGCGCTGATTTTTCGTTCCCGATCGGGATGCGCACCATGGAGCCGCGGTCCGTTGCCGACGCTTTAATCTGATTCGGCGCTTCAAAGTGCGGGTCGAGCCGGCGGTACGCGTTCACGCTTGCGTTCAACAGGAGGCACAGATCGTTGCCGGCCGTAAGAATTTTATCGACAAACTCCCAACCGAAGGACGATATCTTCTCTTCCCCGTTCGGGTCCCACATCAGGTTTTTGCCGTCTTTGGTGATCGACACGTTGGTGTGCATGCCTGAGCCGTTTACGCCAGTGACCGGCTTGGGCAGAAAGCTGGCGGTCATGCCCATCTGCGTGGCCACCTGCCGGCAAATCAGCTTGTATAGCTGAATCTGATCGGCTGCCGCAACGGCGTCGCCATAGGTGTAGTTGATCTCAAACTGCGAAGGCGCGACTTCGGGATGATCTTTTTCGTTTTCAAAGCCCATCGCCCGCTGCACCTCTGCGGCCACGTCGATGAAATCCCGCAGCGGATCGCCAGGCAAGGAATGGTAGTACCCACCGTGGTTTGTGTACTCGAACTTACCGGTTTCCACAAAGCTACGCTCCGCATCCACACCCTCGAAAAGAAAACCCTCAATTTCATTGGCTGCATTCAGCGTATAGCCGTTTTGCTTGAATTGATCGCCGGCAAACGTCTTCAACAGGCCACGCACATCGCCCGCATAGGGTGCGCCGTTTTTATCGATCACCTCGCCGAAGACCATGCATTTGCCCGACCCGAAGATGTCCGCCGGGGTCCAGTAAAACGCGCTCCAATCCAGGCCGAGCCGCAGATCGCTTTCGCGCTGCGCCGTGAAACCGCGGATCGAAGAGCCATCGAAGGTGAGGTTGTCAAAGCTCTTGACCAGAAACTTCTTATCGTAGTCCAGCATGTGCAGCCGGCCTTCGAGATCGGAAAACAGCACCGTCACGGCCTTCACACCTTTGGTATCGGTAAGGTATTTCAGCCGCTCTTCTTGCAGCGTGCCCGGATCGACGCGCTTCTTTCGCTGCTCTTTGGCTGCGAGGTTAAGCTCCTCGAGCTCCTCATACGACAACTCCAGAAAATCGCGGTACTCGCTCGACATGGCGCTCCTTGGGCTTGGTAAATCAAATCTATGGATCTGGCTACCGATTCGTGGCTCGGCGGCCAATCTGTGATAGTGTTTGGCGAAAAAGGCTACATCGCCGGCTGAAACTCATCCCGGCATGCATGAACCTACGGTAAAAGTAGCAGAAGATGGCTCGCAAATCGGAGCCGATTCCCCACACTTTTACCCTTTTCTTACGCCGCCGCCCCAGCAAACGCTCGTTCCCGGCCCATTGCCGGCAACGGACCCATTGGTAACCCCACGATTGCCGGCGCGAAGAGCCGCAGGGCGCGTCGCGACGCCTGGCCGGCGTGCTTTGTGAAAAGCGCGTTGCCGAACCGGTGAAAGCGGGCTCTGCGTGTGATAATTCCAGATGGGCGAACGTCCTGTTCGCCCATGCCGAGCGGCCATCGAATGACTGGGCCAAGCAGCCCTCGAAAGGCAAGCGGACTCACTCTTCAGCACACCTTTGCAGCACACGTTTAGGAGTTTGAATTGGGCAAGAAAATGGTCCCCACGCGCTTGTTTTTCACCAAAGGCGTTGGCAAACACAAGGAGCGGCTGACCTCCTTCGAAATGGCACTGCGCGACGCCGGTATCGCCGCACAAAACCTCGTGCGCGTGTCGTCGATTTTTCCGCCGAATTGCAAGATGGTGCCTCGTAAAGAAGGCGCGAAATTTCTTAACCCCGGGGAAGTCGTTTTTGCCGTGGTGGCGGAAAACTCCACCCGCGAGCCGCATCGCCTGGTCGTGAGTTCGATCGGCGTCGCGATCCCGACCGACAAGAACACCTATGGTTATCTGAGCGAACACCACAGCTTCGGCGAAACCGAGGAACAGGCCGGCGACTACGCCGAAGAACTCGCCGCCGAAATGCTGGCCACCACGCTGGATGTGGACTTCGACCCGGACACGAGCTGGGATGAGAAAAAAGAAATTTATCGCATTTCCAATAAGATCGTGCGCACAGCCAATGTGACGCAGTCCGCTGTCGGCGACAAAAATGGCCGTTGGACGACCACCATCGCCGCCGCCATCCTGCTGTTCGACGAGGATTAAGCTGGCTTTTCGAAAGGAAAGGCGCTGGATCGCTCTGGCGTCTTTTCTAAACTCGCCATCGATCCGCGTCACACCTTTCCAGCTCGTGATGTTCGCTCTTTTACGATCAAGTCATTCGCGATCGAGCCGTCCTGTGTTTCGACCTGACTTCCCGCAAGAGCAACAATCCCCACCTCACCGCGTAGGAATGCACCCAATGGCTAAACCCACTCGCGTTGCGCTGATCCAGATGTCCTGCGAGCCCTCCACCACCGCCAATCTCGCCAAAGCGGTGGCGCGCGTGCGGGAAGCCGCGGAGAACGGCGCGAAACTCATTTCGCTGCCGGAACTCTTCCGGGCACAGTATTTTTGCCAGCGCGAAGATCACGCGCTGTTCGATTTGGCCGAAGCCATCCCAGGCCCGTCCACAGCCGCGCTGAGCGAGGTCGTGAGGGAGTTCGGGCTGGTGCTGATTGCGAGCCTGTTTGAGCGGCGCGCGCCCGGGCTTTATCACAACACTGCCGCCATTCTCGACTTTGCAAGCGACAAACCCGACCATGTGGCCGGTGTGTACCGCAAAATGCACATCCCCGATGACCCGCTGTACTACGAGAAGTTTTACTTCACCCCGGGTGACCTCGGCTTTCAAGCGCAACGCACTTCGGCTGGGCCTATCGGCACGCTGGTGTGTTGGGACCAGTGGTATCCCGAGGGTGCCCGCGTGACCGCGCTCAAAGGGGCGGAAACCCTCTTTTTTCCCACCGCCATCGGCTGGCATCCCGGCGAAAAGGCCGAATTCGGCGAGCGCCAATACGACGCGTGGCGAACGATTCAGCGCGGACATGCCATTGCAAACGGCGTGTACGTGTGCGCCACCAACCGGGTCGGCTTTGAGCACGGGGATGTAGAGCACCACGGAACGCTGTTGAAGGGTCCGGAGGGTGCGGGTCTGGAGTTTTGGGGCGGCAGCTTTATCGCCGATCCTTTCGGCCGGGTGATCGCCCAGGCTTCGCACGATTGCGAAGAGATTTTGTATGCCGAACTTGACCCGAAAGAAATCGAAACAACACGGCAGCACTGGCCGTTTCTGCGCGACCGCCGCATCGATGCGTATGGCGGCATCACGAGCCGCTTTCTCGATTAGCCCCATCCTGTTCGTCAATTCGACTCAGCTCGATTCGGGTCTGCGGTCGCGTTGAAGGAACCTTTCGCGCATTTTGATTCCGCGAGACATCCCTTCCAGGAGCAGGCGCAGCATACTTCAGGAGGGTCGTCTTGCTGCTTTCCCAATTGGTTCTGTTGCCCGCGCTCCTGATGGCCTTCCCGGTTGCGCCCCCGCTTGCGCCGCAGGTGCAGGATCTCACCCTGACACCTACTGCCGGCGCGGTGCTCGTCGCCACGGCGGAAGGCCGCGGCGTGCAGGTGTATACCTGCACGGCACAAAACGACAATTCACCAAACAGCGTTTCACAAAACGGCGGTTACAGCTGGATCTTGCGGGGTCCGGAAGCTGTGCTGTACGCCGCGGCCGGCGAAAAACGCATGGGAACCCACAGCGACGGGCCAACGTGGACCTGGAGCGACGGCAGTGCCCTCACCGGTAAGGTGATCGCACAAACGCCTTCGCCGGAAGCGGGCAGCGTGCCGTGGCTGCTGTTGCAGACGCAACCCACGGGCGCCGGCAAAGGTGTGCTGACGCCGGTGACCCTGGTACGGCGCTCCGACACCCAGGGCGGCACGGCTCCCGCGCTGGGCTGCGACCCGGCCCATGCCGGCACGGTGCTACGTGTGCCGTACCGGGCGACGTACTCGTTCTATGCTGTAGTGGAAAGCCCGGCAGCGCCTTAGGAGTGTTCAGTCAGGAGTGTTTCGCTGTTCGCGGTCGGTTCTTTGAATCGCTCGTTTGGCGCATGCGTACCGATCGTGCGTGTCCCTGTGTTGTCGCAAGGGCCGCGCATCGATTGCAGGCACAACCACCCTTCTCCCTCGATGTAGCATGGGCGTGTGCCTTCGCTTGCTTCCTCCCCGATCACCCATCGCATGCCTGCCGAGTGGGCTCCGCACGCGGCGACCTGGATCGCCTGGCCGCAAAACCCTGCTGATTGGCCAAAGAAGTTTCAGCCGATTCCATGGGTGTATTGCGAGATCGTCCGCTGGCTTTCCCACGTGGAAGAGGTGCATATCCTGGTCAACGACCTCGCGACGGAGGTGCGGGCAACGCAGATGCTGCGCCGCGGCGGCGCTAACCTTGCGCGGCTGCACTTCCACCAGTGGCAGACCGATCGCGTGTGGCTGCGGGACTCCGGCCCGATCTTTGTGCGGCAAACAGGCGACGCGGTTCTATCCGGTGATCTCGCCATCACAGACTGGCGCTTCAATGCCTGGGCCAAGTACACCAATTGGCATCACGATGACCGCATTCCACATCGGGTGAGCGAGTTATACGCGATGCCCGTTCTGGAGCCGAAGACATCCCTGGCAGACGGCGTCGAGCACCGGCTTGTTCTCGAAGGGGGCAGCATCGATACCAATGGCGGAGGCATTCTGCTGACCACCGAAGAATGCCTTTTGAGCGACGTGCAGCAACGCAACCCTGGGGTTTCGAAAACACAGCTCGAGCATGCGTTTCGCGAGTATCTCGGCATCGAGCAGGTTTTGTGGCTCAACCGTGGCTGCGCCGGCGACGATACCCATGGGCATGTGGACGACATCACGCGTTTTGTCGCGGAAAACGTTATTTTGACCGCGGTGGAACCCAACACCGCCGATGAGAATCACCTGCCGCTGGCGGAAAATCTGGAACGGCTGCACGCAGCGCGCAACCTCGCCGGCAAGCCTTTCGAAATACGCACTTTGCCGATGCCCGCGCCGGTACTGTTTGAAGGCCAACGCCTGCCGGCCAGCTACGCGAATTTTTACCTCTGCAACGGCCTTGTACTTGTGCCCACCTTTAACGACCCAAACGATCGTGTCGCGTTGAATACGCTCGCCGCGTGCTTTCCGGAGCGCACCGTTACCGGCATCCACTGCACGGATTTCATCTGGGGGCTCGGCGCGCTCCATTGCATGACGCAACAGGAGCCCGCAGGCTAGGCAAGCACGACAGGCAAGCAAATCCCGATACCGCTTCTGCTGCCGCAAATCACACCTCACCGAATCCCATCGATTGGAGTTCCATTGTCCACAAGCAAACCCTGGCCGCCCCCGCCTGATCTCGACTCCCTCGAGGAGCTTGTTGCTGCCGTCGACGTGGAAGGCTTTATCGCCGATGGTGCGCCCGCCGACGAGTACGAAACAGAAGCGTCCACTCTTTTTGCGACACTTCGGAACTGGCCCACGGCCGAGCTCACCACCGAGCGGATGCTGCCTTTGCTCGAAGAAACGTGGGCGGCTGCCTTTGCGCTCGGCGAGCCCGGGCTCAACGACCGCCGCGTGAAGCTGCGGGAACTCGCGGGACAGATTGAACGCTTCTTCGGACCGGGCGCCGCGCCGCAAATGCGTGGGGCGTGAGCACGGAGCCGGCTTCCGCGCCCGCTCCGTCCGTTGGGTGCGATGACGAGCGATGGATGCAGCTTGCCCTGGACGAGGCGCGAAAGGCCGAAGCCGCCGGTGAGGTGCCTGTGGGTGCGCTGGTTTTGTCGCCCGCAGGAGAGCTGCTTGGTTGCGGCAACAATCAAGTGCTGCGCACAAGCGACCCCACCGCGCACGCGGAGGTCGTCGCTTTACGCGCTGCAGGACGGGCGTTGGGCAACTATCGGCTGCCCGGCTGCACGCTGTTTTGCACGCTCGAGCCTTGCGCCATGTGTGCCGGGGCCATCCTGCATGCGCGCATCCACCGCGTGGTATTTGCCGCGCGCGATCCCAAAGCCGGCGCCTGCGGCTCGGTACTTTCTGTGATGAATCACCCAGCGCTCAACCACCACGTTGCGGTGTGCGAAGGCGTGCTGGGGGAAGCATGCAGCACGGTGCTGCGTGAATTCTTCCGTAGCCGGCGCGGCGCAGCGCGGCAGGAATAAAGTACACACGACGCCAACTCGCGCGCCTGCATCTGAATCGGTCAAGATGCGGTGTGGCAGCGTTGGCGTACGCGCAACGGGTAGGCTGCATGAGCGGAGGCGCATAACATGGCAGGTCGGTTTGACGGCAAAGTGGCGGTAGTGACGGGTTCGTCCTCAGGCATAGGGCAAGCGATTGCGGTGCGGCTGGCCGGCGAAGGCGCGTCGATCGTGATCGATTATCATAGCCATCCGGAGGGCGCCGAAGAGACGCAAAAGCAGATCGCTGCAAAGAACGGCGGCAAATCGATCACAGTGCAGGCCGATGTTTCGAGCGTTGCCGGCGGCGCTGCCCTGGTCGCGGCCGCATATGAGCAGCTTGGCGGCTGCGACATTCTTGTCAACAATGCGGGCATCGAAAAGGGCTCGGATTTTTGGGAAACCACGGAAGCCGATTACGATGCGGTGCTTGGGCTCAACCTCAAAGGTGCGTTCTTCATCACACAGGCCTTTGTGCGCAAGCTGCGCGATGCGAAAAAACCGGGCCGGGTGATCAACATCTCCTCCGTGCACGAGGATATGGTCTTTCCGCACTTTGCCACCTATTGCGCGGCTAAGGGCGGCATCCGCATGCTGATGCGCGACCTCGCCGTTGAACTCGGCCCGTTGGGCATCACGGTAAACAATGTCGCGCCGGGCGCGATCATCACGCCGATCAACAAATCTTTGCTGGACGATCATGCCAAGCTCGATCCGCTGCTGCGCAACATTCCGCTAGGCCGCATGGGCACCTCGGAAGAGGTCGCAGGGCTTGTTTCGTTTCTTGCTTCTGACGATGCGGCCTACATCACAGGCTCCACGTATGTCATCGACGGCGGGCTGATGCGCAACTACCATGAGCAATAGCCGCAACAGCAATGCGCACTGCGCAACTTGAAGAACAGCCCCGCGCGCATGGAACACGCGCAGGGGCGCATCGAGAGCACAGGCAAGGACGGGTTTGGGTCCAATCCGTCCGGTTCGCTTTCGGACAAACCTTTTGTGAGAGAGAATAGCTTCATGGAACTTCTGGTCTACACCGCCGATTGGTGCCGTGATTGTCGTGAAGCAAAGCGATTCCTAAAGCAACATGCCATTGCCTTCAAAGAAGTCGATATCGAACGCACGCCCGGTGCAGCCGATGAGGTGATCGCTCATACCGGCAAACGCGCGATTCCGCAGTTCGTGCTTGACGGCAGATGGGTGCAGCCCTACAAGCCCGGTCAGGGCTTTTTATATGACGAGATGAGCGTTCTGCTCGGAATTGAGCAGAGCTGAGCCGATGATTCCGCGTTATACCCGGCCACCCATGGCCGCCCTGTGGTCCGATGCAGGCAAGTTCGAACGCTGGTTGCGTGTAGAGCTGGCGGCCACCGATGCCCTTGCCCGTGCCGGCATTGTGCCTCCGGCAGCCGCACAGGATTTGCGCGCCCATGCGCACTTCACGGTAGAGCGGATTGAAGAGCTGGAACGTGACCTGCGCCACGATGTGCTCGCGTTCACCACAGCGGTTGCGGAATCTGTGAAGGCCGCCGGCAGCGATGCCGCGCGCTGGCTGCACTTCGGCCTCACCTCGACCGATGTGGTCGACACCGCGCAAGCCCTCGCTCTTACCGAGGCATCTCGCTTCATCCGCGAGGGCATCCTGCGCCTGCGGGCGGTGCTGCGACGCCGTGCCTTGGAGTTTCAGCACACCCCTGCCATCGGGCGCACGCACGGCATCCACGCGGAGCCGACCACCTTCGGCATGAAGCTGCTGCTTTGGTATGCGGAGATGGGTCGCAATCTGCGCCGTTTCGACGCCGCGGCAGAAGACCTGCGCGTCGGCAAAATCTCCGGTGCTGTCGGCAGCTTCGGCCATCTCAAACCCGAACACGAGGCCGCCATCCTCGCGGAACTCGGTCTTGCCGCGGCACCTGTTTCCACCCAGGTTCTGCAGCGCGACCGTCATGCCGCTTATGTGACGACCCTGGCCGTCCTGTGTTCGACCTTGGACAAAATCGCGACCGAAGTTCGCCATCTGCAGCGCACCGAGGTGCGGGAAGCCGAGGAGTTTTTCTCTCCCGGGCAAAAAGGCTCAAGTGCCATGCCGCACAAGCGGAATCCCATTACGAGCGAGCAAATCTGCGGCTTAGCGCGTGTGGTCCGCGGCAACGCGCAGGTGGCGCTTGAAGATGTGGCGCTGTGGCATGAGCGCGACATTTCGCACTCGTCCGCGGAGCGCGTCATCCTGCCCGATACAACCTCGCTTGCCGACTACCTTTTGGATAAAACGGCAACGCTGATCGATCGCCTGCTTGTGTATCCCGCACGCATGCTGCGCAATCTCGAACTCACGGGCGGTCTTGTATTTTCAGGGCAGTTGTTGCTTGAACTTGCGGAAGCCGGCATGAGCCGTGAAGACGCGTACCGGCTCGTGCAGGGCCATGCCATGGATGCGTGGACCAACGACAAGCCGTTCAAAACGCTCGTTATGGACGACCCGGAAATTAAGGCAAAGCTCGCGCCGGAACAACTCACCCAGGCTTTCGACTTCCAACGCCAATTGAGCAATATCGACGCAGTGTTCGACCGGGTGCTGCTGGAAGACTAAGCAATCTACGTCCAGAGTTGATCAACATCCTGCGGAGAAAAGCTGAGTCACTCCGCTCATGACAAAGGCAGCTGTTCGATTTACTGCGAAAGAACAGCTTGGCCATTCAGGCCGATGGTCCGTTCCTCGTGTACCTCGTCGCCGTATACGAGCATGGCAAAACCGGCGACCTCCACATACAGGCACTTCTCTTCAAGCGTTCGCGCGGTGTTGCCCAGAAAATACTTCAGCTCGCTCAAGCCGTCCTCACCGGTGAGGGCGACGGTGAACTCACGGTGTTCTCCATAGGTGAACACGCCGTCCTCTTCTTTCCAATAACCGAAAAGGTTGGCGGCGGTCGCGGTATAGCCGCCGAAATGGCTCATCAAAAATTCGTGCACCGACTGTTCCACGGTGATGCCGCCCTCGCAGGGCTGCTTCAGCTTGAGCGAAGGCAGGAGGAACCGCACGTTCTTGCCCAAGGGCTTTTCGAAGTAGGCCATGTCTGGATTGTAGCGTCGCGCCAATACAAGCAGCGAATCCACAATATGTGATTTGTTTGATCGACCTCACACATGAGTGACGGCAGTGATCTTGTGCGCCCGAACCCTCTTCGAATCACGCGCAAAGCGCTCTCCGATCCCTCCTCGTCAGCGGCGATAATAAGGCAGCATGCCAAATGATGTTTCCCCTCGCCCGTTTACCGCGACGCTGGCCATTACCGGGGCCAGCGGCTCCATCTTTGCCGCGGAAATGCTGCGGGCGCTCGACGGTGATTCCCGCGTCGAGCGCATCCACCTCATCGCCTCGCCCAGTGCGCTGCGCGTGCTCGCGGAAGAGACGGGCGCCAGTGGGCGCACGGGACTTGCGGAAAAGCTCATCGGGCACACTTCCACCAAAACCATCGCCGACGCGCACGAAAATGTCGGCGCCGCCATCGCCAGCGGTTCTTACCCGGTTTCGGCAATGTTTGTTATGCCGTGTTCCATGGGCACCCTTGCCGCCATCAGCCACGGACTGGCTGCCAACCTCATCGAGCGCGCGGCGGATGTTTGTCTAAAGGAGCGGCGACCGCTCATTCTTTGCGTTCGCGAAACCCCGCTCAATCTCATTCATCTGCGCAACATGACGACCGTCACCGAAGCCGGCGCGACGGTGTTTCCGGTGGTGCCCACCTTCTACAACCGTCCGCAGGATGTCCAGGAAATTGTGCGCAACTACGTGCATCGCGTGCTGCAGTTCGTCGGCTTACCGCAACCCGGCGCATACCAGTGGGAAGGCTGAGCGAACCTGCCGTCGCCGACGCCATACCCTAGCGACTCATGTTGGCCAACGTCCGGGTTCCGCCAGCCGGCGGCGGTTCGGACTTCAGGAAGTCAGCCACCGCGGGTGCCACGCGCGCCGCACAAAGCGAAGGCGCCAGATGCCCGCAACCTTCCACAATATCCAGCTCGGAACGTGGGTCCAGCGCGTGCATCTGCCGGCCGGATTCGAGCGGGATGAGCTTATCGGTGCTGCCCCAAACGATCAACAAGGGCTCCGGCAGGGTCGGCATTACCGCTTCCAGGGTGGGCCCTTTCACCATCGCCCGCAGGTTCTTGTCCATGGTTTCCTGCACTGTGCGCAAGCGTCGCACGGCGGCGCGGGATACGTTCTGCGGTAGCGGCTTGGCCTCCGGCTCCAGCAGCGACCACAACCGTTGCATCTGTTCCGGCGTTTGCGCCTCGAAGATTTTGGGCGAATAGGTTGGATGGTAATTCAGCCCGGCACTGTCGAACACCACAACCCGGTCAAGCACCTCGGGATGATCGTGCGCCAGCGTGAGCGCCACCCATCCACCCATGGACCAACCGCCCAGATCGGTCTTTTGCAATCCAAGCGCTTGAATGAAATCGAAAACAAACTTCGATTCCCCGGCCATGCTGTAGTCGCCGTCCGCGGGCTTGGGGCTGCGGCCGTAGCCCAGCAGATCAGGGGCGTACACATGAAAGCCTGCGCGTTTCAGCCGTTTCAGCATGGGCGCCCAGCTTTCATCGCGATCGCCAAGCCCGTGCAGCAGCACCAACGGTACGCCGCCGCCGGGGATGCGCGGCTCGGCGTCGTAGTAGTGCACCCGGCCTTCGGGCGTCAGCACGTAGTTGCTTTGTACGCGCGAGAAAAACAGGCTGAGATGCGTCCCCTGTTGCACCACCCACAGCGGGTCCCACCAGAACGCCGCAGCGCCCAGCAACCCAAGCACAACGACAACGGACACCAGACGACCCAAGGCTCTCATCCGCTCCTGTGCTCCCTTTCAGTCTCACGCGCTACCTGCGAACCAGCTGTTGGCATCGCCTCGAAGGCTGTTTCGCTAAGTGAAGCGTTCCTCTACTCTATCTCTATCGCGCTTCAAAAGCGTTTGCCGCGGCTCTGGCGCGTGTGTAAGTCGCCTTCCCTTGCTTCTGCTTCAGCGCAAAGGCTTTCCGTATTCCTCGGCGAAAACGGTGTGGCTAAGATCGAAACGTCCGCCATCGTATTTGTCCGGTCCGTCGAGATGGCCGATCGCTAAAAGCGCCACCACCCAGTAACTCAAAGGAAGCTTCAGTGTTTCGCACACCTTTTGCTGCTCAAAGCCCTCCAAGGGCGCGGTGTCATACCCCAGCACCTCGGCCATCAGCATCATGGAGGTGTATGCAAAAGTCACCTGCTTATTTAACCAGCCGGTCATCTGCGCTTCGCTGAACGATGAAAGGTAAGCAGGCACGCTTTGCGCCGCCTGGGCGGCATAGCTTTCGGGCATGCCGCCTGCACGCCCCAGCCGCAACATTTCGTCCAGATCGCGCCGCCAGCCATCGCGGTCGCCGCAGGCCACAATGATCGCCGAAGCTTCTTCCACCTTCGCCTGGTTGTAACTTGCGGCGCGCAACCGTTTGCGCTGCTCCGGATGTTGCACCACAACAAATCGCCAAGGCTGCAGATTGTAGCCGCTCGGCGCGGAAAGACCCGCGTCCAGAATCTGCCGCAGATCGCTCGACGGCATCGGCTCCCCATTGAAGCTCGGAGTCGACCGCCGCTCGCGAATGGCTTGCGCCAATGATTTTGTCACCGTTGCCATCGATCTCCTCGCCTGCCGTTTTCAGGAAGTGCTCTGTTCAACCTTTTTGGCTTCCACGGAAACATCCTGGGCTTCCGCGGTCCCGCTCTGCCACATGCCGGCCCTGTTCACGTTCATCGCCCGTGCCCTCATTTGGGCGCGAGCACTTCCGCCATGGGCCGCACCGTCACAACCGGATTGCTTCCCGGCGCTTCCGCGAGAACCCACAAATTGTCGAACCCGCCGCGCAACTCAGGATGTGCGGCAATCAAAGCATTGCCGGCTGCCTGATTCCGAGCCGTAGCCGTGTTTGCCGTTCCCGGCGTCGCACTCGCCTCTGCGCGTAGATGCACCAGCAGATTCAGCTGTTTGCCATCTTCTGAAGCCTGGCTGTTCAGCCCCGTGATGGCGTAATCGGCGCCGTGTGCGCCCGGCAACGCCAGCGGAGTCGCGGCGCTGATGCCGTCTGAAAGCGTGGGCGGGGCGCTGTTGCGCAACTCGGAACGCAACCGGTCCAGGTTGGTGCTGGACACGAAATTTGCCGGACGCAGCAACTGGTCGGCCTCGCCGTACAGCACCCAGGCGAGCCACGGTTTGCCGGCTTTCGCATCGTTTCGCGCGGCACTCCAATACCACAGGCCGTTATGCCCGGCGGCTTCGCGTGCATGCGGGTAAAAGCCGGCCATCTTCCAGCCGCCGGCCTCGCTTTCCAGCAGGAACGAGAGCAGCCATGGCCGTGGTCCTGCGGCTTCCACCGTCACAAACGCGTAACGGCCGCCCGGGAGCCCATTGATGGAGAAGTCCGTCTCCGCCGAGGTGCCCACGAGCGGGCAGTTGAAGTTCGCGTCCGAGCTGTCGTTGGCCGTCCGGTTTGTGGCGTCCAGCAGGTACGCCTGCTGCACCGCCAGCGTGTCCCCTGCGAGCCCCGAGGCGGTATTGCGGATCAGATACGCAGTGGGCTCGAAATTTGTGGCGTAGGGCGCAATGGTGCCGGTCTGCACCGCCGCAGTGTCGCTTTTCTGCACCGCCGTCGCCAGCCGGTAGGCTGTGGCGCCGACCTCGGCCCGCTGCCCGGCGGTCATCTTCGCCTGGCTAAGGCAGGTTTCCGCACCGCCTGGGATCGCGACGAGCGCAAGGCCGCCCAGCAAAATAAGCGAGCCAAGCGAACGAACCAAATTCAGCGAGCCCGAAGCACAGAGGTCAGCTGAAAAGCCGTGCTCTCGCCCTGTCCTCATCCGGTCTGTCCTCAGGTAACGCGGAGAACCCATACCCTTCAGCATACGAAGCGGCTGCCCCGGCGTCCAGAGCCGGTCTGCACTCCCTTTTACCTAGGTCACCATCCGTAAGCATCAATGTACCCGGCCGCACCCCCGATGTACCCGGCTGTACCGCGAAGTGGAGCAAGCATTTCAGGCATTCTGCCGCGGAGCTATCCTTTTCATCACCCCTCACGTCCGAACAAGACATGGCTCCTCTATTCCGCTCCGTTCGCCGGTGGATCCCCGCGCCGGCTTCCGCGTTGCCCATCGTTCTTGCAGTCGGCGCTTTCGTCGCCGCAAGCGCCGCGACGGCACAAACGGGCGGTGCGTCTACCCTGCCTGCAACGGCGCCGACGACTGCCCTGCAGCCACTGTCGGTGACAGGTCCCTTGACCTCGGCCCACCCGGGCGGACGGTCCCACCGCGCTCAGGTCAGCTGCGCCGACGGACAGCTGTCCATCCATGCCGATAATTCCAGCCTGAACGGCATCTTGCGTGCCATTTCGCGCTGTACCGGGATGCGCATCATCGGCGGTGTTGCCGACCAGCGCGTCTTCGGCAACTACGGTCCCGCCGCCTCTGCCACGGTGCTCGCCACCCTGCTGGACGGCACAGGCAGCAATATGGTGCTGCGCGAAACCGCAGCCGCAGCGCCGGCAGAGCTGGAATTGACCCCGCGCACCGTCGGCGTCACTCCTCCCAGCCCGAACATGGTGGCCGACGATGAGGTCGACAGCGACACCGTCGCGAATGGGCCCGGAGCGGCTGGCACGGCCGGCAACGCTGCTTCCGGCAATGCTCCTTTAAATCGTGCGCGCACCGGCAATTTTTCTAACGCTGCTCAGGGTGCGCCGCCCCCTGCCAATCAGACGCCATATCCCGGTACAGATCAGAGTGGCGCTTCGGCCGCGCCTCTGGGGTCTACGTTCACCGGCCCGGTCAGCATCCCGCAGCCCATCAATAATGTGAACGGCAGTTCCAGCAACGCGTCTCCGACTGCTTCGACCTATCCGACCACGAACTCGGTTCCACTCGATAGCCTGCCCACGCCCTCCACCACACCTTCGGCGAACGGCATCGTCGACGCGCCCAACCCGCCCGCGCCCGGCTCTGACACGGCGCACTTGCTGGGAGGCGCCCAGGGCTCCGGCGCCACGGTTCCCGGTAATCCCATCCTTACCAACGCGCCCACAAACACGGTGACCGACACCGGCGCGACCAATACCAGCACATCCAATACCGGCACGACTGCACCCGCGGCCAATCCCGCCCCGGGCAGCCCTGCCACCGGTCCACTTACGCCGGAACAGGTCTACCAGCAACTACAGCAGATTCGCCGCCAGCAACAGCAGCAGCAAGCGCCCACGACGCCGCCACCCTCCTAAACATCGTTCGCGGACGTACCGCGCTAGCTTTCCTGTACGCGCAGGGTTTGTGTTCTGGCCGCCGACCGACTGCGTGCCGCGGACACCGCATGCACCTTGAACAGGTGAAACATGCTGTGGCAAATGCCATAAGCGGCCAGCACGCCCAAAGCAAGCGAAGCCAACACGGAGCACATCAACATCAACATTCCCATCGCGGAAGACTCCTTCAATTTCAGCCCACCGGCTTCGCACAACAAACTAGAGCAACGGAGGGGGACTGCTTCATCTTCTTCGGGAAGCAGCTGTGCATCCAGCAAAATCTGCCTGTGCTGTTATCGAGCGCGGTACACCGCCGATACCTGTTTGGGGGAGGGCGCTTACTGCCGGCCACACAATGCCTTCGTTCTTCGGCCCGAAGCGATTAGTCTATGAGATGGCGCACCTCGCGCTCCCTTTCCCCATGAGCTTGACGCATATCCAGGTCCGCGGCGCCCGCCAACACAACCTCCGCGACGTTTCTGTCTCCATTCCCCGCAACTCCCTCACGGTGGTTACGGGTTTATCCGGCTCCGGCAAGAGTTCCCTCGCCTTTGACACCATCTACGCCGAAGGCCAGCGACGCTACGTCGAGTCCCTCTCCGCCTATGCCCGCCAGTTCCTCGAACTCATGGGCAAGCCCGACGTCGACAGCATCGAGGGTCTCTCCCCCGCGATCTCCATCGAGCAGAAGACCACCAGCCGCAACCCGCGCAGCACCGTCGGCACCGTCACCGAAATCTCCGACTACATGCGCCTGCTCTGGGCCCGCGCCGGCATCCCCTACTCCCCCGCCACCGGCGAACCCATCGAGGC
>CAXTRN010000054.1:19235-19472 GCA_964246645.1 uncultured Acidobacteriaceae bacterium
CGCCAAATGGTCGACCGCGTCGTCGCCATGCCCGAAGGCACCCGCCTCCTCCTCCTCGCCCCCGTCATCCGCGACCGCAAGGGCGAGTACCGCAAGGAACTCGCCGACCTGCAACGCCGCGGTTTCACCCGAGCCAAGGTCGACGGCACCCTCTACGAAATCGAGGACATCCCACCGCTCAACCGCAAAACCAAGCATACCGTCGAGGCCGTCGTCGACCGCATCGTCGTCCGGGAC
>CAXTRN010000055.1:0-19469 GCA_964246645.1 uncultured Acidobacteriaceae bacterium
TTGCTCGGCGGCACCTTTGCCCTCATGAAAGAACGCGGCGTGATCAAGCAAACCGCCTTCGCCGAACGCGTCATGGCCACTGTTCACCCTTCCGCCGTTCTGCGCGCCGCCGACGACCAGATCCGGATGCAATTGACCCAGTTTCTACGCGATGACCTTGCCCTCGCCTACATGACCGCCAAACAAGCTACCTAGACCGTCGCAGCACACCGTCACTCCGGTTTCACGACCGTGGGAGACCCGCTAAAAAGGCGTTCAGGCCGAAAGCGAAGCCGGCACGCGGCTTTGTCGGGCCGAACGCGCCTCCCTGCTCCAACGTGACAATCCCGTGCAGAAATGCCCAAAGCGCCACCGCCGCTTCAGCAGCCTTGGACGGTTCCGCCACTCTGCTCATCAGGTTGACGGTGAAGGCCCACATGACCTCGTGGGCTGAGCCCTCCGCATCCGGCACCTGCGGGGTCATCAGGATGTTGTACAAGGCGGGGTTTTCCTGCGCAAACAGCAGGTACGCTTTTGCCACACGCCGGACCGCCTGCACTTCGTCGCGCTCCTGAGCTTGGAGCCGCGTAGCTTGTGACAGGGCGCCTTGTGACAGAGGCGCTTTGGGCAGAACCGGTTGAGGCAGGGCCGCATGCGCCAAAACAGCATACAGCCGCAACAGCGCTTCATTCGCGATCGCCGCTTCGAGATGGGCACGGTCGGCAAAATAGCGATAAAGCGCATTGGTCGCCAAATCAAGCGAAGCCGCCAGTGAACGCAAGGAAAGCTTTCCCAAGCCGTCGGTTTCCACCTGCCGTATCGCCGCCTCCAGAATGGCTTCCCGGCTGGTTTTTGAGGGATACGGCATCACTTAGCAATGTATCGCCTTTGACACCCCGGCTCAAAGATGTACACCTAACACCATAAAGGTATACACTGTTCACCATGCAGCGAAGCGGCAGTTTAGCCAGAATTGAGGGGGAAGTATGAAGAGTGTTGTGGTCACAGGCATTTCATCCGGCATCGGTCGGGGTATCACCACGGTGCTGGTCGAGCATGGGTTTCACGTATTCGGCAGTGTGCGCAACGTGAACGACGCCACCAAACTGCAGGCGGAGTTCGGCGAAGCGGTCACGCCGCTGGTGTTCGATGTAACCGACGAGGCTGCCGTAGCGCGTGCTGCAGCTGCAGTAAAGCAGAACCTCGGCGGAGAACCTTTAGCGGGACTGGTCAACAACGCCGGTATCTCGTTTACCGGTCCCCTGCTGTACCAGCCTCTTGATGAGTTCCGGAAGCAGGTCGAGGTCAATCTGACCGGTGCCTTCATCGTGACGCAGGCCTTTGCGCTGCTGCTTTGCCATCCAGAAACGCAACGAGCTGGTCGCGTGATCAATATCAGCTCCGTCGGCGGCAAGATGGGGCCACCATTTCTGGGCGCGTACGCTGCGACTAAGCATGGGCTGGAGGGCATGTCGGAGTCGCTACGCCGCGAGCTGCAGGTGTTTGGGATCAAGGTGGTTGTGATCGGCCCAGGCTCGGTCGCGACCCCTATTTGGGACAAAGCCGAGGCTGCCGATGCGCGCCGGTACCGAGACACGGTCTACAGCCAACCGCTGAAGAAATTTACGGAGTTCATGCTGGAAGGCGGACGAAAAGGCCTTTCTCCAGAGCGCATTGGCGAGGTGGTGCTCACGGCGCTTACCGTACCCCGGCCTCGCCTGCGGTACGATCCCATCCCGGACAAGCTGAAAAACTGGACGTTGCCCAACCTTTTGCCCCGCCGGCTGCTGGATCGGATCATCGGAAAGCAGCTGGGTCTGCAACCGGCACCCGGCGCGCGATAAGCCTGACGCTCGCGACGCAGCGGCGCGGGGCATCACTGGCGCGGAAGCACCGAGGTCGGCGTGACTCCGCTACACTCGGACGTATGGCTGCCGTCCCTTCCCCTGTCGCTCAAACCCGCGTGATCCGCCCTGCCCGCGGCTGGCGCGGGTCCGTTGCTTTGCCGGGCGATAAATCCATCTCACACCGTTACGCCCTGCTTGCCGGTTTTGCCGAGGGTGTTTCGCGACTGTCGAATTTTTCCACCGGCGCCGACCCGCACTCTTCGCTGGCCTGTATGCAGGCCCTGGGCGCGACGGTCGTTGCAGAAGCTCGCACTGTGACCATCACCGGCACCGCCGGCCGGCTTCAGCCGCCTGCGGGTGACCTCGATTGCGGCAACTCCGGTTCGACCATGCGCATGCTTGCCGGGCTGGTCGCCGCGCAGGAGGGTACCTTTCGCTTTACTGGCGACGCTTCGCTCACGGCACGCCCCATGGAGCGCATCCGCACGCCGCTCGCGGCCATGGGGGCGCGCATCGAGCTCACCGACGGTCACGCGCCCAGGACGGGCCACGGCGGCCGGCGGCGCGCCTTCTATTTCGAAGTGCCTATCGCCAGCGCACAGGTAAAAACGGCTGTGCTTTTTGCCGGTTTGGGAGCCACAGGCACCACTTCGCTCGCCGAGCGCATCCGTACCCGCGATCACACCGAGCATGCCCTGCGCGCCTTTGGCGTCAGCCTGGAGCGCCGGGACGGCCGCCTTTCGCTAGCCGGCGGCCAGCACCTGAAGGGGACTGACGTCGCCATCCCCGGTGACATCTCCTCGGCAGCTTTTTTCCTGTGTGCCGCCCTGCTCTTCCCCGATAGCAATCTCGTCCTGGACGGCGTTGGCCTGAACCCGACACGAGCCTCACTGCTGGACGTGATCACCGCCATGGGCGGTCAGGTCAAGATGCTCGAAGTGACCGAGGTGCATGGCGAGATGGCCGGCACGATTCAGGTACAGGCGAAGCCGAAGGGCCTGGTCGGCGTGGATCTTTCCGGCGCGCTCGCCGCGCAGCTTATCGACGAGCTGCCCGTGCTCGCCGCCATCGCGCCCTATACGCCCAATGGCATGCGCATCCGCGACGCCGGCGAGTTGCGCGTCAAAGAATCCGACCGCATCGATCTTGTCCTCCGCAACCTGCGCGCCATGGGTGCGGACGTGACGGAATACCCGGACGGCATGGATATCCCCGGCGGGCAGCGCCTCCATGGTGCCCGCATCGACAGTGGCGGCGACCACCGCATCGCCATGGCTTTTTCCATTGCCGCCCTGCGCGCGGAAGGCGATACCGAAATCCAGGGCGCAGAGGCTGCCAGCATCTCCTTCCCTGAGTTCTTCACCTGGCTCGACGACTTGGCCCAGCGCTGAAGAGACCAGTTTCTTCGAACAACTGGTCTCCTCAACAGTGTTCGACGCTACAGCCCCAGGAGAACTGCCCCGGTTCTAGGAACAGCTGCACATGGATACCTCGCCAACTTCACATAGTTCAGATCCGGATGTCGTCTCTGCCATCCCGCTTTTCATGTCCGAAGTCGAAGCACTCGGCGGTGCGGAACGCAGTGTGCTGGCGTTGGGCCGCTGGCTTTACCGGCACGGTCGTCCCGTATATCTGCTCACGTATCAGGACCGGGTCGGCCTGGCGCGGCATGCGGATTTTCCCTTACCCACGGTAGAGCTGCATCCTGCGGGCGGCGTTCTCGGCAAGGTTCAGGCCGTGTGCCGGCACTTCGCGACGCGGGATTTCGATAGCCCGGCGCCGATCACCTCAGGCTACCAACCCGCCCTGCACACGGCCTTGGCCGGCGTCGGCCGGTTCCACTGCTTGATGCACGACACGCCGTCGCTCTTTGACGACCCCGAAAGGCGCAGTTGGAAGCAACGCGTCCGCTTCGCTCTTTCAAACCGCATCATCGCCCGTGGCATGCGGCATGGGGGCGGTGCAATGATCGTCACCAGCGAATTCCTACAGCGTGAATGCCTGCGGGATTTCAATCTCCTCGCCGAGATCGCCCGTATGGGCGGCCTTGGCGATCCCAACGTGTTTCGCCGGCGACCTTTCAACGGCCAACTGCGGATGCTCTCGGTTTGCCGCCTTGAAGTCAACAAACGGATCGACTGGATCCTCGATGCGCTGGCCGCGCTCGAACATACGGCCCCTGCATCTCCATCAGGTTCAAATGTGCCGCTCTCTGCCCATGTCGATTGGGGACTCGTCATCGCGGGAGAAGGGTCGCAAAAAGAAGCTCTGCGCGAGCGCATCCACGAGCTGGGCCTGGAAAGCCGTGTGGACCTTTGCGGCTTTGTGCCCGACGCCGCACTGGAGCAGCTCTACGCCAGCGCCCATTTGTTCCTCATGCCGGCCGTGCAAGGATATGGCATCCCGGCCATTGAGGCTTTGCAGCGTGGCATGGCTGTGCTGCTTCACCGCGACTCGGGCGTCAGCGACATCCTGCTCGATACGCCCTGGGCCGCGGTTTTGCGCGGCGGAAAGGATGAAATGCAGCCCCGGCTGGCCGCGATGATCGATTGGTTGTGCCAAAACGGCCCCATGCACGCCCCACCGCCTGAAAACCTGCCTACGGAAGAAAGCTGGGCGGAACGCGTCGCGATGCTTTGCGGCTATCTGTAAACGGCGCTGCTGCTGGGCTAAAAGTCTAGAAAGCGTGTCCGAGCCCAGCTGAAGGGAATCTGTTCTGAAGGAACGCAAGAGCGATCGCGACCTCTGAGCCAGAGGTCAAGGTTACATCTTGTACCGGCCCATTTCATCGTCGCCCAGATTTTCCAGCCATCGCCGCATATCTTCGGCCGAAACATTGCTGCCGCCGCTCGATGCGCGGCGCGCATGCTCGAAGACTTCGCGGCTCACAAAGATAGGGCAGTCTGCCCGCAGCGCCAGCGCGATCGCATCCGACGGCCGTGCATCGAGCGCCACCGGCTCGCCAGCCTGCTCCATCCAGATCGTTGCGTGAAAGGTGTCGCCGCGCAGTGCACCCACCACCACACGCGTCACCCGGGCAT
The DNA here is from genome assembly GCA_964246645.1 of uncultured Acidobacteriaceae bacterium. Taxonomy (GTDB): domain Bacteria; phylum Acidobacteriota; class Terriglobia; order Terriglobales; family Acidobacteriaceae; genus Granulicella. Next base: position 4,868 of record CAXTRN010000055.1, read on the forward strand.
TTAAGCCGGCGATCACATTGCGCAACAGATCATGGGTCAGCGGGCGCGGCGTGGTGGATTTTTCGATCTCCAGCAGGATCGCGTTCGCTTCAAAAACGCCAACCCAGATCGGCAAAACCACATCGCCGGAAAGATCGTTCAGCACCACAATCGGCGAACGGTTAGAAGGATCGAGCATGAGCCCGCGAATGCGAACCTCGACCTCGGTCGTAGCCGCTTCTTCGACTTCGGACGAAAAACCTGGCAAATGCATCGCGATCCAGTCTAGCGCGAATTGCTTGTGGGCACCGGAACGGCACACACAGGTCACATGCTCGCCGGCACGCGAGCGCTCAGGGCACGGTGCGCCAGCAGCGATGCCGAAGGCACCGTGACCGATCCAACCGCCTCACCCATCAGCGAGTTCGGAAATATTTGAGTCACCCGCACATCCACGTAGCTGCCCACCGCAGGCACCGTTTCAGCGGAAAAGTTCACTGTTTTATTCTGCGACGACCGCCCAATCACCTGCCCGCGCACGGCGTTGTGTCCTTCGACCATCACCGGCATCACTTCGCCGAGATGCCGCGCATAATGCACACGCTGGATTTCACGCTGGCGGGCATTCAGAATGGCCAGGCGCTCCACCTTGACCGCCTCCGGAATGGAGTCCGGCATGTGGATGGCCGGTGTATTCGGCCGAGGCGAATACTTGAAGCCGAAGATCGCGTCGTAGCGCACCGTCTCGAGCAGCGTGATCGTTTCTTCGAAATCCCGGTCGGTTTCGCCGGGAAAGCCCACAATGATGTCTGAGGTAATGGCGATATCGCGTCCGCCCGGCTCCCGTCCCGCCGCGTGCATCCAGCCAATCCGCTCCAGATACCATTCCCGCGTGTATTCCCGCTGCATCGCGCGCAGGGTCGCCGTCGATCCCGACTGCACCGGCAGGTGCACATGGTTGCACAGTTGCGGATACGCCACGATCGCGTCAACGATGTCTTTGGTGAACTGCCGTGGATGCGAAGTCGTGAAGCGCACCCGCGCCACGCCGGAAACCTCGCCGACCGCAATCAGTAACTCGGCAAAGGTGCGCTTGCCGCTCGGATCAAGGTAGCTGTTGACATTTTGGCCGAGCAGCTGAATTTCGGTGTACCCGAGCGCGGCGATGCGCTGAGCCTCCGCCAGCACCGAAGCCGAACTCCGCGAACGCTCCTTGCCGCGCGTGTACGGTACCACGCAGTAGGCGCAAAACTTGTCGCACCCCTCGATAATTGTGATGTAACCGCGGTGCGGGTTCGACCGGCTGGTGAACTCTGTGTCGAAGGTCTCGTCCGTTTGCCGGTCGTCGAGCCCGGTGATGCGGCTTTCCCCCGCCTCCAGCCGCGCGAGCATCGCCGGCAGATGCCGGTAAGACGCCGACCCCGCCACCATGGACACATACGGTGCCTTCTCGAAGATCCGCTCGCCTTCCTGCTGCGCCACACAGCCGAGCACGGCGAATTTCTTCCCTTCTCCCTGCATGCGCTTGTACTCGTTCAGCCGATGGAACACCTTCTGCTCCGCCTTGTCGCGAATAGAGCAGGTGTTGTACAGGATCAGATCCGCGGCAGCCTCATCGACCACCTGCGCATACCCTTCGCTCTGCAACGTGCCCACAACCTTTTCGGAGTCGTGCGCATTCATCTGGCAGCCAAAGGTTTCGATATAGAAGGTTTTGCTCACAGAATCAGTATAGAAGCCGTGTGCCTCAAACGTCTCTGGATGGAGGGGGATTGGTGGCGATATCGGGGCTCGAAGGGTAAGCGTCAGCAGAAGCTAAATTGCAATACCACTCTCGGTATTGCTCCTCCTTCCGTTTTAAATTGAAGCCGCATGCACCGGCGCCATTTCAGCGCTGACCCTTACGAGTCGGACTTGCGTAGCGTATCCGCTTCCATCTATCTTGCGACCCTCCTCTGAAACACGCTGCCCTCCAACACGCTTCGGAGTGCCCCATCCTGCGTAGGACCCACCTCCGGCGTCCGCAGCGCAGCGTGAACCAAATACGCCGACCGGCTCATGCCCTGCTCCCGGGCCTCCCGGTCTATCGCCGCCAACTGGCTCTCCTTTGCCGTGATGTTGAATCTCACCGTGGGGTCCGGCATTTCCGCTCCGATCAGGACCGCCATAGCCCCAGTCATGTCGGGATCATCAGCTAAGTCGTCCAGGGAGGATGGTGCTGGTACCGTGTTGCCATCCTCGACCATGCCCGCGATATGCAAGGCCAAGGCCTCTTTAGCCATATGCCGCGCTTCTTCAAGCGTTGACCCGGCGGAGATGCAGCCGGGGAAGTCAGGAAAGCTGACCCCGTAATCGGAGTCGCGATCCTTGTGCAGGTAAGCGATATATTCCATCGTGCCCTCCTTTATCGAAGCTTCAAGCCGGATTGTTTTTCGATACTTTTGAGCGTACCCAGCGGGATGTCTTTCTTCGGATGCGGTACGGTCACCCTGTCCGTCTTGCCGGGATGTTTGAGCTGAACATGAGAACCGACGGTATTGACCTCGTACCATCCGTCGGCCAAAAGCCTTCTAAGGATTTCTCTGCTCGTCATCGTGCCCCGCGCGGACGAGTATACACGGAGTACACACCGCAAATTACAGTTTCACGAATAATCAGTGATGCAGCCGGTCGCGTAGTGAATGGCTGGCATGGGACAGACATACATCGTCGCAACGCCCATATCGAATCCCTGCTTTACGACCCGCAAGACCACGGCTAGGCTGCTGTCCATTTCAGTGCGCTCGGTAGATCTCATAATTCCAGCGGACAAGATCGGCCACCGGCGCATCGGCACGCGGGTACCATCCCCGCATCCAGGTGCGGCGGACCACAGAGGCAGGCTGCTCCTAAGGATCGCGGAGGCAGGTAGCCCCAACCGCTCCGTGTCCCCAGAGGTGTGCTGTAAATTGCTGGTTTGGTAGCGATATCGGGGCTCGAACCCGAACTCTTCGCCTTGAGAGGGCGACGTGTTAACCAGTTACACCATATCGCCACAAAACGAACCAGAACGGCCCGTTGCGACCTCTTCACTATAACAAAAGTTGCGCAGACGGCGAAAACAGGACTCGGAGTGAAGCCGGGCCAAGCCGCTTCGGGTATTTCGGATGCGTTAGATCAGACCCAACCGGATGCCGCGGCGCCGAATGTACTGCCAAGACCTTACGCCCAACTCCAACCCCAGCTCCTACAGACCGAGCTTCTTCACCTCATCCGTATAGTACTTTCGGTACAGAATGTCCCATTCCTGCGAACCTTCCAGGATGATCTTGCGCTGTGAACTGATCTTCAGCCGTGCCGCTTGATCGATCTTCAGCTCGTCCATAAGGAGCTTTTCGAGGGCCTTCCGGGCTTCCTGGCGGATGGTGTTACGGTCCTCCAGAAAATCCACCTCGGCAATGTCGGCCAGCGTATCGGCCACCGTGTGGGCGAGTTTGTTCAGTTTGTCGCGGCTGATTCTCATAGGACCGCCTTGTATTTGCGGGCGAGTTCCTGCTTCACTTTTTTGAACATCTCCGGGTAGCTCGCCCCACTTTTGAGCATGTCGCCCTGGAACGCCTCCAGAATGACGCGGACCTCCTCATTGATTCGGTCCTCAAGCGACAATTCTTCGATCATGCCCGCGGTGACACGCTCGTTGACGAGCGCAGGTTTTTCGGTTCGGATCATCTTTGACGCGACCAGGTGCTTGGTCGTTTCCCGCGCCAGATAGCCGATGTAGTCCTTGGAGAAGATCATGGGAACTTCAGGGTAGCAGACTCGCGCCGCGGAAAATCGGAGCCGGCCCCGGTGCGCTGCCTCTTCATCGACGAATCATCTGCGAAAATAGACGATGATGACCTTTGACGATCTGACCACATTGAAAGACGACATGGTCGCCTTTATCGCCGGGCACGGGCTGCGCCGGATGAATGCGTTTGTGCCCGAAGACGTGCCCAGCGTTTCCTTTGAGGACGACGATGTCGACGGCTGGAAGGACTTCGTCGAACACGCCAAGGCGGCCAGCGTTCCGTTCGTGACCATGAATGACGTGCTGCTCGAGCCTGAAGACGTGGCCGCTCTCATTGCGCAGCTGCGTGACGCAAACTATCCCGACCCTGACGCTTCGGACCTGGAAGAAGCGCAGGCCCTGATGCGCCATGTCGGCAAAACCGGCTATCTGCAGCTCGGCTTCGCACACGGCGGCGTGGTCTTCCTCTACGAAACCGCGACGGAATGGTACGACCGCTTTCAAAACCTGCTCGACACCGTGCAGGAACTGGGCGGCATCATCGTGGACGACCACGACGACGAGTAGAAAAGCCATGGCTTCCGTCGCAGCCACCGCAGCCGATCCAGCGCGCTGGAAGATCGCCTCGCACACAGCGGACACCCGCGCGGCGGCGCACCTGGCTGCGGCTACCGGCCTTCCCATGCCGCTCGCGCACATCCTGCTCTGCCGGGGGATCGCAACACGGGACCAAGCCCAGGCTTTTCTGCACCCGGCAGCCGTGCATCTTCATGCCCCCGACAGCATGCGCGGGCTTTCCACTGCGGTCGAGCGGCTGCGGCGCGCTCTCTTAGCCGGCGAGCCCATCCTGATCTATGGAGACTACGACGTCGACGGCACCGTAGCGACCGTGCTCCTGAAGACCGCCCTCGAGCGAGCCGCACTTTCGCTTGGTGTGACGGCGGATGTCCGTTATCACATCCCGCACCGCCTTCGTGAGGGCTATGGCATGCGCGAATCCCGCATCGCCGACGCGGCTGCCGAGGGCGTTCGCCTCGTGGTTTCCGTCGACACCGGCATTCGCGCCTTTGCCGCCGCCGAAGAGGCTGCCCGGCTCGGCCTCGACCTCATCGTCACCGACCATCACCTTCCAGACAGCCGTGGCGTACCTGCTGCGCTCGCCGTCCTGAATCCCAATCAAGCCGGGTGCGCGTATCCGTGTAAAGAGCTGTGCGGCGCGGGGGTCGCTTTTAAGCTCGCCCAGGCGCTGCTCGAAGGCACAGCCCGGGATGCCGCAGAACTCGCCCGGCTTCGCGAAAAGACGCTGCCCTCCTTTTTGAAGCTGCTCGCCATCGCCACGGTGGCCGATGCGGTGCCCTTGACCGGAGAAAATCGCATCATTGCAGCACTGGGGCTCCAAGCGCTCCGCCAACCCGCCCAATCCGGCCTCCAAGCGCTGATGGAGCTTGCCGGGATCGACCGCAGCCGGCCCCTTTCCGCCACCGACGTCGGTTTCCGTCTCGGGCCACGCATCAACGCTGCGGGACGCATGGATGTGGCTTCCGATGTGGTCGACCTGTTTTTGGCCCGCGACCCTGCGCTCGCCCGTGCGCTTGCGGAAAAGCTGCATCGGCTGAACGAGGACCGCCGCGCCACCGAGGCCCGCGCGCTCCAGGAGATCGAAGCGCGCCTGGAAGAGCTCGCCGCGCAAGCCGACGGCCTGGCCGGCTGCTTGGTGCTCGACGACACACCGGCCGCACCCTGGCATCGCGGCGTTGTCGGCATTCTTGCTTCGCGCGTCGTCGAGCGTACCGGACGTCCGGCGCTGGTGCTTACCCACGAGGACGGCGAGGCCCACGGCTCCGCCCGCTCCATCGCCGGCTTTCATCTACTCGACGCGCTCACCGCCGTACATCTCCAAGCGGACGCGCCGTTATTTTCCCGCTTTGGCGGGCACGCACAGGCTGCCGGCTTCGCCTTGCCGTCATTTCGCGTTCCGGAGTTGCGCGCACGCCTGGAAGCGTTCACCGCACGAGAAGGTGCGCTGCCCCCGACCGATGGACGCACCCCGTGCGATGCATCCATTCGTTTTGCGGACCTTTCCCCTGCTTTTTTCCAGGCCTATGAGCGCCTTGAACCCTTCGGCAACGGCCATCCGGAGCCCGTGTTTTTCGCAGAAGGCATTCGCCTCGCCGCCCCGCCCCGCATCATCGCCGAACGGCACCTCGGGTTGCAGCTGGAAGAGCCCGCAAGTGGGCGCCGCTTTCGCGCCACCGCCTGGAGCCGTCGCACAAACTGGGTGGTCCATGCGCGCGAAGAAGGCTGGACACAGGGCACCCTGTTTGACCTCGCCTGCCGTTTGCGGCGCAACTGGCACCCGGAGTTTGGCGGCTGGGAACTGGAGGTCCTCAAAACGGAGGCGCGCTCCTAAAAGCTGGACCGGCTTCGTGTGCACACGGCAATGCGACTTCTACACTTTTTCGCAACCAAAGAAACCCGGGGTGCTCTTATATACTGACCTTTCGCGTATGGCAGAAACCAAGAGCACTCGCAGCCGAATCTGGATCTGGATCGTTCCCCTTTTGATCCTTTTGGCCGCTTCGTTGTACTTCCTCCTGCCCGGGACGCGCGACCGCGTCGTTGTCGAAACAGCAAAGGTGGAGCGGGACGATCTCGCCAAAACCTTTACCACCAATGGCAAGGTGGAACCACTCGCCGACTTCCAGGCCCATGCACCCACGGCCAGCACCGTGGAAGACCTGGAGGTCCACCTCGGGCAGCAGGTCGCCCAGGGTCAGCTTTTGCTCAAGCTCGATGCGACCGATGCGCAGTTGCGTATCGCCAATGCACAAAACGCCCTGACGGCTCACAACCAGGACCTGCGCAATCTCCAGAGTGGCGGAACGCAGGACGAACTGCTTACCGAACGGTCAAATCTGAGCAGCGCAGAAACGCAGCTCAAAGACGCCTCCGTCAGCCTCGGTTCGCTGCAAACCCTGCAAGCCAGGGGCGCGTCCTCCTCCAATGAAGTTGCGGCGGCGCAGGCACGTGTGGCGGATGCGCAGGCGCATGTGACGCAGTTGCGATCGCGTCTGGGTGGCCGCTACGGGGCGGGCGATTACGCTGTGAGCCGATCGCAACTGACTCGCGACCGCCAGGAACTTCTCACAGCGCAAAGTGGACTCGCCGGCATGAATGTGCACAGTCCTTTTGCCGGCACGATCTATTCGCTCACCGTTGCCCGCTACGACTACGTCAGTCCGGGCCAGGCCATGCTCAGCGTCGCGGATTTGCACAAGCTCCAGGTTCGCGCCTTTTTCGACGAACCCGAAATCGGTAACCTCGCCGCCGGCGAGCCGGTAAAGATTGTGTGGGATGCCAAGCTCGACCACACCTGGCATGGCCACGTTACGCAGGCGCCCACCACGGTCATCAACGTGGGCACGCGCAACGTCGGCGAATGCCTGATCAGCGTGGAAGATGCGCAAGGAGACCTGCTCCCCAATACCAATGTGACGGTGACCGTGACCACGTTGCAACGCCGCGATGTGCTCAGCCTTCCTCGCGAAGCCCTGCACACGGAGGGCACCAGAAATTATGTCTTCCGCATTGTGGAGGGCAAGCTGGTGCGCACCCCCGTTTCTGTAGGGTTATCGAATCTGGTGCGCTTTGAAGTACGCAGCGGTTTGCAATACGGCGAGGTCGTTGCCGTGCGTTCTCCCAGCGACGTCGAATTACAGAGCGGGTTGCCCGTCCGGACCCAACCCTGATGTCCTGTTTGCGACCCTCCGCCCTTTCCTCTCAATCGTCCTGTTCCCAAAGCGGGGTGAGGCGCGCTTGCAGCCCGCGTTCGGAGACGATGCGGGTCTTCAGGAACACTGGCCTATCGGCACGGCTCCGCGTCTTTGCAGGGGCATGCGCGCTCGCGGTCGGCGGAGCGGGACTCCAGGCGCAGGCACGCCCGGTACAACCAACAAACCTCGATCATGCCGAGCACCTCCTTCTTGTCGGCCGCGCGGACGAGGCCACGGTTGCCCTCCAGGCGGTGCTCGCCACCAACCCGGGAAACGGGGCTGCCCATCTGCTGCTTTGCCGTGTGTATCTTTCCGAAGCGCTTTCCACGCCGGCCGCAACGGAGTGCGAAGCCGCCCTTGGGAATGGGCTTGCGCAAAACAGCGATGCGCAGGACTGGGCGGGGCGCGCGCTGGGTGCCCGGGCAGCCCACGCCGGCATGCTTTCCGGCCTGCGCCTGGCCGGCGAGGTGCGCTCCGCCTTTGAAGCGGCCTTCACCCTGAACCCCGGCAGCCAAGCCGCTGCTGTCGATCTCGGCCAGTACTACACCAGTGCCCCGGCCATTGTCGGCGGCGGCAACGAAAAGGCGCTCGCCCTGGCGGCCCGCATCGAGCACGCCATGCCCGAGATCGCACACCGCATTCGGGCCATGGCTGCGGAAAAGCGTGACGACCTCGTTACCGCCGAGCGTGAGTTCCAGGCCGAAGCTGCGGTAGGCCAGCGTCCCGGTGCACTCGTCGACCTCGCCACGTATTACAGCCGCCGGGGACAGCCGGAGAAGGCAGGCAGTGTCGCGCAGATAGCAATCGCGCATGACCGCTTGATCGACGAAAATGTCGTCGAAGCCGCCGGCGTGCTTTCCGATAGCCACAGGCCCGACCTTGCGGAGGCCGCTCTGCGCAGCTATCTGAGCCGCGGTCTGAAGAGTGATCAGGCGCCGGTCTTTGCCGTCCACACCCAGCTCGGCACCCTTTTTGCCGCGCGTGGCGAAAAGGCGGCCGCGCGTGCTGAATTTCAGTTGGCCTTGGCTCTGGCCGCGCAATACGCCCCGGCGCAGAAAGGTTTGGACGCGCTTTGATGCCCATGCTTTCGTCCCTTCCGCTTTTCTCATTCTTAAGAAAATATGTGCAAACCCCGGCACTGGCCTTTGTCGCCTGTATCACCGTCATGGAAAGCCGGCCGGCGCTGGCGCAGATATCGCTTTCCACCGCCGTGAACATGGCGCTTGAAAGCAATCCACGTATCCGCATGGCACAGGCCGATCTGACCAAAGCGCAGGCCGTGCTGGCGCAAACGCGGGACGCCTACATTCCCGCAATTTCCACCACGGCCGGCGTGGGCCGGGCCACCGGTGCGCCGCTTTCCCCACCGGTGGTGTTCAGCATCGCCGCGCAATCGCTGGTCTTCAGCTTTTCGCAGCCCGACTACATCCGGGCCGCGCGCTCCGGCGTGAACGCCGCGCAACTCGCCCTGGACGTGGCTCGCAGCGATGCCGCCGAAGATGCCATCACCACCTATATCGCTCTAGACAACGCTCTCCGTCGCCGCGCCATCGAGCGCGAAGCGCTTACCGTGGCCAACCGCCTGGTGGCCATCGTGCAGGATCGCTATGCCGCCGGGGTCGACCCACACATCGAGCTCACCAAGGCGCAGCGAACGGCCGCACAGCTGCGCCTGCAGGGACTTCTTGTCGACGACGAGATCGCCAGCAATACCAGTCATCTCGCCATGCTGACCGGTATGCCCGCGCCGGGCTGGAAGACCGTACCCGCGTCGATACCGGCCTTTCGCCCGCCCACGGTTCCCGACGCGGAGACCGGCGCCGACCCCCGGCAGACCGGGGGCGTATCGGCGGCATTTGCCTCCGCACGGGCCCGGCAATATACCGCGCATGGCGAAAAACGTTACCTGTTTCGGCCGCAACTCGGTTTTTCTATCCAGTACAGCCGTTTGGACGATGCGTTCAGTTCCTATGATTTTTACTACCCGGGCTTTCGGCAGCGCGCCAATGGTCAGTTGAACAGCTTTAACTCATTCAGCGTGGGCGTGCAGCTTACGGTGCCGCTGTTGGACATGGTGCACCGGGCACGGGCGCAGGAGATCGCCGCCGATGCCGCGCATCTGCAGTTCGACGCGCAGTTGCAGCAGAACACCTTTCTGGAAGGCCGGCAAAAGCTGCGCCACAGCGCCGCCGAACTTGGCGCCCGGGCCGATCTCGCTGCGCTTGACCATGTGCTTGCACAAGATCAGCTCGATGCCGTGCTTGTGCGTTTACGTGCGGCGGCCGGGGTCGCCGGCGGCGAGCAGCTTACCCCGAAAGATGCCGAAAACGCCCGTCTGGCCGAACGGCAACGGAGCCTGGATCAGCTTTCGGCGGAGTTGCAACTGCGTCAGGCAGAGGTTTCCCTGCTGCGCCAGGAAGGAACGCTCACCGGCTGGCTGGCCGCGGCGATTCCCGCGGCTGCTATTCCTGAGGCTGCTGCCCCCGCGGCTGCTGCCCCCGCATCAACGGCTACCCCGGCCGTTGCTTCGCCCGATGGTGGCCCCACCCTGCCCGCGACAACAGGAACCACACCCGGAACGACACCGGGGACGACGCCGGGTACCACGCCCGCTGCGATTCCCACCACGGGCACCTTGCCCTCCGCCCTTCCTTCCGCGCCGGTTACCGTTCCGGATGCACCCTCAGCGGCCCCGCCGGGCGCACCCCCGGCGCTGCCCAGCACACCCGGCAGTTCCCCACACCTGTAACGGCCGCTCGACGCGGATCTGCGGGACGCACACAATTTGGATACCTGGGTCCCCACGAAATGCGAGTGCAGGAAGGGACCGGGTGGTAAACTTGGAGACGTATGGCACCCTTGAAGACCTTGCTTCTGAACCCGCCTTCCTTTGAGAACTTCGATGGTGGCGCCGGCTCCCGCTGGCCCGCCACCCGTGAGGTTGAGTCCTACTGGTACCCCGTTTGGCTCACCTATCCTGCGGGCATGCTTGAAGGATCGAAGCTGATCGACGCGCCGCCGCACCACATCACGGCGGAAGAGGTGATCGAGACCGCAAAGAGCTACGAATTTCTCGTGCTTTTTACCTCGACCGTTGCCTGGACGGGCGATCATGGGTTGGCGCGCGCCATCAAGGCGGCCAACCCTTCCATCAAGATCACGTTTGTCGGGCCGCCGGTAACGACCGACCCCGATCGCGCCCTCCATGAGTGCGAGGCGATCGATTTCGTTTGCCGGCGGGAGTTCGATTTTTCCGTTGTCGAATACGCGAACGGCAAACCATTGCCGGAGATCCTCGGCATCAGCTACAAGGACGCCGACGGCGTCATCCAGCACACGCCCGACCGTCCGCAAGTGGAAGACCTGGACGCGATGCCGTGGGCGACCAAAATATACGCCCGCGACATGGACGTTACCCGGTACAACGTCCCCTTCCTGCTTCACCCATTCGTTTCGCTCTACACCACTCGCGGCTGCCCGGCGCAGTGCACCTTTTGCCTTTGGCCGCAGACCTTGTCCGGCCATGCCTGGCGCAAGCGCTCCACCGACGATGTGGCCGCTGAAATGGCCTGGGCCAAGCAGCAGTTCCCTTTTGTCAAAGAGTTCTTCTTCGACGACGACACCTTCAACATCCAAAAGGCCCGCACCGTCGAACTTTGCGCCAAGCTGAAGCCGCTCGGCCTCACCTGGTCCTGCACCTCGCGTGTCACCACCGACCGCGACACTCTCAAAGCCATGAAAGAAGCCGGTTGCCGTCTGCTCATCGTCGGCTTCGAATCAGGCGATCCGCAGATCTTGAAGAACATCAAAAAAGGCGCCACCATCGAACGCGCCCGCGATTTTGTCAAGGATTGCCACGACCTCGGCCTCGTCATTCACGGCGATTTCATCCTCGGCCTGCCGGGTGAAACCAGGGAGTCGATTCGCAACACCATCAATTTCGCCAAAACGCTCGACTGCGAAACCATTCAGGTATCGATCGCGCACGCTTATCCGGGTACCGAGTTTTACGACTACGCCGAGCGCAACAATTTCATCACCAACAAGGGGATGGACGACGGTAGCGGTCACCAGATGGCCCACATCGAATACCCGGGCCTGCCCACGGAATACGTGCTTGAAATGGTGCACAAGTTTTACGACGAGTACTATTTCCGTCCCAAAGCCGCCGCGCGCGTGGTGTGGAAGGCGATCGTCAACCGGGATGTCCCCCGCCTCTATGTCGAAGCCAAAAGCTTCATGAAGCTGCGCCGCGAACGTAATGTCATGGTGCGCAAAGCCAAGGAAGAAAGCGATCTGCGGCAACAGGAATCGGTCAGCATGAACGCCTAAATGCCCACACTTGCTGACAGAACCTGACGACCCGGGTCCGTTCCAAGGACCCGGGTTTTGCTTGCAACGACCTCACGCAAACTGCTTATGACCCATCAGCCCCAACAATCCCAACATCGCCTGAAAGCGTCGCAATACGCCATTCTTGCCGCAGTGATGCTGACGGCCTCGGTGGGCGATACGCTGCTTTCCCGCGGCATGGCGCAGGTCGGCCCGGTTGGCCTCCATCACCTTGGCCTGCTTTGGCATGCCCTGTTCAACCCATTTGTGGTGGCCGGTATCGTGCTTCTCATCGGTTTTTTCGCCAGCTATATGACCGCGCTCAGTTGGGCTGACCTCACCTTTGTCATGCCTGCCACGGCTTTCGGCTACGTCGTCGTCGCCCTGCTCAGCCGCCTTTGGCTACACGAACAGCTCTCCGCATATCGCTGGTGCGGCATCGTGCTGATCGTGTGTGCGGTTGGCTTTGTAGCCAATGGCCCTTCCCGTACAGAAACGGTCGCTCCTGCCGAAGATACGCCCGAGCTGACAGCGATGGATTCCGGAGTCGGCCATTGACCCCCTTACCCGCACTCGCGCTTTTCCCTAGTCGCACCCCGCGTTGGCTCACCGCCTGGTTCAGCATCGTCGTTGTGGCCACGTTGGCCATTTTGGGCGAGTGCTTCATCGCTGCGGCCATGCGCACCCTGGGCGACCTCGACGAAACGCGCGCCCGCAAAGGTTTCGGCGGCATGGTTCAAGCAGTTCTTGCCAGCCCGCAATTCGTCTTCGGCGCGGTCTGCATGGCGCTAAACTTTTTTGCGATGCTTTACACCCTCAGCCGAGTCGATCTGTCACTGGCCGCACCCGCGACCGCCGCGTTGACCTTTATCGGCAATGCTGTCGCCGCCAAGCTTTTTCTGCACGAAAATGTGGACCGCCGCCGTTGGCTCGCGGTCAGCTTCGTCGCCCTCGGCGTCGTGCTGATCTCCCACTGAGTCTGGCTGGATTCGAGGAAACTGTTGTCTTTTCCTCCGAAGTCCCTTCAGGCTTTGCACTTCGCTTCCATGCTGTGAATGTGCCTGGCGTCGTCTCCCAAACGTCATACCAGCAGGCGCATGAATCCGCTCGCGGGCAGATCGGGAGAAAGGAACTGCCGTCCCAGGGCCGCCTCCGCCGCCAGCCGTCCGCTGCGCACCGCTCCCTCCATCGTCGAAGGCCAACCTGTGCGCGTCCAGTCTCCGGCCAGCAGCAACCCATCCCCCACGGCATCGCTCGCCGGCCGAAACCGGTCCAAGCCCGGCACCACGGAAAAAGTAGCCCGCGCTTCTTTCAACACCGCCGATTTCAGCACCTTGGCTTCGCGCACCTTGGGAAAAAACAGCGCCAATTCCCGCAGCGCGGCTCCAAGGATTTCCTCGCGCGTCTGTTTCAACTCTGCAAAAGAAGCGCTGATCGTCAGCTCGAGATATTGCCGAGAACCTTCCGTTTGCGCTTGCCCATCGGCCCGGATCAAGGTTTTGTTAAACATCCATTGGATTCGCGTATCGAGCAAGCCCGCGTGGGGAAGATCGGTCACGGCACGGTCCAGCCACAGATGAATCGTGGTAATCGGTGCGTGGGTGAAATGCTGCAGGTCTTCACAAACAGCCCTCGCCCGTGGTGAATCCGGCAGGGTTGCCAGCAGCTTCGCGGTCTGCTCAAAGGGCAATGCCAGCACAACCTGCGCGGCGTTCAGTGTCGTACCGTCGGCCAAAGACACGTGCCAATGTTCTGCCTCACGCGCCAGCCGCTCCACACCCGTCCGCAACCGCACGGTCGTACCCTGGCGTTGTGCGAGGCTCGAGAAGCTTGCCAGGAATACCGAAAGCGGCTCGGAAGGGATGCCGAATCGCACCCCTTCCGGGTTGCGCAATAGCATCTCGTGCATGACTTTGCCGATGTAGCGCGTGGAACTCCGTTCGAAGCCGTCGTTGAGCGCGGCCAACACGGTCGGCTCCCAGAAGTGCCGGATCGCCCGCTCGGTTTGCCCGGTGCGCGCCAGCCATGCGCTGAACGGTTCTGCATCGCTGGCGGGGTAACCGCGCAAAAATTCCATCAGCCCCCGCGCCACCCCCAGCTTGTCCTTCGGGCCCAGCATTTTTGCGCCTAAAAAGCTGAAAGTCGAATGCAAGGGCGCGGGCAACAATTGCGGCCCAATGGCGCTTATGCGCGTTTTTCGCTCCGCGGTCGCCGGCTCGAGCAATGGAATCCGGTCATACCAGCGCAGCTTTTTATCCGCGCCGGCAAGCCGGCAAAGATCAATCAGATTGGTGCAGCAGCCTAGCAAAATGTGCTGCGAGTCAATCTCCTCTTCCAGCGCCGGATGCGCATACGAGTAGGCCCGTCCACCCACATACGGCTTGCGATCCAGCAGCGTGACCTGCGCGCCCGCGCCTGAAAGTGCCACCGCCGCCGCCAGCCCCGCAAGCCCCGCGCCCACGACGATGACGTCTACCACATCGGTCTGCCCCGCCGCCGCCGGCTTCACATTACCCTCGCAAACAGGGACGCCACCAAGCCGCGCGCGAGGATTGCCAGCTTTTGGCTGGTAGGCACCGACACTCGATTCGTGAAGACTGCCGCCGGGTCTTTGGCGATTCGTTGCAGCAAACGATGGTAGATCGACACCAGCACGCGCATCGCAGGCCGCGCATCTTTGTCGATCAACGGGAGCAAGGCCGTGCCGGAAAGGTAATACCGCTCGGCCCGCGCGATCTCCGCTGCCAGC
>CAXTRN010000056.1:0-19461 GCA_964246645.1 uncultured Acidobacteriaceae bacterium
GGCGCTGCATATGGAGGAGCCCTCCATTCTGTTTCTGGAAGATATCGGCGTGAAGCCGTACCAATGGGACCGAATGTTGCAGCACCTCAGGTTTGCAGGCGTGTTGGATGGGGTAGAGGGCATTGTGTTTGGGGACATGCGGGCCAACGGGGAGGCTTGGGAGATGGAAGGGATGGAAGCGGCTTGTTTGCATGCGCTGCTGGATTTTCCGGGGCCGATCGCGTTGGGTTTGAGGTGTGGGCATGTTTCGGGCGGGAACCGGTCGTTGGTCCTGGGTGTGGGCGGGGAGCTTGTTTGCGAGGCGAAAGCTGTGCTGACGGTGGGTGTTGAGGCGTAGTGAGATTCTTTACTGAAGGAGCATTGGAAAGGTTATGCCGAAGCACATTCATCTGATTGGCGTTTGCGGAACGGCGATGGCCTCGCTGGCGGGGATGTTGCAAGGCTGCGGGCATCGCGTCACCGGATCGGATACGGCGGCGTACCCTCCCATGAGCGAGCAGCTGGCGGCGATGGGCGTGGCGGTGCTGGAACCGTACCGGGCCGAGCATCTGGTTCCACACCCTGACCTGGTGGTGGTGGGCAATGCCATTTCACGCGGCAACCCGGAGCTGGAATATGTGCTCGAAGAGCGGCTGCCGATGTGTTCGATGGCGCAGCTGATCCACGATGAGTTCCTGGTGGAACGCGAGCGGCTGGTCGTGTGCGGGACCCACGGTAAGACGACAACCACAAGCATGCTGGCGTGGATTTATGCCACAGCGGCAGCGATGGACCGTGAAGTCGAGGGTAACTCGGTTTCGGCCTGGGCGCCCTCATTCCTGATCGGGGGCGTGGCAGAAAACTTCGGTACGAGCTTCCATGTGGAGCCCACGACGCGCACATTTCTCCTCGAAGGCGATGAGTACGACACCGCTTTTTTCGACAAAGGACCGAAGTTTCTGCATTATTTTCCAGACGCAGCGATCTTGACGCATGTGGAGTTCGACCATGCCGATATTTATGCGGATTTCGAGGCCGTAAAGACGAGCTTCAAGCGGCTCGTGAACCTTCTGCCGCGGCGGGGACGTTTGGTCGCCTTCGACGCGAGTGCGGCGGTGACGGAATGCTGTGCGAAGGCATTTTGCCCAGTTGAGCGCTACGGGTTTGGTGAGGACGCGTTCTGGCGTATGGGGGATTTGCAGCAAGCCGGTTCAATTTCGACATGGACACTTTGGCGGCAAGGCGAGCTGTTTGCCGAGTTGGAATTGCCGATGGCCGGTGAACACAATGCACTGAACGCGACAGCGGCAGCGGCGTTGGCGGCGGGGCAGGGCGTGCCGGTGCGGGCGATCGAGGAGGCGCTGCGGACCTTTAAGAGCGTGAAACGCCGACTTGAGGTGCGGGCCGAGGTGGGGGGCGTGACCGTCATCGATGACTTCGCGCACCACCCGACGGCGATCCGGGAGACCCTGCGGGCACTGCGGGCGGCATACCCGGGACAACGGTTGTGGGCGGTGCTCGAACCCCGGTCCAACACGCTGCGGCGTAATGTTTTTGAGCAGGATCTGGTAGAAAGCCTCGCCGGTGCGGATGAGGTGGTGCTTGCGGAGATTTTCAGAAACGAGGCGATTCCGGCGGCAGAACGGCTGGAAACGGAGCGGGTGGTGAAGGCGCTGCACGCGCGTGGGGTGGCCGCGGTGTTGTGCGCGGACGCGGACGCGATCGTGGAAAAGATCACGCCGCGATTGCGCGCCGGCGATGTGGTGGCCATCCTGTCCAACGGCGGCTTCGGCGACATTTATACCAAGCTGCCGGCGGCGTATGCCAAACTGCCGGCGGCGCTCGCGGCGATGGATCGAGAGGATGTTCCTGAGCCGGTGCTGCAGGCGAGCTGAACGATGAGAGTTTTGCTGACGATGGAGCTTTGCTGATCATGGGAGCTTCGCTGCGTTTATTGACGGTGTTGGTAGGGTGCGGCTTGCCAGTGGCGCTGGTGGGCATCCCGTGGTCGGCCTGGCGGGGCAACGTCGATGCGATGTACCGCGGGGCGATGTGGACGATGCGCTTCGGCCTGCGGGTAGCGGGCATCCGGTTGCGGGTGGAAGGGCTCGCGAACCTGCCGAGCGAACCGAGCATCGTCATGAGCAACCATGTATCGAACCTGGACCCGCCGGTGCTGCTGCCGGTGATTCCAGGGATGGCGAGCGTGGTGTTGAAACAGGAGCTGATCCGGATTCCGCTGCTTGGACGAGCGATGCGGATGGGCCAGTTCGTTCCTGTGTCGCGGGGCCACTCGCGTGAGGACGCCAAACGCAGCGTGGCGGCGGCAGGCGCGGCGCTACGCGCGGGCAAACACATCATGATTTTTCCGGAAGGAACGCGATCGCCGGACGGGCATCTGTTGCCGTTCCGGAAGGGCGCGTTTTTCCTCGCCGCGGAGACGGGTGCGCCCATTGTGCCGGTGGTAATCCGAGGGACGGAGCGCATGATGCGGAAAGGAAGCCTGCGGATCACGCCCGGCCTGGCGGTGGTGACGTTTCTACCGGCGATGTGGCCGAAGGCGTACCCGTCGCGCGACGCGCTGATGCGCGCGGTGCGGGAGGCGATGGAGCAGGTGCTGGCGGCGGGCTGAGGGTGCTTCGGGGCCGACGCCGTAACCGGACGGCCCGGTACCCGGCTGAGATGGGCCGTTGTCGGAGGACGGTGGTGCTCAGTACTTCAACATGGCGTTGTAGCCGTCGGCGAGCAGACGTTGCCGCATGGCTTCGGCGTCCTTTTTATCGTGAAAAGGGCCGACCTGGACGTGAATGAAATTATCGGCTCCGGCCGGGTGGGCGGAAACGCTGTAGCCGCGGGAGCGCAGGGCGCCTACCAGCAGATCGGCGTCTTCCTGGTGTGAAACGGCGGCCACCTGCACCATGATGTTGCCTGGGCCGGTGGTGGTGGAGGTGCCGGGCAGCAGAGCCGAAGGGGACACGGCACGGGGTGTCGGCGGGGTAGCCGCAGCGGCTTCGATGGAGCGCGCGGTGACGGGCTCGCTGTCCGGATCACCTGAAGTGGACGGGGGTGGCTTGCGTACGACGGGAGCAGGTTTTGAAACAGTGGACGAGACTACGGGCGCGGCGGACGCATCGGGGCCGACGGTTGCGGGTGTGGTGATGCCGGAGGAATTCGGATGCAGCGGGGAACCGGCGGCGTGCTTGGCCACGGTGTGGAGGTCCGAGGGCGGGTCCGTTGCGGGGGCGGGGTCGTTGATCGCGAGCGGTACGGGAGAAGCGCTACGGCCGACTTTGTACCCGAACCCGAAGCAAACGCCGCACAAAACGACCAGGCCGAAGAAGATGCTCAGAATCGCCCCGGTGCTGAGGGTGAGCTCGCGCTCGCGTTCGTGGCGGGCATGCGTGGCGTTATCGTCGTCCAGAAGATCGTTCATGGCAGCGGTACCGAAAAGGGCGTTCCTTCGACAGTGTATCGAGAGCAGGGTTTGTACGGAGTGTTGTGGGCTAGGATGCGGATCTTACGATGCGGATTTTAGGATGCGGATTTTCCGTGGCTGCCGCTCACGCCGGTTCAGCCGAGGCAGCTGGTGGCACATCGGGTTTACGAGTAACGAAGAAAGGGCCCGGGGACTGGAATGAGTTGCAGGAAGCGGATTGCAGAAATTAGAAGTGCAGGTAAAAGCCGATTACCGGTTCGGCGGTGGAGGTGCGTTTGTTGATTTGCAGGTAGTTCTGCACAAAGTCAGGTGCCTGGAAGAAGAGTTGCCGGAAGCCTACGCGTACCCCGAACGGGCCGCCGGAGACGTCTTTTTGCACGCCGAGATTGTAGTAATAGCCGAGCCGGCCCTGGGACAGGGTGCCCTGGCCGCCGCCGGCCGTGGGGGCAAAGCGAACCACGCCCACACCGGCCGAGGCATAGGGCTTCAAGCCGGCGATGGTGTAAGGCGGAATGACGAGATAGCCGAAGGTGAATTCGTTGGCTTGGGTTTGGATTTGAAAAGGGGCGACGTTGTACGTCTCGGTATAGCGGGCGTAGCTGCCGTTGATTTCGACACCGAGGTAGGGCTTCGGTGAGTACCGCAAGGTTCCGAGCGCGCCGAGGGTGCTGGAGGCGCTTTGGTGGAGGGTGGTACCGGTGTCGTTGGCGAGAATAGTGACCGGACCGGAGACCGGGCTCGTGAACTGGCCGGCAGCCTGTACGCCGAGGTCGATATAGGAGAGCTGGCGCTGCAGCTTGGGAGATTGCGCGGCGGCAATGGCGGCTGAACAAAGGAAAGGTGCGGCACAGGTGAGCTTGAGCAGGCGATTCAAACGAAACGAACTCCCAAAAACGATGTCTACGCTTCAGTCTAATGCTTTCGCGCGACGGGCGCGGAACGCAATGCGGGTCAAAACGGCGCCGAGCACTCCCAGAACGGCGCCACAAGGAAGAGCGATGCGCAAAGGGATCGCGGCTGCGGCCCCGGCGGGCAGCCAATGCAGACCGGCAATAAGGCCCACGGTCGCCAGAACCAGAAGCCAGAGGGGAAGGGAACGCGGCAGATTGCCAAGTAGGATGAGGGTCGCCATGGCAATTACGAGCAGTGCCGGAAAACGGAGGCCGGCTGCGGTCAGGCGGGCGCACGAGAACAGAAAAAAGAGCAGGCCGACGGCTCCGGGGAGGATGCGCCCAGGACGATTACACTCGACAAACCCAAGGCAAAGGCCAAGGGTGCCGAGGAGAATGGCTTGGTTGAGGGTCATGCCGGGGTCGGGTGCGTGGGTGAGCCTGGGTGGTTGCAGAAGAGAGTGCGAAATCCCTCGCCGTGCTCAGGATGATGGCGGAGGTAAGTTTTATCTAGCGGACGGTTTGCCCGCGGCTTTGCAGGGTTTGGCGAAGGGCTTGGCCGGCGGCATTATGAGGGTCCAGCTGCAAAGCTTGAGAAACCTCGTCCGCCGCTACGGTCAGAGCGTTTTTGCTCAGGTCCAAGCGGGCGAGCACGAGCAGGGCGGGGGCGTTCGGGCGGACACGCAGGGAGGCAATCGCCTCGGTCCGCGCTTCGGCGGGATTGTTGCTCCGTGCGCGCACCGCGGCAAGCCCGGCGCGGGCTTCGGGGCTGTTGCGGGCGGCGGCCTGGGCGGTTTGGAAACGGGTTTCCGCCTCCGGAACGAGGCCCTGACTGAGGGCCTCGCGACCGATGGCGCTGTATTCGGCCGCTCGTTGTTGAGGCGAAAGGGTGCCAAGGCGCGCGGCCCGCAGCTGTTCGAGCTGAAAGGCTGCTTGCCGGTAGCTGGTTTCCGAGTAGGTGCGGCGAATACGTTCAGCGGGGCTGAAACCGGAGGCGGTATCGACGGAAAGACGGGTGCCCGGGGCGGCGGAGCGCAGATGTCCCTGCAGTTGCAGCGCTTCGTTGTCATTAGGGCGGCGCTGGAGGGCCGCGCCGGCTTCGCGCAAGGCACCGGCGATGTCGCCGCGGCGGAAAAGGGCGATGGCGAGATTGTAATGGTAGTCCTCGTCAGAAGGGTCGGCGGCGGAGGCACGCTGAAAGAGGGCGACTGCATCCTTGTTTTGGCGGCTTTGCGCGACGGCCTCATCGTTGAGGACCTCGGGCAAGGGCAGGTGATCGGCGACAAAGGCAAAGGCGGTTTCGGCACCGGCGTAGTTGGCTGCATTGAAGCGAGAAAGACCGAGATAGAAACCGGCCTCAAGCGCGGACGGGTTGTTGGACGGCACTTTGCTGAGGGCAGCGGCGGCGGCGGTGAAGTCGCGCTCGGTGTATTCCTCCTTGCCGAGGGCGAGCAGAGCGGGGGTGTAGTCGGGCGTAAAAGTGACCGCCTGCTTCAGGCGCTGGAGCCGCTCTGCGGGCAGGGGTGCGTTGGCGCCGCGAATGTAATTTTCGCACGCAGGCAGGGGCACGGCCCCGGGGGCGCCGAGGAAGGTGCTTTCGGCGACGGAAAAATGTGGATCGATGGCGCGCGCGGTTTTCCAGGCAATCGCGTTTTCGGTGTCGAAAAGATGATTGAGGTCGGCGCCGTCCTCAAAAGACGGTGACAGGCGCAGACTGTTGACAGCTAGGACACGTGCCTGGGCGGCAAGATGGCTACCGGCGACGGTGAAGCTGCCCACGATGATGTAGTTGGCGTCGAGTTGCTGTGCGATGCGGATAGAGGTGGCACGGGAAGGGCGGAAGCCCTCCGGAAGCCCGAGATGATCGTAGGCAAAGCTGCGGTCGTCGCGTGAAATGGTGAGGAAACCGGATGAATTCAGACGGCGGTTGAGGGTGTCGGGAAAGGAATCGCCGATCCAGTTCAGCGAAGCATTGCCGGAGCGGTTTTCAAAGGGCAGCACCAGAACGACGCGGCTGCCGGTATCGTCGGTGGCTCCGGCAGCTTGCGCGGCGGCCCGAAGAGATGTGCAAAGGCAACCGGCCGCGAAAAGGCTGAGGGATGCGAGAAGTCTCGCAGGCGAACGCATATTTTTATTGTAGAACCGGCGACGAAGGATGGCGACGGGAGTTTAGTCGAGCGCAGCAAAGGCTTCGGTGAGATCGAGCCGGATGGCAGTATCAGGGACGGTGAGGTTGGTGGGGTCGGCGTGGTGCAGGCCTTGCGCGTCGAAGGTATGCGCGGAGCGGCGAAGGGGATCGATGAGCCAGAGATTAGGAACGCCCATGGCGAAGTAATCGGCCAAGACAAGTTCAGCGCGGGAAAGACGGTCCTCGGGCGACAGGATCTCGATGCAAAGCAGCGGTGGTGTTTCAGTGACCTTTTCCCGCGGGGCATCCGCGCGAAGGATGGCGAGGTCGCAGATGCGTACGCGGGTGGGGCTGACGCGAATGCGTTGTTCCACGACAGTTTGCCCCTTCCAGGTACGCTCGTTACTCACGAACAACGCAGCCGCTAGTGTTTGTACTCGCGCGTGCTGAAATTCACCCAAGTTGCGTTCCTCGATCTCGCCATCGACGAAATCCACATCGGGGCTGAAGCTGGTATGCAGGTATTCGTCGATGGAGAGCAGCGTTGCGGAACTGGCCATGGTTTGCCTCGTAACTTGATGTTGCGCTCGGACGCGAGCCGTTGCAACTATCGTTTGCCGAAGATGTCGCCCATGCGGCGGATCTGGGCGCCGACGTTGCGCAGCTTTTCTTCGATGTGCTCGTAGCCGCGGTCGATGTGGTAAACACGGTCGAGAATGCTTTCGCCATCGGCGACCAAAGCCGCGAGAACAAGAGCGGCGGAGGCGCGGAGGTCTGAACACATCACAGCCGCCGATTGCAGCTTGGTTCCGCCGCGGACCGTGGCCGTGCGGCCATTGACCGCGATGTGCGCGCCCATGCGGTTGAGCTCGCCGACATGCATAAAGCGGTTTTCGAATATATTTTCCGTGATGGTGGACACGCCTTCCACCTGCGTCATCAGGGCCATGAACTGCGCCTGCATGTCGGTCGGGAAGCCGGGGTATTCTTCGGTGCCCATGTCGGTGGCCTTAAGGGCGCCGCCGGAGTGGACGCGGACATTGTCCTGGCCGACCTCGAGACGCACGCCGCATTGTTCGAGCTTGCTGAGCAATGAGCTGAGATGTTTGGGGTTGCAGCAGTCGACATTGAGGTCACCGCCGGTGATGGCGCCGGCGAGGAGAAAGGTGCCGGCTTCGATGCGGTCGGGGTTGATGCGATGCTTGGCGCCGTTGAGCTTGGCGACCCCCTGGACGCGAATCGTAGAGGTCCCGGCGCCCTCGATTTTGGCGCCCATGGCGTTCAGCAGTGCGGCGAGGTCGGTGACTTCGGGTTCGCGGGCACAGTTTTCGAACAGGGTTTCGCCATCGGCGAGCGTGGCAGCCATCAACAGGTCTTCGGTGCCGGTGACAGTGATCTTGTCGAAGACAATGTGCGCCCCTTTGAGTCGCGCCTTTCCATGATCCGGGCTGCGGGCCTCCAGATAGCCGTGCTCCTGGGTGATGGTGGCGCCCATGGCTTCGAGGCCCCTGATGTGCAGGTCGATAGGACGGCCGCCGATGGCACAACCGCCGGGCATGGCGACGCGGGCAATGCCGGTGCGGGCGATGAGGGGCCCAAGCACAAGCGAACTGGCGCGCATGGTTTTCACGATCTCGTACTTGGCGACGGGGTCCGACAGAACGGCGCAGCGGATCGAGGTGCGGTGCTGGGCGCGGCCGTAGCCGAGTTCGACTTCGGCTCCCATGGACTCAAGGAGCCGGCGCTCGGTTTCGATGTCGCGGACTTGAGGAATGTTTTCGAGGATGACCTCGTCTTCGGTGAGGATGGCCGCGGCCATGCACGGCAGCGCCGAGTTCTTTGCGCCTGAAACCTTGATCGTTCCCAACAGCGGATTGCCTCCGCGCACTACAAATTTGTCCATCGGCCTAGTGTACGAAAGAAGCGCGAACACGGTGGGGTGCCGAGGCAGGTGCGGGCGGGCGGACACGCGGCGCGCCTCGGAGTGCTGCAGTGGAGCGCCGCAAAAGAAAGGGCCGGAGCGGGGAGGCTCCGGCCTTTGCTGAAACGCTGTGGCTGAGGTTAGGCAGAGGGCGCCTGATTGGGCTGGCCGTCCTGATCCAATCCATGGTCCAATCCATGGTCCGGCCCATGGTGGCCGCGGTGGCGCATCGCCTTGAGTTGGGCCATCTGATCGGCGGACAGAATGCCGGACATCGCCTGCTGCGTTTGCTCGTTGATGGAGCGCATCTGCTGATGACGGTCCTGTGGCGTGAGCTGTGCGTTGCCGTGCAGCGCTTCCACCTGCTGATCGCGCGAGGCAAGAATGGGCTCGATCTTCGCCGTTTGGTCGGGGGTGAGGTTCAGCTTGCGGCTGAGGTGCTCGGCCTGCCGGTGCGGGTTGGGCGCGTGGCGGTGTCCGTAGCCTTCGGGTGCGGGCGTGGTTTGGGTTTGGGTCTGCCCCGGGGCGTTTTGCGCGTCAGGTGCCGGCTGCGCCGTTTGTTGTGCGAAGGCAGCGCCGCAACCAAGAGAAAGGGCGAGGGTGGTGCTGAGGAAGAAATGTTTCATATGTGCCGCTCCTGCAAAGATGTGCTGCACTCCGGAATGCAGTCTATGGGTGTAGACAGGGATTGCGGCAGGATGTTGCGTTGTTTATAGGCAGAAGCGAAAACCTGAGCATGCTCGGGGTACATGCCCCTCAGGACAACGCAGGGCATCGGAAGAGTGCACTGCACCGTCTCTGTGGACATTACGGGTGCCGCGGCGTGCCCGTTCCGTCGATCGACACAAGAGACTTACAGTTCGAGGCGGGAGTCTTCGATGGCCAGGCGCACGTTGCCTTCCGACTTTTGCAGGCGGCGGACGGCTTCCATCTTGTCGACCTTGGCTTTCAACATCACTACCGCGATCGGGATGCTTTTGCCGGCTGACTTGATGGTGCGAATAGCCGTTTCGCGGTCAATGTCGCAAAGCTTCATCAGCACACGGATGCCGCGCTCAACGAGCTTGGCATTTTTCATATGCACGTTGACCATGAGGTTGTCGTAAACGTAGCCGAGCCGGGTCATCGCGCCGGTGGTGATGGCGTTCAGAATCATCTTCTGCGCGCTGGAAGCCTTCATCCGGGTGGAACCGGAGATGACCTCGGGACCGACCTCGGCGCAGATGGTGATATCGGCGACCTGGGCGAGATCGGAGTTCGGATTGCAGGTGATTGCGGCGGTTTTTGCGCCACGGACGCGGGCATATTCAACAGCACCGACGACATAAGGGGTGCGGCCGGAGGCAGAAACACCGATGATGACGTCTTTGCGGGTGGGGCGGCGTTTGGCCACATCACGCTGGCCGATCTCCGGAGAATCTTCGTTGACATCGGAAGCGCTGGCAAGAGCCTTGGGGCCGCCCGCCATGAGGTATTGCACCTGATGGGGGTTGGTGGAAAAGGTGGCGGGACACTCGGAAGAGTCAAGCGCGGCGATGCGCCCGGAAGAGCCGGCGCCGACATAGATCAAACGTCCGCCATCCCGCAGGGACCGGGCGACGGTGTCGATGACCAGGGCGATCTCCGGAAGAGCCTTCTTGACAGCCGCGGCGACTTTGGCGTCCTCCTGGTTAATAATCCGCGCGATGTCGAGTGCGGATTTTGTGTCAAGACCGACCGAGGCCTCGTTCATGCGTTCGGTGGTCAGGCCCTGTAGATCTGCGGAGGGCCGTACTGCCGATCGTTCTGATTTTTCCAATGCGGGAACAGGAAGCTGCGTAAGAGTCGCCATAGAAGGATATCGTTTCTCTTAGTTTACTCCACCGAGTGTGCCGTGTTCTCTGATTCTGGTGGTTCCTTATACCCCAAAGGCGGTAGACGCGTCTAAACTTTTATCGTAGTTGCACCTTTGCACCGCGCTTTCCGCCATGCACAAACTTCAGGACCAGGCTTCGGGTACGGAAACGGTTCATCAGCCGGGTAACGGTCTGGGGCTGCGCGCGTGGTCGCGCGATCTCCTGGTATCCCTGCTGGTGTCGCTGTTCATCATCCTGTTCCTTTACCAGCCGGTACGGGTGGAAGGGACGAGCATGTTGCCGCGCCTGGAAGATCAGGACCGACTGTTCATCAACAAATTCGCGTACCGATTTGAAAACATCCACCGGGGCGATGTGGTGGTCTTTTATTACCCGCACGATCGCTCGAAAAGCTACATCAAACGCGTGATCGCCCTGCCGGGCGACCGCTTGGCGATCGACCATGGCGCGGTGGCGGTGAACGGCCTGCCTGTCGCTGAGCCGTATGTGCCGGAGCGGTTTCAGGATGACCGGTCGCTGCCGGAAGAGACCATCCCGATGGGCGAATACTTCGTCATGGGAGACCACCGTTCGATTTCAAGCGATAGCCGGGACTTCGGTCCGGTGCCGCACGATCTGATCTACGGCCGGGCTGCGGTGGTGTACTGGCCGCTGGACCAGGCCGGAGTTGTGCGGTAAGACGAAAAGCCCGCGAGCCAAGCCGGCTGTTTAGCCATAAGAGGTAGTTCATCGAGAGAGTGATAAGGGGCGGGCACCTGTGCTTGCCCACGATCAGTTGGCAATCAATAGTTAACGATGGCAGCGAAGGTTGAGGGAGCCAGGCTGGCGCCCCCGACGAGGGCGCCGTCGATCTCTTCCTGGGCCATCAATTCGGCTATGTTTTCCGGTTTCACGGAGCCGCCATAGATGATGCGAGTGCCGGCGGCAACGTCGTTTCCGCAACATTGGCCGACTTCGGCGCGAATGAGCCGATGCGCCTGGGCAGCGATTTCGGGGGAAGCGGATGAGCCGGTACCGATCGCCCAGATGGGCTCGTAGGCGATGATCAGGCGACCGGCTTCGCTCGAAGTGACATGGCGAAGCGCGGCACGCACCTGGGAGCGCAACACCTCTTCGGTCTTTCCACTTTCGCGGTCGGCAAGCAGTTCGCCGACGCACACGATCGGGGTGATGCCATGGTTAATAGCCGCTTTGAACTTCAGATTGACACGTTCATAGCTTTCGCCGAAGTACAGCCGCTGCTCGGAATGACCGAGCAGAACGTCACGACAGCCGATGGAAACGAGCATGGTCGGCGAGGTTTGCCCGGTATAGGGGCCTTCATTGAGCCAATGCATGTTTTGGGCGCCGGCGCGCACGGGGGAGCCCTCGGTGGCTTCAAGGACGGATGCCAGCGAACTCATCGTGGGAAGCAGAACGATCTCGTCGCGGGTGTGGCCTTCGACCAGGGGAAAGAAGTCCTGAAGGAAGGCCAGCGATTCACGCGGGGTTTTGTACATCTTCCAGTTGCCGGCGATGATCGGTTTACGCAAAAGGAGTCGGCTCCGGGTTTGAAGTGGATGGCATGCGGTTCAACGGAGAGTACGGGCTGTGGCGGGGTTATGGCAAGGGTAAAGGCTTGTGATTGCCAGCAGTAAGCTGCAGGTCTCTCCACTGCGCGGACGATAAGGCTGTCCGCTCCGGTCGAGATGACAATCTAAAAATGTAGACGATACAACTGTCTGCTTCGGTCGAAAGGAAACATATAAAAAAGTGGAGCGTAGCGTGAGACCCTGATTCTAACTATTCATCAGAAAGCGCTTCGACACCGGGGAGGGTTTTGCCTTCAAGGAACTCCAGGCTAGCGCCGCCGCCGGTGGAGATGTGGGTGATACGGTGGGCAAAGCCGGATTGATGCATGGCGGCCACCGAATCACCGCCGCCAACGATGGTGACGGCATTTTCGTTGGCGGCCAGGGCTTCGGCGATGGCGTTGGTGCCGTGGGCAAAGGGGGCGAACTCCGCGACGCCCATCGGACCGTTCCACAGCACGGTCGAGGCGCCGGCGATTTCTTTGCTGAAAAGAGCGACGGTCGCGGGGCCGATATCGAGCGCCATCCTCCCAGCGGGAAAGGCAGCATCACCGGCGAAGACCTCGGTTTGGGCGTCGGCAGCAAACCGGTCGGCTAGGATGTGGGCGACCGGCAGCAGAAAGCGAACACCACGAGCGGCGGCTTTTTCCATGGCGGCTTTTGCGATATCGGTCTTGTCGGCTTCAACGAGGGAGGTGCCGGTAGTCTGGCCTTTGGCGTTGAGAAAGGTGTAGGCCATGGCGCCGCCGATGAGCAGGGCGTCCACCTTTTCAAGCAGGGCGTTAATGACTTCGATCTTGTCAGACACTTTGGCGCCGCCGATGATGGCGACAAAGGGTCGTGCGGGCTCGGTGACGGCCTTGCTGAGGTATTCAAGCTCCTTTTGCATAAGAAGACCGGCCGCTGCCTGGCCGCCACGTTCCTTCACGATGCGGGCGATGCCTTCGATAGAGGCGTGGGCGCGATGCGCGGCACCGAAAGCGTCGTTGACGTAAATGTCGCAAAGAGCGGCGAGTTTTTGGGCGAACGCTGGGTCGTTCTGCTCTTCTTCAGCGTGGAAGCGCAGATTTTCGAGCAGCAACGGCTGGCCGGACTCCAGATTTCTGGCGAGTTCTTCGGCGACCTCGCCCACGCAGTCAGGGGCGAAAGCGACGTTTTCCTGTGGACCCATGACGTGATCGAGCAGTTCGCGAAGGCGGACGACCACAGGGCGCAGGCTCATGGAAGGCTCGGCTTTGCCCTTGGGGCGGCCAAGATGCGCGCCGAGGATGAGCTTGGCTTTGTGACGGAGCGCGTACTCGATGGTGGGGATTGTCTCGCGGATGCGGGTGTCGTCGGTGATGCGGCCGTCCTGGAAGGGGACGTTGAAGTCGACGCGCAGAAAAACGCGCTTATGGGCGAGATCGAGATCGGTGATGGAAAGCTTGGGCATCGAGTTGAGGATACCTGAGTGGCGCCTAACGAAGGCAAAAACTCCCGCGCTAGGCAGCGGGGTAGCCGGTCATGGTCTTTGCCTGGCTATTGATTGACGGCGTTTCAGGACGGCATCCACGTCCGCCAGATCCTGGGGGCGTCCTGACGCGATCTTGTTGGCGATGAAATCATCAGCCGAGATGTAGCGTGCAGGAAGATCTCCGTCAATCAAAAACGAGATGCTATTTGCGTAAGCAGTCGAGAAGTCGACGCCGTCGATTCTCTGCAAAACGTCGAAGCAGATGGGTGGGTTCCCGAACCGGGCTCCAGTTTTTCCATTGGCAAAATCAGCAACAGTAAACTCACCCAGTGGCGCACCGAACTCCGCGAGCGCTTGAAAGATTGCAAGAGCATTTGTTGGGCTACTCTCGATGAATATGTCCAGGTCCTTGGTCATGCGCGGCTGTCCGTGAACAAAGACAGCATAACCACCGATGATCAGATATCGAACGTCATGGGCGTTCAGTGCGGAGAGCAACTGTCTTAAGTTCTCGTCCATCGGCGGCATAGCCATAGGCGCGATAGCCCTCAACACTCATTTGGTGACCCGCAGCAAAGCTCTCTGAAGCCGAAACACTCGCCCAGTACAGGTATTCCTCATCCTTCATCGGCTGAAAGACGTCCGAGCCAGTGAACTTGCGAGCCGTCATTTGCATGGGCATCTCCATATTGTACCAAGGGCCTTCGCTCGTTTGCAGATGTGGTGAGCCGCTTCGCGCACGACAGCAGAAGAGTTCCTATGGGTAGCACGCATAAATACGCAAATGCTCACAAACCCTTTTTTACGAGAAACAGCACCAGATCCTTGACGCGGCTGGAGTATCCCCACTCGTTGTCGTACCAGCTGATGACCTTGCCCATGGAACCGACCGTTTTGGTGAGTTTGCTGTCGACGATGGAGGACAGGGGGTTGCCGCGGAAATCGGAGCTGACGAGTTCCTGTTCGGTGTAGCCGAGAATGCCCTTCAAAGGACCTTCGCTGGCGGCTTTCAGGGCTGCGTTGATGCTTTTGCTATCGATCGGCTTTTCCGTGGTGAAGCTCAGATCGACGACCGAAACGTTGGGCGTGGGGACGCGGATGGCGAAACCGTCGAGTTTGCCGTCCATCTCCGGGATGACGAGCTTCAGGGCCTTGGCGGCGCCGGTAGAGCTGGGAATCATGGAAAGCGCGGCGGCGCGGGCGCGGCGCAGATCCTTGTGCGGAGCGTCGAGCACGACCTGATCGTTGGTGTAGCTGTGAATGGTGGTCATAATGCCGCTCTGGATGCCGAAGGTGTCGTTCAACACCTTGACGACCGGGGCGAGGCAGTTGGTGGTGCAGCTGGCATTGGAAAGGATGTTGTGCCTGGCGGGATCGTATTTGTCGTCATTGACGCCGAGCACAAGGGTAAGGTCTTCGTTGCTGGCTGGGGCGGAGATGATCACCTTTTTGACGGTGGAGTTGCCGGCACCGAGGTGAGCCTTGGCCTTTTCGGCGTCGGTGAAGAAGCCGGTGGATTCAATGACGATCTCAGCGCCGACCGAAGCCCAATCGAGCCTGGAAGGATCGCGTTCGGCGAAAACCTTAATCGTTTTACCGTCGACGGTAATGGAATCGGCGCCGGCGGTGATTTCGTTCTTGAGGTTGCCGAGAATGGAATCGAACTGCAAAAGATGGGCGAGGGTCGCGGGCGTGGTCAGGTCATTGACGGCGACAAATTCGATCTCCGGATTGCCGAGCGCGGTGCGAAAAACATTGCGTCCGATGCGGCCGAAGCCGTTGATGCCAACCTTGACTGCCATGTGCGTGTGTTCTCTCTTCCTGCGTTTTTAAAGGGCGACAAAACGGCTCTAAAGCCGCTCCGTGAACCGGTTGGAACTGAATGTGAGGCTACCAGAGGCGACTTCCAGCGGGCAATGCGGGGCAGGCCGGGCCGGATGTGGAGGTCGGGAAGCTGCGCAAGTCAGTGGCCCAATAGGCGCCCAAATAGGTGCCCGATAGGTGCACAGCCAGTTGCACAAAAGTTGCACCAGGTTTGCAGCAACGCACGGCTGTGATACAAAGCTCGGTATGCGCGAATGGGTGCGCGAGAGGTTCATGAGACGACGTTCCAAGCGAGCTCCTAACGAATCGGAGTCTACCGGCAAGATCGGGCAGGAGCTGCCCAGCGACCAGATGGCGCCGTTGCGTCCTGCGTACCCCGAGGCGGTTGAACCGTCGGCGGCCACCACCGAGATCGATGACGATGCTGGGCAAAAGGCCCGGCCCGACCCGGCGTTAACGGCTGAGATACATGGATTGCAGCCCGGCGAGGTACAAGCTGGGGTGAATTCAGCGGATGCGGCGTCGAAGCAGGAGTTGCCTGCGGAAACTCTGTCCGACGAGGTGCAAGCGTTATCCCCGGCGGTGGTAGCGCCGCAGTTGGTTGTGGAAACACAGCCGGAGATGGAAACTCCGCCGGTACAGCCGGCCACGGTGCCGGTGCGTTCGCCGCGTGGGTATGTGGTGCTGACGATCGGGTTGCCGGGCTCGGGAAAGACGACCTGGTACAAGCGCCGTGGCGTGCAGCCGCTATCGAGCGACATGCTGCGGACCATTCTTTTCGACGACATCACGGAACAGCGGTACCAGGGTTTGGTGTTCAGCACCCTGCGCAGCCTGTTACGCGCGCGGCTGATCGCGAAAATGCCGTGGAATTACGTGGACGCAACCAATCTGAGCCCGCATGAGCGCCGGCAATGGATCAAGATGGCCAAAAGCTTCGGGTATGAGGTGCAGGCGGTGTTTTTCGATGTGCCGCTGAGTGTGTGCCTGGAGCGAAACTCGAAGCGCGATCGCCAGGTGACCGATGAGGTGATGCACAAGCTGGCCGAACGCCTACGTCCGCCGGCCTTCAAGGAAGGTTTCGACAAGATCACTGTGGTGCGGGTGAAGGGTGCGACGAACCCGACGGCAGTGGCGCCGCCACCCTCCGAAGAGGCCAGCGCGGGAGAGCAGGGCGGCGCGGAAAGCGATCCCGAGGCTGTGGCCTAGTCCTTGGCAGCAGAATCCCTTCGGGAATGAGAACAGGGGACAGATGGCCGACGGTAGCGTGGAGTTCGCGGATGTGAGCTTTGCGCTGCCGGACGGCCGTCTTTTATTGCAGGGTATCTCGCTTCGCTGCGAGCCGGGATCGAGGACGGCACTGCTGGGGCGCAGCGGCTCAGGAAAGACAACGCTTCTGCGCACGGTGAACCGGCTGGTGAAGCCGACGGGCGGCCGTGTGCTGGTGAACGGACAGGATGTGGCGGAAAGTGATCCGCTGCTATTGCGGCATGGGATTGGTTACGTGATCCAGGAGAGCGGGCTTTTTCCGCACCTTTCGGTGGAGCGGAATATTGCCATGCCGCTGGAACTGGCCGGGGTGTCTGCGGATGAGAAAAGGCGGAAAGCGGCCGAGGTGCTGAAGCGTGTTGGGCTGAGCCAGGACCTGCTCGGACGGCAGCCGTGGCAGCTGAGCGGAGGGCAACGGCAGCGGGTGGGCGTAGCGCGCGCGCTGATCTCGGAGCCGCCGATCCTGTTGATGGATGAACCCTTCGGAGCGCTCGATCCGTTGACACGGGCGGAGATCCAAACGACCACGCACACCCTGCTGCGGGAAGCGAAGACGACCACCCTGATCGTGACCCATGACCTGCCCGAGGCGCTGTTCCTGGCCGACCGTGTGGTGCTGATGGAGGGGGGGCGCGTGATCGCCAATATCGCCGCGCAGGATTTCATGCAGTCGGAAGAGCCGGCGGTGAAGGCCTATGTGCGGGCAACGCTGCCGCGGGATGCGAGCGGCGAATGGGGTCGAACAGACTGATGGGTATGTTTCTGCATCGGTACGGAAGCGAGATCGGGCGGCTTACCTTTGAGCACCTGTGGTTAACGCTGAGCGCGATGCTGTGGGCGAGTGCGATCGGGCTGCCCCTGGGTGTGCTCTTGACGCGCAAGCCGGCGCTGGCACGGCCTGTGTTGCTGGTGGCCAATGTGTTGCAGACGATCCCGAGTTTAGCGTTATTTGGGCTGCTGTTGCCGGTGCCGTTTCTTGGTGATCGGGCGGCGCGGTTGGCCATTGTGGCGCTGACCGGCTATGCGTTGCTGCCGATCTTGCGCAACACCTATGCGGGCATCCACAGCGTCGATCCGGCGTTGATCGATGTCAGCCATGCGCTCGGCATGACCGGTGGCCAGCGGTTATGGAAGGTGGAACTGCCGCTGGCCGCGAGCGTCATTTTGGCGGGGCTGCGCACGGCGACGGTGATCTGCGTGGGAGTGGCCACCATCGCTGCGGCGATCGGGGCGGGCGGCTTGGGAGAGCTGATTTTTCGCGGGGTGGCGAGTGTCGATAACGGCTTGGTGCTGGCTGGGGCGGTTCCGGCGGCGTTATTGGCGCTGGCCGCGGATGGCCTGCTGGGGCTGCTGGAAGCGCGGTTGGCGGTGCGACGGTGATCTGGAATTCGAGATCGCCGGGCGTACTCAGAATACAGGGGTCTCTCCACTGCGCGAACGATGAAGCCGTTCGCTTCGGTCGAGATGACGCGTCATGGCCGGACAGTTTACAGAAACCTAGACGATTGACGAAGCGCGCTCGGGCTGTCTTCGCAGGCTTGATACTTTCGGTCTCCCTGACCTTCACTGCGTGTGCGCCGCCGCGGTCGTCGCATGTCGTGATTGGGGCGAAGAATTTTACGGAGCAGGTGATTCTAGGTGAGCTGCTGGCGCAGGAGATCGAGGCCGAAGGCGGCGGTCCGGTGGAGCGGCGGTTCTGGCTGGCGGGCAGCTATCTTTGTCAGCAGGCGCTGGTGTCGGGGCGCATTGACGGCTATGTGGAGTACACCGGAACCGCGTTGACGGCGATCTTGAAGCAACCGCTGCCGCCGCCAGGACAGCGCGCAGCGGCAGCGATCCATGCAACGGTGGCACAGTTGTACGCGCAACGGTACCGGGTGCGGACCGGGCCGGGGCTGGGCTTTGAGGATAGCTTTGCCATGGTGGTGCGCGGTGAGGACGCGCGGCGGCTTGGGCTGCGCACCATCAGCGACGTCGCCACGCTGGCGCCACAGTGGCGGTTGGGCGTTGGGTATGAATTTGCCGAGCGGCCGGATGGATTGCCGGGATTGGCGGCAGCGTACGGATTGCGCTTTGCGGGTGCGCCGCGGACGATGGAGCTTGGGCTGTTGTACCGCTCCCTGGCCGCGCACCAGGTGGATATCGTGGCCGGGAACTCGACCGATGGGGCGATCGAAGCGCTGGGCTTTGTAACGCTCGAGGACGATCGGCACTACTTTCCACCCTATGAGGCGGTGCCGCTGGTTCGGGAGGACGCGTCCGAACGATGGCCAGCGATCGGCCGGGCAGTGGCGCGGTTAGCCGGCAAAATCGACGCTGACCAGATGCGGGCGATGAACCTGGCAGTAGACGGCAAGCACCAGGATCCCGCGGAGGTGGTGCGGGCATATCGCGAGCGGAATGGGCTGTAAGGCGTGGCGTTGCCGAGCAGGCCAGAGATTGTTTCTTGTGCGCTGGATGAGGAGGCAGTGGTGACGATTGGCGGTGAGCCGTGGATGCGAGGAACGCATGGGGAGCTTGATCCGCTGCGACGCGGTGTGGTGCACGCGCTCGAACTCGCCGGGGAAGATGCGGCGCGGTGGTGCGTTGCGTTGGAGGAGGCTGCATTGTTTGCGCGA
Organism: uncultured Acidobacteriaceae bacterium; assembly: GCA_964246645.1. Taxonomy (GTDB): domain Bacteria; phylum Acidobacteriota; class Terriglobia; order Terriglobales; family Acidobacteriaceae; genus Granulicella. Next base: position 18,946 of record CAXTRN010000056.1, read on the forward strand.
CCGCTGGAGCTACCCTCGCCGGCATTTCATCTGCGGCACATCGTGCGGTCGCTGGATCGGTTGCTGACCTATGCGGAAGATCGGTCCCTGGACGAACGGCAGCTTGTGGCTTTGGAAACAGAGATGGCGCGGAGCTCCGCCGAGGCGGTTTGGCGCGAGTTCGATATGGGGCTGGCACGGGCGATGGAACGCGTCGCGGCGTTTGCGCCGGCAAGTTACGAGCAAGCGCGAGGGATCGGGCGCAAGCAATTGCCGACAACAGTGGGTGGGCTGTTAATCCATTGTGCGGAGCACACACAGCGGCACGCCGGCCAAATGGTGACGACGGCAAAGGTGGTGCGGGGATGGGCGGGTGCGCTGGCGGGTTAGGGCTGTTTCAGGAACGGGGTTTGGTGGCGAGGGAGGGAACGCGGATGCCCTTCGGGAATGACAAGCCAAGGACAAACCACATTCCGTTTGGGAATGAGAACGCAGATACACTTCGGAATGACAAAATAAATCCCCATTTAGGAAGGA
>CAXTRN010000057.1:0-18902 GCA_964246645.1 uncultured Acidobacteriaceae bacterium
CTTATGCGCTTGCCTCTCAATCCTTTACAGGTTCCCGATGCCGCTGTGCGTTATGCTTAGGAGATGGAACGGCGCGATGTCGGCATCCTTGGCGCGACAGGAACGGTAGGCCAGCGCTTCATCCAGCTGCTCGCCAACCACCCCTGGTTCAACATCACCTGGCTGGCAGCGAGCGATCGCAGCGCCGGCAAACCATACGCCGAGGCCTGCTCCTGGAAGCTTGATACGCCGCTGCCGCCGCACATCGCTGGGATGGTCGTGCAGCCGAATACGCCTGAAGCGTCGATGGTTCCCCTGCCCCGCATTATCTTCGCCGCGCTCGATACCGCCGTTGCCCGAGAACTGGAGCCCCGGTTCGCCGCCGCCGGATGCGCGGTGATTTCAAATTCTTCTGCGTTCCGGATGGCGGCGGACGTGCCGCTCGGCATTCCCGAGGTCAACGCCGCCCACCTGGAGCTGCTCGAGTCCCAGCCTACCCGCCAAAACAGCGGCGGCTATCTAGTGACCAACCCCAACTGTACGGTGATCGGCCCGGTGCTCGCGCTCAAGCCGCTGGAGCAGCGTTTTGGCCTTGACGCCGTCTTCCTCGTCAGCATGCAGGCCGTCAGCGGCGCCGGCTACCCCGGCGTTCCTTCCCTGGACATCCTCGGCAATGTCGTGCCGTTCATTCAAAACGAGGAAGAAAAGGTGCAGGACGAGGGGCAAAGATTGTTGGGCACCCTTCAGCACAACCGCGTGGAGCCGCTTGCCGCCAAACTTTCCGCACATTGCAACCGCGTGCCTGTCGAGGACGGTCACACCGTTTGCGTTTCGGTGAAGCTCAAAACCTCCGCCACAGCAGAGCAGATTTTTGCTGCCTGGCGGGATTTCCAACCCTTCGGCCCCGGCGCCAAGTACTTGGGCACGCATTTGCCGACCGCACCCCTCTGCCCGGTCGAATACGAACCCGCTCAGGACCGTCCGCAGCCTCGGCTCGATCGCATGCGCGGCCACGGCATGGCCGCCACGGTCGGTCGGTTGCGCCCCTGTTCCTTGCTCGACTGGAAGTTCGTCGTGCTTTCGCACAACACCCTGCGCGGCGCGGCGGGCGCGGCAGTTCTGAACGCCGAAATCCTTGCCGTGCTGGGCAAGCTGAACTTCAAGCGCTTTCCTCCGCTCACCGCTTCACAGGAGCTATCCGGCAATGCCGAGCCCACAACCGAACCGGTGACGGCGTGAGCACCCCGCGTCCCGGCCTTTTAGTGATGAAGTTCGGCGGCACCTCGGTGGAGGACGCCGCGGCCATCCTGCGCACAGCCGAGATCGTCGCAGGGCGGCGGATGAAAGGCCTTGCTCCGGTTGTCGTCGTTTCCGCCATGAGCAAGGTCACCGACCAGCTGCTCGCCTGCGCGGCAGCAGCCTCTGCCGGGCGCGGCGACCGCGAAGCGGCCCTGGACATCGCTGCGCGGCTGCGGACCCGGCATCTCGAAACCGCCGCTGCCCTGGTTTCCGGCGAACGCCTCGACACCCTTCTTGAGGACATCACCCGCGCCTTTGCTTCGCTCGACGAACTGGTGCGCGGCATTGCCGTTCTCGGTGAACTGACCCCACGCACTGCCGACCTGATCGTCAGTTACGGCGAGCGGCTTTCGAGCGTTGTGATCGCCGCCGCCTTTGCCGGCCGCGGTCTGCCCGCGGTCCACATCGACGCCCGCGAGGTCATCCTCACCGACGACCACTACGGCAAGGCCACCCCCGATGCCGACGCCATCGAGCAAGCGCTGCTCGCCACGGTTCTGCCCGTCGTTGAGGCCGGCAGCGTGCCCGTGCTGGGTGGCTTCATCGGCTCCCACAACGGCATCACCACCACGCTTGGCCGCGGCGGCTCAGACTATACCGGCGCGCTCATCGGCGGCGGCCTCCACGCCGGTTCCATCGAAATCTGGACCGATGTCAACGGCATCATGACCACCGATCCGCGCGTTTGTGCCGATGCCTTGCGCGTTAAAACCATTTCCTTTGAAGAAGCCGCCGAACTGGCCTACTTCGGGGCCAAGGTGCTGCATCCCGCCACCATTCTGCCTGCGGTGCAGAAGAATATCCCCGTTTCCGTGCTCAACAGCCGCAATCCGGAGAACGAAGGCACGGTGATCACGGCGATGCCGCCGCCATGTGCGAGCCCGCTTAAATCCATTGCGGTAAAAAAACGGCTCACCATCATCGATATTGTCGCCAGCCGCATGCTGCTCGCGCATGGCTTTCTCAAGCTCGTCTTCGATGTGTTCGACAAGCACAAATGCGCGATCGACATGGTTTCCACCTCCGAGGTTTCCATCTCCGTGAGCGTCGACTCCCGCGAAGCCCTGCCCGCCATCAGCGCCGAACTCAGCAAAATCGCCGATGTGAAGTTTGAAGGCAACAAGGCACTGGTCTGCCTGGTCGGCGAAGACATCCGTCGTCAACCCGGCATCGCCGGGCAGGTCTTCAGCGCGATCAGCCACATCAACGTAAGCATGATTTCGCATGGCGCCAGTGGCATCAACATGAGCTTCATGCTGAACGAAGAAGATGTGGAGGAAGCCGTGCGCGCGCTGCACACGCACTTTTTCCGCTCGCCTGATCCGGCTGTGTTTGATGTAGCTCCCAAAGATGTACCCGATAAGCATCTGCCTATGACAGATCTGCCTGCGACGGATCTGGCTGCCACGCACCCTGGCGAAAGCGTTCTGCCTTCCCGGCCCGAATCTGCAGGGGAACGGGTGACGCCTGCTATCGCGTCTCCGTCCTAAACTAGGTCGTACATACATCGTTCTCGTCACCCTCGTTCCGCCTCGAAGCGGTAAAGGAGCTTTCCTCATGCGTGTTCTTGTTCTCGGGGCCGGAAAAACCGGCAAGCTCGTGGCTTCCGTCGCTGCCGAACACGGCCACAGCGTGCATGTTCTCGATGCCAAGGAGAACCAAAATGCCGCGGCGTTGACGCCACCCTTTGTGGCCGGCTTCGACGCGATCATCGACTTCACCACACCCGAAGCCGTGATGCCGAACCTGCGCGCCTGCCTTGCCAATGGCGCCAAAGTCGTGGTCGGCACTACGGGCTGGTACGATCGCCTGCCCGACGCCCGTGCCCTGGCGCAGCGCCGTCAGGCCTCGCTTCTGTACGGCACGAATTTTTCAGTCGGTGTTCAGCTGATGCTGAAGCTCGCCGCCGGCATGACGTCCGAGTTGCAGCGTGCCGGCTACAAATTTTCGATCGCCGAAACGCACCACAGCTCCAAGCTCGACGCCCCGAGCGGCACCGCCATGACCCTGCGCGGCGTGATGCAAAAAGCGGCCGGCAGCCCCGAAATCCCGATCGAATCCATTCGCAATGGCGAAACCGTCGGCCTCCATGTGCTCGAGGCCACGGGGCCGGATGACAAGCTTTTGCTGACGCATGAATCGCACTCGCGGCGTCCTTTCGCCGAAGGTGCCGTCCGCGCGGCAGAATGGCTGGCTCACAATCCAGTCGGGGTTTACGACTTTTGTGACGTTTTCGAGAAGTTCGAGCGCCCCTGATCTCGTAAATTTGCGATCTTGTAAATCCGCGGTTTCGCAATTTCACAGCCTCGCGGCCTGTGCTCTTTTGGGCCAGGCTGTGCCCATTCCAAGTACACTGCCATATATGTCTCTGGACGCCCCCCAAGCGATGCGCTTTGCCGAACTGTCGTTTGAACAAAAGCTTGACCGACTGGCGGAGGTCGCCGTCCTGGTCGGACTCGCCCTCCAACCCGACCAGGAGGTGGTGCTTTCCGCGCCGACCGATGCCCTTCCGCTGGTGCGCCGCATCACCGCCCACGCATACAAAGCCGGGGCCCGCCTGGTCACGACGCTGCTTTCCGATGATGCCCTCACCCTGGCCCGCTTCGAACACGCACCGGACAGCTCTTTCGACTACGCTCCGCAATGGCTGCAGGACGGCATCGCTTCGGCGTTTCGCGCCGGAGCCGCGCGTTTAGCCATATCCGGCACCGACCCGGCGCTTCTTGCCAGGCAAGATCCCGGCAAAGTTTCGCGCGCCAACGTGGCCGCTTCCAAAGCGAACAAGCCGGCGATGGAGATCATTACGCGGCATGAGATCAATTGGAGCATCGTGGCCAGCGCCACCCCGGCCTGGGCCGCGCTCGTTTTCCCAAACGATGCCCCGGAACTCGCTCTCCGGAAGCTGTGGGATGCCATCTTTGCCGCCTCACGCATCACCTCCGACGATCCCATAGCCGAATGGCGGACCCATAGCGCGAATCTGAAGCAGCGTGTCGATCTGCTGAACGGCAAGCGTTTTCATTCGCTGCGTTTTTTCACCGATGACGGCTCCACAGACCTGACCGTCGGTTTGGCCGACCAGCATCTGTGGGCGGGCGGCGGCACGACCTCCGGCAATGGCGTCTTTTGCAATCCCAACATCCCCACGGAAGAGTGCTTTACCACGCCGCACAAGGATCGCGTGACGGGCGTGGTTGCGGCGACCAAACCGCTTTCCCACCAGGGCACGCTGATTGAAAATATCCGCTGCACTTTTGAGCAGGGCCGCATCGTGAAAGCCACTGCCTCGAACGGCGAAGCCGCGCTCAATAAGCTCATCTCCACCGACAATGGCGCCCGCTGCCTCGGCGAGGTCGCGCTGGTTCCGCACCATTCCCCCATCGCGCAATCAGGCATTCTTTTCTACAACACGCTGTTTGACGAGAACGCCGCCTCCCACATCGCCCTCGGCCAGGCCTACTCCACCTGCCTCGTCGGTGGTGAAACGATGAGCACCGCAGCTCTTGCCGCTCTCGGCGCCAATGAAAGCTTGATCCACGTCGATTGGATGATCGGCGGTCCCCAGGTGCACGTCGACGGCCTGCAGGAAGACGGTACGCCCGAACCGCTCATGCGCCAAGGGGATTGGGTTTAACGAGCCATCTTCCGTCGCGCGAAACCAGACGATCAGGACGCTTTGGCCCGCAAGCACCTTCTTCCAGCGCACGTCGAAAACGGCTGAGGTATGCTACGGCCCATGCCCGCATCGCTCAGCCGCTCGCGTCTGGACTCCTTTTCCGACGGCGTGATGGCCGTCATTATCACCATCATGGTGTTGGAACTGAAGGTCCCTTCCGCGCAGGCCATGGGCGACCGGCAAGCGTTGCTTGCCAATGGCAAAATCCTGGCGGTGTATCTGCTCAGCTTCGTCCAGGTCGGTATTTACTGGGTGAACCACCACTACCTGCTGGACGATCTGGAAACCGTCACCCACGGCATTCTTTGGGCGAACCTCGGTCTGCTCTTCGCCCTTTCTCTCATTCCGTTCGGCGTCCAGTGGATCGGTACCCGGGGTATCGCCGCCGTGCCTGTTGCTTTGTATGCGGTGTGTTTTCTGCTACCCGCACTTGCCTGGACCGTTCTTTCAGGGGTCATCGGCCGTCGTACCCACATCCCACCGGCTGCCGGTTTGGTGAAGCAGGGCCTTTCTGCGGGCCTTACGCTCGGTGCCGCGTTGGTCGCCTTCGTTTCGCCTTGGACCGCGCTTGGCATGATCGCCGTGGTGGCTGCGATCTGGCTGATCCCACCTCGGCGCATCGTTGAGAAAACCCGTACGCCGGCGCAAACGCACGCTTCCGCCTCGCATTCAGCGTAAACTCATCCCGGTATGGATTTGCAAGGTTGCGGCACCGCGCTGGTCACCCCGTTTCGCCATGACGGCGGTGTGGATGAGGTCGCGCTGCATGCGCATGTGCAATGGCAGATCGCCAACGGCATCTCGCTGCTGGTGCCCGCAGGCACCACGGGTGAAACCGCCACGCTCAGCGAACAGGAGTGGCTGCGCGTGGTGGAGATTACCGTAAACGCCGCTCAGGGTCGCGTACCGGTTTTTGCCGGCGCGACGCACAACAGCACGCATCAGGCCATGGAAAATGCTCGCAAACTCGCCCGCATTCCCGGCCTCACCGGCATTCTCACCGCCAATCCGTACTACAACCGGCCCGGCCAGGAGGGCCAGTACCAGCATTTCCGAGCGGTTGCGGAAGCGGTCGATCTGCCGATCATGCTGTACAACATCCCGGGGCGCACCGGCACCAATCTTGAACCTGAAACCGTGCTGCGGCTTACCGAAATCCACAACATCGTCGCGCTCAAAGAGTCGAGCGGCATGCTGCCGCAGATTACCTCGATTCTCACGCAGGTGCCGCGCTCTTTTCACGTCTTTGCCGGCGATGACGCCCTTTGCCTGCCTACCCTCGCCGTCGGCGGCGTCGGTCTCATCTCGGTCGCGTCCAACGCCGTGCCGCAGCAGATGGCCCACATGGTGGAGGCCGCGCTTACGGATAACTGGGTCGCTGCCCGGCGCATCAACCGCCAATACTTCCGCCTGATGCAGGCCCTTTTCGCCGAACCCAGCCCCGCGCCCATCAAGGCGGTGCTCGCGCTGCTTGGCCGCGGGCACGAAAATCTTCGCTTGCCGATGGTCCCTGTGTCCACGCCCACACGCCGCATGCTCGAACGCACGCTCGGCGAGCTGGGCCTGCTTTTTGACCAGCCCCACCGTGACGATCCCAAGCTGCGGATGTTTTGATTCCCTTGTCTTCCTGGCGTTGCTTCTGATTCTTCTCGTAGACATAGAAGCGCATCGACTTTGCTTGCCCGTGCACCCAGGAATCCGGGCCGCGGCGGTTAGAATCAACCTCGATGCTTTCGCAAGACACCCTTCAGCAAACGATCGAGCAGCTTTTCAGCAAAGGTCCCGCAGCCGCGAACGACAGCGCCGCCCTTTCCGCCTTCCACCAACTGCGCGACGCCCTCGAAGCCGGTACCCTGCGTTCCGCCGAACCCGACCCGGAAGCTGCGACCGGCTGGCGCGTCAACGCCTGGGTCAAGCGCGGCATCCTGCTCGGCTTCCGGTTGGGCGCACTCCAAAGCATGAACGGCTGTGAGGCCGGCGGCCCTGCGGCGCTCAGCTTTGTCGATAAAGGCACCTACCCCGCCCGCCGCTTCACTCCCGAACAGGGCATTCGCGTCGTTCCTGGTGGCAGCGCCGTTCGCGCCGGTGCGCACCTGGCCAAAGGTGTCGTGATGATGCCGCCCGCGTATGTCAACGTCGGTGCGTTCGTCGGTGAAGGCACGATGGTCGATTCACATGCCCTGGTCGGCTCATGCGCGCAAATCGGCGCCCGCGTGCACCTCAGCGCTGCAGCGCAGATCGGCGGCGTTCTCGAACCCGTCAACGCTTCCCCGGTCATCATCGAAGACGATGTGCTGATCGGCGGGAATACCGGCGTTTACGAGGGCACGATCGTTCGCGCGAAAGCCGTGCTGGCCGCCGGCGTCATCCTGACCCGCGGGACCCCGGTCTTCGATCTGCCCAACAACCGAATCCTGCGCGCCTCTGCGGAAGCGCCGCTCATCATCCCGGCCGGCGCGGTGGTCGTCCCCGGTTCCCGCGCCATCACGCATGGGCCGGGCAAAGAGCTTGGGCTTTCCGTTTACGCCCCGATCCTGATCAAATACCGCGATGAGAAGACCGATCTTTCCACCGCGCTCGAAGATTTGCTGCGTTGAGCGAAATCGCGCTCCGACCATCGACGACACCGCGAACACGGCCTTTCAGGTCAGGAATGTGAACGCGGCCCAGCAGTGTAAACTAAGATTCGATGGCATTGGATAAGCTGCAAATAGTTCCGCTCGGCGGTCTGGGCGAGTTTGGCATGAATTGTATGGCCCTGCGTTACGAAGACGACATCGTCGTCATCGACGCCGGCCTTATGTTTCCGGAAGAAGAGCTGCTCGGCGTCGACATCGTCGTTCCCGACATCAGCTACCTCATTGAAAACCGCTCCAAGGTGCGCGGCATCGTCCTCACCCATGGGCACGAGGACCACATCGGCGGCCTGCCGTGGATCCTGTCCGAGCTTAATGTGCCCGTGCACGGCACGGAGTTCACCCTAGCCTATGTCGAAGGCAAACTCGAAGAACATCGCCTGCTCGATAAAGCTGAGCTGATCGAGATCCTGCCCGGCAAGCGCTTCACCCTTGGGCCGTTCCAAATTCTGCCCATCCGCGTCACGCATTCGCTGGTAGACTGCGTTGCGCTTGCCATCACCACGCCGGTCGGCACCATTTTGCACACCGGCGACTTCAAGATCGACCTCAGCTCGCCGGACGGCCACCCGTTCGATCTGCAGGCCTTCGCCGACCTCGGCAAGCAGGGCGTACTCGCGCTCCTGCAGGACTCCACCAACGTCGACCGCCCCGGCTTCACCCCCGGCGAGCGGGCCGTCGTGCCTCGCCTCGACGACATCTTCGCGGCCACCCGCAAGAAGCTGTTTTTCTCCTGCTTTTCATCGTCGATTCACCGCATTCGCATTGCCATGGAACTCGCGCACAAGCATGGGCGCAAGGTCGCACTGATCGGCCGGTCCATCGATAACAGCGCGGAAATCGCACAGGATCTCGGCTATCTCGATCCGCCGCCCGGCCTCATCATCCATCCCGGCCAGATCAAAGACCACGCCGACGACAAACTTTGCATTCTGATTTCCGGCACGCAGGGCGAGCCGATGAGTTCGCTTTCCCGCGCCGCCGTCGATAACCATAAATTTGCCAAGATCGACGCCGGTGACACCGTTCTGCTTTCTTCGCGCATCATTCCCGGGAACGAAAAAGCCATCTATCGCGTCATCGATCATCTTGAACGCCGCAATGCGCGCGTCATCAACGACGACGGCACCAACGGCATGATTCACGTCTCCGGGCACGGCTCGCAGGAAGAGTTGCGGCTGATGATCAACCTCGTTCGCCCCAAGTTCTTCATTCCCATTCATGGCGACTTCCGTCACCTGAAGCGTCACGCCGAGCTCGCCGCCGCGACCGGCATTCCCGAGAAGGTGATCCTGCTCGAAGACGGCGATGTGCTCACCCTGGATAGCCGATCCGCCAACAAGACCGGCAAAATCACCATCGGCCGCGTGTGCATCGATAATAATTCCACTGCCGATGTCGTCCAGGACGTCGTCATCAAGGACCGCAAACAGTTGGGTGGCGACGGCATCTTTCTTCCCATCATCGCGATCAACAAATCGACCGGTCAGGTTGAAGGTCAGCCCGAGATTACCACTCGCGGTTTCGCTGCCGACGACCCCAACCTCCTCCGCAACGCTCGCGACGTCGTTTCCCGCACCCTCGAAGAGTCCAGCAAGGAAGAGCGCTCCGACTACGGCGTGATGAAAGACAAGATCCGTGGCGACCTGAAACGTTTCCTGCAAAAAAACGCCAACCGCCGCCCGCTCATCATGCCCATCATCCTGGAACTCTAAGCGGGTTCCAGGATGGTTCATCCTTCTGCGCCCCGTTGCGGACCGGGTTATTTGCTAAGTCACCTGGCCCGGCCGTCTCGGGCCGGGTTCTTCGTATTTTCCTCGTCGGTGAGGCGCCCTGATGACCCCTGCGGTGGTCGCAACGGAAGGTAAGTCCTGCGCGCCCGCGGCTCGCAGGAAGCTCTCGTTTCTCGACCGCTTTTTAACGCTCTGGATTTTTCTTGCCATGGCGATGGGCGTGGCTGTCGGTCACTTCATCCCTGCATCGGCCGGTTTTGTGCATCGCTTTCAAAGCGGCACGACCAACCTCCCTATCGCATTCGGGCTCATCGTGATGATGTATCCGCCGCTGGCGAAGGTACGGTACGAAAAGCTGGGCGAGGTGTTTCGGAACAAGAAGGTCCTGGGTCTTTCGCTGGTGCAGAACTGGCTTATCGGGCCGGTGCTGATGTTTCTGCTGGCCATCGTGTTCCTGCACGGCAGACCGGCATACATGCGTGGCCTCGTCCTGATCGGCATCGCCCGCTGCATCGCAATGGTGCTTGTCTGGAATGAGTTGGCCGAAGGCGATACAGACTACGTCGCCGGTCTGGTTGCCATCAACAGCGTGTTTCAGGTGCTGTTTTACAGCTTGTATGCGTGGGTCTTTCTAACGGTGCTGCCGAGATGGATCGGGCTGCAGGCAAGTATCGTGCCGATCGGCATGGCGGAGATCGCCAGAAGCGTCGGCCTGTACCTTGGCATTCCGTTTGCCGCAGGCTTTCTGACGCGTTTCGTACTCGTCCGCGCCAAAGGCGAAGCATGGTACCGCACTCAGTTTGTGCCGCGAATCAGCCCGCTTACGCTTTTCGCCCTGCTTTTTACGATTCTGGTGATGTTCTCGCTCAAGGGCGACTTGATCGTGCGGCTGCCGTTGGATGTGGTGCGCATCGCACTTCCGCTGGTGGTGTACTTCCTCGTCATGTTTGTGGTGAGCTTCTGGATGGGCAAGCAGCTTGGGGCCGATTACGCTCAGTCGGCAACGCTCTCCTTTACGGCGGCCGGAAACAACTTCGAGCTTGCCATTGCGGTCGCCGTGGCGGTGTTCGGGTTGAACTCCGGGGAGGCGTTTGTCGGCGTGGTGGGACCGCTCATTGAAGTGCCGGCCCTGATCGGGCTCGTCAACGTCGCCTTCTGGATGCGGCGGCGATATTTCAGCGCACAGCAGGCTTCCTTCACTGTCAACGCAGTCGAAGATGCTCCCTAGCTTGCCGCATAGTCCGGCCGACGCGCACCGGCCGGCGCGGGCCTGTTTGCCTCAGCCGGCCGTCTCAGCTCCCGGTCGATTCATGCGATTGTTTGAAAAGCAAAGCGCTCCAACAGCCGCCACGGCCCTCCGCGGTATTCCCACCAGTCCAGCCCCACAGCACGGACCGCGCGACCCAAAAACCGCGCCTGCAATACAGCCAATAGCGCCTTCGCCTCCGCCGGTTCCACCTTGTTCTGCACGACTACGTGCGGCCGCAGCGGCTGCTTATCCTGCGGCGTCAGAAACGGGCCGAACTGGTCAGCCAGCCTGCGATGCAGGGCCATCAACTGCGGACTCGCCAGGGTGTACATTACACCGCGCCCCATCGAGCGGACGCCGTCCATTTGCATCGAAAAAGCCGGCTGCGTGACGGCGGCCTCGGCCAGCACATGCCGCGTCGTTGCGTCCCCGGGCAGGCTGTGAAACAGGCTCAGGTGGGCGGGAATGTGATTCAACGCGGGTGGAAAATACGCTTGCCGCTGCTCTTCAAACCAGCGCTGCGCTTCTTCCTCCATGGCAAGTGTGACAATAGAAGTCAAAGAAAGTCCCCTCCCTGTTGGACGCCGACATCGATCGGGATGCCAAGGTATTTCTGAAGCAGGCACCCCTCCCCCGGACCGAACAGGGCAGGTTTCGCTCGCGAAATTTCGAAACGCAATGAGATGTTCACGACATTTCTTTTCCATCCGCCCTGTCCTGCTTGGGATGCTGCTCGCCTGGGGCGGCGTGCACGCCCATGCGCGGATGGCGCTTGTAATCGGCGAACCCTTCGGCTCCTTCGGCACCATGATGCCCCAGGGCCATGCCGGCATTTACCTGGCCGACCTGTGCGTGGAAACACCGGTGCACCTACGGCCCTGCCATTCCGGGGAGTTTGGTGCCGTCGTTTCGCGCTATCACGATCTGCGCCATCCGGCACTCGACTGGATGGCCTTTCCGCTGCCCGTCTTCTTGTACGGCACCGCCGATCCCGCTGAAAGTCCCGCGTTTGTCACACCGGAGATCAAGGCCGGCCTGCGGGCGCGTTACCGCGAGCAGCACCTCAGTGACATCGTCCCGGCAACACCGGACCGGCACGGAAATCTCCAGGCGCCGCCCTACGGCGATTGGGAGGAAGGCATCGGTGCCGCGTTCGATCGCCGTTTGCTCGTGTACAGCTTCGACACCAGCCCGGCGCAGGACACAGCACTGCTTACCTGGCTCAACCATGACGGCAACCGGCGGTCTTATACCCTGACCCGCCACAACTGCGCCGATTTCGCCGCCGACCTGCTGCGCCTGGCTCTTCCTCCGGCGCTGATCCGTCGCAACCGCTCCGCGGACTTCAACATGATGACCCCCAAGCAGCTCGCACGCGTGGTCGACGGCTACGGCCAAGAACATCCGGAGCTGCATCCAGCCGTATACGAGGTGCCGCAGCTGCCGGGCTCAGTGCGTCGCAGCCGTCCTTTGCGCGGCGCGGCGGAATCGCTGCTGACCACAAAACGGTACGCTGCTGCGCTACTCGTGCTGCAGCCTGAAATCATCCTTGCCAGCTGGATCATCTACGAAAAACGAGGCAAATGGACGCCTGGGCTCGACACCGTGGCCGCTACACCCTCAACGTGGCAGCCCATGCCGTAGGACCGGCAACCTCGATTTTGCGCAGAGCCGGCGAAAGTTCATTGGCCTCCGTCCTCCGAACGCACCGGCTTTCGCGCGAAATAGTACAAGCTGAATGCCAACAGCCCGAACATCACCACGCTCACCCAATCCTTGTAAAACGGGTTGCTGGCATCGAAGTGCGGCACCGTGTGCTCTGACACGTCCTGGTAAATCTTTACGCAAACCCCGACCAACCCCATGATGCCGCCCGCGGCGATCAGCCCCGAAGCATAAAGGCTTCCTGAGGAAATCTCGCTTTCCAGCCCCGAAGCTGTACCTTCCCCGGCGCGCGCTGCCGCACGGTCCACCATCCAGCGCACGGCACCACCACAGAAGATGGCCAGCGTCGTTCCGATCGAAAGGTAAGCGCCCACGGCAAAGGTCAACGAGCGAATGCCCAGCAGTTCGATGCCGATAACCAGTGCCACCCCCAGCAGCACCAGACTCCACGGCAGCTTGCGGCTCAGGATGCCGTTGATCACAGTGGCCATCAGCCGGCCTTGCGGGGCGGCGGCGCTTTCACTGCCGATGCCCTGCACCCATTGGATCTCGATGCGGCCCGTGCCGGGGTTATACAGGTATTTGCCGTCTTCGAGCTCCGAAGAGCCGATCGCATTCAGCAGCACATACCGCCGCGCATCCGGCACCACCTGCCGCGCCGCTCCCGACTCGGTTTTGCGCAAAAGGTGGGGTGTGATGGTCAGGCTGTCGCGTGGAAACGCTCCCTGGTTCTGCACGCCATCCGGCAAGGCCTGGAGCGAGACGGCACGCGGCGTTTGCAGCCGCTGGAAGCTCTCAAAACCCTTGTTCATGGCACTCAGCGTCGGCCCGATCGCAAACACACTCACGATGACGCCGACCATGACGGCCACCTGCTGCTTCCAGGGTGTGGCTCCGATCAGGTAGCCGGTCTTGAGGTCCTGCGACGTGTCGCCGGCGTTTGAAGCGGCGATGCACACGGTACCCCCGATGGTGATCGCCAGCGCGCCAAAGGCCGGCGCCGTCCACCCTTTCACTAGGAATATCGCCGCGGTCGCCATCAGCGTGGCTATGGTCATACCGCTGACCGGGCTGGCGCTTGAACCCACGATGCCCACAATGCGAGCGCTGACGGTGACAAACAAAAAGCCGAAGACCACCACCAACAAGGCCGCGGCAAGGTTTGCCAGCCAGCCCACCTGGGCGCCCGGCACCGGCTTGAACTCAAGGAAAAGAAACATCAGCGCCACCAGCAAAACGCTGCCGCCCGCCACAACGCTCATAGGCAAATCGTGCTCGGTGCGCGACCGCTGTGTGCGTCCCTGCTCCGGTTCGCGGCTGCGTTCGCGCAAGCGGGCCTCGGCTGCGGCAGCAGTGAGGTTAGCCACGCTGAGACTCGGCTCATCCAACCGCTCGGCTGCAGCCCCGGATGTTGGCCGGGAGACTGAACGGTTTTTGCGCATTTCCCCGAAGCCTGCCGTCAAGGCGCCGACGATGGTCGGTGCGGTCCGCAGCAGGGTGATGAGCCCGCTGGCGGCGACCGCGCCCGCGCCCATGGGCCGCACATAGGTCTTCCACAGATCGCTTGGGCTCATCTCGTTAATGGGCACGGTGCCTGGATATAGCGGGCCGGGCAGGTGCTTGCCGAAGAACATGATGGCCGGCATCAGCACAAGCCACGAAAACACACCGCCGGCCAGCATGATGGCTGCCACGCGAATGCCGATGATGTAGCCGACGCCGAGGTACTCCGGCGTCACATCCGCCCGAATGGCAGCCCCGCGCAGGATGCCCTGCCCGCGCGGATCGAAGTTGGGCTCCCAGTTGGGCGTGGGCGGAAACAGCCCAAGCAGATTGTCGTTCTGGAAGAGCGTGTACAGGCCACCCAGCCCCAGGCCCAGAAAGACCCGGCTGGCAAACGAGCCGCCGCGCTCCCCGGCCTGTAGCACATCGGCGCACGCGGTGCCCTCAGGGTAGGTCAGCGTTCCATGCTCTTCAACAATCAGCTGCCGCCGCAGCGGGATCATGAACAGGACGCCTAACCAGCCCCCCAGCAATGCCAGCGCGAAAATGCGAAAGCTCTGCAGATCGAAGCCAAGAAAGATAAGCGCGGGAAGTGTAAAGATAACGCCCGAAGCGATCGACTGACCGGCGTTTCCGGTCGTCTGCACGATGTTGTTTTCCAGGATCGACGATCGGCCAAACGCTCGCAGGATGGAGATCGACAGCACGGAGATAGGAATGCTGGCGGCGACCGTCAACCCGGCGCGCAGCCCGACATACACCGTGACCGCCCCGAAGATCACGCCAAAAACGCTGCCGAGAATCAGCGCGCGCGGGGAAAGCTCCTTCCGGCTCTCACCTGCGGGCACAAAGGGGCGAAAAGAAGACAGTGCGGCCATGATGCGGAATCTCCAAGGAGGAGGATGTCGTTGCTGAGGAGTGTATCGTTGCCGTTGCGGCCGGGGCTACGGAACCGCACGGGGTCTCAGGTGTTCAGCCCGCAATCCGCATGACCCGCCCGTGCCGGCTGACGATCAGCAGTCGCTCGGAGGCGAGAATGCGGCGTGTTTGCGCGCGCGCATGGCTCGACCAGGGCCCGCTCGCATCCAGCCGCGCATAGCGCATCCAGTGACGCAGGGCTTTGCGCGTTTCGCCCTGGCGCTCATAGGCCAGCGCCAGATTGTAGTGGGCATCGGCGTAATCGGGTACCAGGGCCAGCGCCCGAGTGTAGGCCTCGATGGCTTCGCCTAAACGCATCTGCTCGTCGAGCACATTGCCCAGATCGAAGAACGCGAGCGCATATTCCGGGTCCGCTTCGGTCGCGCGGCGGTACAGTTTTTCGGCGCGGGCGTATTCACGCTCGTTGTAGCAAATGGTGCCGAGATTGATCGCGCTGGCGGCGTGCAGCGGAGACAGTTGCAGCAGCCCCTCGTACAGGGTTTTTGCTTCAGGGAGTGTTTCCGGTCGCTCTTCCAGACGTACCGCGCGCTGAAACAGCTCCTGGAGTTCGAAGGGCGTGATGGTCGGCTGCGACACAAGCCGCTGGACGACATCGCCGCGCTTGCCGCAAAGATCGAAATCGAAGGCCAGCTGCGAGGTAAGCGGATCGACCAACGCCCCATCCTGCCGGAAGGCCAAACGCGGCCCATGCGGCGAAAGCACAGCGCCCGCGAGCGGGTTGCGCATGCCCGCCACGCGCTGCATCGCTTCCACCGAGCGCCGGATGCTTTTCACGGAGATCCGGGTAGCGGCCAGTTCCCGCAGCTTGCGCAATTGCGACACCTGGTCGAAGGCATACACTTCTGCAGGTGCGATCAGCCCGGCGCGCTCCCACATCTCCAGCTGCCGCGCGGGCAGGCGCAGCATGCGAAGCACATCGTTCCGTTCGTATTGGCTCACAGCGTACCCCTTGTTTTGCGCATCCGGTACGGCACTTGCCTCCGTCCTTTTTTTCGAGTATGCGCGGGAAGCTCCTTTCCCAGCAAGCATTTACGCGCGCCGGCGACAGAAAGACGTGGATATCTGGAACCAAATCGTATCCAACAGGCATTTTCCCCAGGCAGCGATGCCAGATCCCCTTTGGCTTCAAGGAAATTTGGCGAGTTTGGTGGAATTTGGGTCAGGTTGCGACAAAACCACAGACCGTAATGCCCCATCCGGCATTTCCGGTTTCTTATGTGACCGAAGCGCGATTACTCTTGTCCGCTCTGCGAGGCGAAAGTGGGAGGGCGAAACCCATTCGCGCTTCGTATTCTGCATGCGAGAGATAGTGTTGGCAGGCATGGAACAACCCCGGTTGGAGGCGATCGAACGATACGGCATCGGTGCGCTGCCGCATGACCCGGCGCTCGACGATATCGCGCGCCTTGCGGCGCAGGTGTGCGATACCGAAGCCGGGCTCATCAGCATCGTGGAAGAGCATGCGGTCGTTTTGCTCGGCAGCTTCGGTCTGGAACGCCACGCGGCGCACGGCCCCGCGCCGCGCAACCAATTGCCATGCGAAACGACGATCGAAGCCGACGGGGTGTACCAAATTCCCGATGCGGAGATGTATGGTCTTTACGCACCGGGGGGCATTCCTGTCGGCGATCGCCGATTCCGTTTTTATGCCGGCGCCCCGGTGCAAACCCCCAGCGGGGTCGCGATTGGCTGTGTTTGCGTACTGGATGCCACGGCGCGCAAGCTGAGCGCGACACAGATCGACACGCTGGAATCGTTGAGCCACATGGTCACCACCCGTTTGGAGCTGGTGATGCACACACGCGAGATGCAGCAAGCCGCCCGTGCGCGGCAACGTGTGGAAACCGCGCTCACCATCGAAAAGAACTTCGTGGCCACGGTGCTCGACACCGTGGGCGCGCTGGTGGTCGTCTTCGACAGCGCGGGGCGCATCGTGCGCTTCAATCGCGCCTGTGAAATGCTTTCCGGTTACCGTTCTGCCGAGCTTGTCGGGCACTACGCCTGGGAACGCTTGATTCCCGAAGAGGACATTGCCGGGTATGTGGAAGGGTTCGAGCGTATCCGCGGCGGCGGCTTCCCTACCGCGTTTGAAAATAACTGGCTGGCAGCGGACGGCACCCGCCGCCGCATCGCGTGGTCGGCGACGGCGCTGCTGGACCCGCGCGCGCAGGTCGCCTTCATCATCGCCACCGGTATCGATGTCACCGAGCAACGGGTCGCGGAAGCGGCCATTCGTGAGAGCGAAGCGCGCTACCGGCAGATCGTGGAAGGTTCCCTGGGCCTGGTCTGCACCCACACCCTCGATGGCACGCTGCTTTCAATCAACGAACACGGAGCGCATATTTTTGGCCGCGCCGTCGCAGAGGTGGTCGGGCACAACCTTGCCGAGTTCATTCTGCCGGAACGGCAACGATGGATTGAGCCCTACTTCACGGCTCTACTCGCGGCGGGTGAAGCCCAGGGGCTCCTTCCTCTGCAGCACCGCAACGGGCAGGAGCGCGTTCTGGCTTATCGCAATCGTCTAATAGAATCGGTCGATGGCCCGCGTTATGTGCTCGCCTTTGCGGTGGACATCACGGAACAGGTGCGGGCCGAAGATCAGCTGCGCGCCTTGATCCGGCAATCAAATTCCGTGCTCGAATCGATCGGCGACGGCATTTACGGCGTCGACCTCGAAGGGCGCGTCACGGTGGTCAATCCCGCGGCGGCGCAGATGCTCGGCTACCGTCCCGAAGAGCTGCTGGGGCGCGATATGCACGCTCTTGTGCATCACTCCTTTGCCGATGGCACGCCCTATCCGGAAAGCCGCTGTCCGATCCGGGGCAGCGTGCAGAACGGAAACGCCATTCGTGTGACAAACGAAGTGTTCTGGCGCAAGGACGGCACTTCGTTTCCGGTCGAATATGTAGCACGTCCGCAGATCGAAGCGGTCCGGGAAACGCCTGGTGTCACGTCCCACGGGTTGAGCGCGGCAGAAAGCGAGCGAGCGGTGGGTGTCGTGGTCGCCTTTACCGACATCAGCCAGCGCAACGCGCTCGACCGCATGAAAGATGAGTTCATTTCCACGGTTTCGCATGAGTTGCGCACCCCGTTGACGAGCCTGCGTGCGGCTCTGGGACTGGTGGCCGGTGGCGCCCTGGACACGCGGCCTGAAAAGGCGCAGCAAATGATGGAGATCGCCGTCGACAACACGGAGCGCCTTGTGCGCCTGGTCAATGACATACTCGATCTGGAACGCATCGGCTCGGGACGGGCGGAGCTGCACCGCGCTTTGTGTTCGGTTGATGAGCTGTTTCAACGTACCGTGTCGTTGCTCGGACATGCGGCTGCACGCGCAGGCATTCGGCTGCTCGCGGAACCGAATGACGTGACCGTATGGGCTGACCCGGATCGGATACTGCAGACGCTGACCAATCTCGTGTCGAATGCCATCAAGTTTTCCGCAAGGGAGGTGGAACCGCCATTGGAGATTCGTCTTTCAGCCCAAGCTTTCTCTGCCGGAACCGCTCTGATTGAGGTCCGGGACCAGGGTCGGGGTATTCCGGCGGACAAGCTGCAGGTGATCTTCGAGCGCTTTCGCCAGGTGGACGCCACCGATGCCCGCACCATCGGCGGCACAGGGCTTGGGTTGGCCATCTGCAACAGTATCGTCGTGCAGCATGGCGGCCGCATCTGGGCCACGAGTACCGTCGGGGATGGCTCCACCTTTCACTTCACCCTGCCGACCGAACCACCACAGTACCTTGCTTCGGGGGCCTGAGCTCGCGGTGCCTCCCAGCCGTCACCCCAGCCTGCAATGCCGGACATGTTTCTGCGAATACGCATCCTATGCAGTGACGACGGTACGTATAGCTCGCCAGGAGAAGTTTATGAAACTGAACGGGAACTATCGCGCAGCCCTGTGGGGAACGGCTTTTGCACTCGTGCTCGGGGCAACTGCCACGATAAAGGCGCAGTCCGTGAGCACGGATTTTGACCACAACGCCCATTTTGAGAACTACCACACCTTTTCGTTCTACAAGGTACAAACCAGCGATCCGCTGTATGAACAACGCGTGCGCGACGACATCGCAGCGGATCTGCAACAGCATGGCCTCCAGCTGGTGCCTTCCGGCGGCGATCTCGCCATTACGGCCGTTGGCAATGTGAAAGACAAACAGGAATACAACACCTTCTACAACAACCTTGGACCCGGCTTCGGCTATCGCGGCTGGGGTGGATGG
>CAXTRN010000058.1:0-2024 GCA_964246645.1 uncultured Acidobacteriaceae bacterium
ACCCCTACCGAGGCCCCCGCAGGCTCCCGCAAAGCGAAACCGTCCGGACGCAACCAGCGTTGCGTCCGGACGGCTCTTGCATTTTGGCAGCAAGCCCCTTAGAAGGGATTGATCTGCACAATGGTCAGCTTGTCGGTTACTGTCAGCGGAACACTCGTTGCAGACCCGGTCACAGCCGTGGCTGTGGCATTGCCTGCAGCGTCGAAGCGGATGACCTGCTTTGCCGCATTGAACACTCCCAATTCGAGCGTCAGGTTTTCCGGCGTTACCGCCACCTCAGTTCCGGCAGCCTCATTGAAACCGCTCTCTTCAAGCCACAGCACCAGCCAGAATGTGCCATCACGCTTTTGCAGCAAGGTATGGTTCACAAAGCTGTCCGCGCCGGCAAGGGTGTATTGCAGCTTCGTTGGAGTAAAGCTTGCGCCCTTGTCGCTCAGCACCGCGTTCATGTTCTTCACCGCTGTGAATGCAGGCTTTTCCGAGAAATCATGGTTCAGCAAACCATAATCGGTATCGTTCGGCCATTCATCCACAAGCTCATAAAGGAACGTGCGCTTGATGCCTTTGTTGAACGCCAGCAGCAGGGTACGCGGCGTATACGCGGCCTCCACCGCTTCGCTGACCTGATAGGGCGCCGGTGTCGGCCCCGACACATAGCCTGTTTCCGTGATCACGACCGGCGTGTTGGGTGCATCCGTATGCGCCTGGTCCATCCAGTATGTAAAGCTTCCGTACGGATTCCCCTGCGCATCCGCACCGCCCCATCCACCCGTTCCAGGCGCGCGGCCTGAGAAGTAAACATGAAGGTTGTTGTAATTGATCTCGGGAGCGATGTTGCCCGCCGCGGCATATGCCTCCGCCCGCGTAAAGGAAGGCCCCACCACCGGCTTGCCGGTGCTTTGTTCCGCGCCGTCCAGGGTTTGCAGTTCGCCCACGGCTGCGTTCACCTGGGCCTGCAGCGTGCTGCCTGCGGTCGAATCGCCATCCGCCTCGTTCGTGTCTTCAAAAGCATCGATATCGCCCAGCGCGTTCGAAAAGGCTGTCAGCTGCTGTGAGGTTTCCGACATATTCAAAGGCACCAGACAGGTGCATCCGATCCCTGCAGCGGCCAGCGTCCGATGATCCGCATACAGCGGGTACGTCGGATCCAGCGTGAAGATTCCGTCGCGAATGTGACGCACGCCCATCTTCTGCAGCGCACCCAACACGCTCGACCAGTTCCCGTACGCTGTATTGAAATAGTTCAGGTGCGTCACCACACCCACCGAATCGACAAACGAATCCGCCTGGAACGCCTGCTCACCCGCCGATATATCCGCAACCGCCAACGGTTCCGTGGGAGAGGTGGACGGAAGAAATGCCGCTACTCCTGCATAAGAAGCACTCATCACATGCGAGCCGACTGTAAGTCCATTCGTGCTTAACGTGGCGGCGCCTGTGCCATTCACCGCCGCCGACCCAACCGCCGTTGCGCCGTTAAAAAACGTCACTGTCCCCGTTGGTACGCCGCCGCCGCTGGTGACCTCCGCGGTCAGTACCGCTGTGCCCATCGCCGTACCCGAAACCGCGTGCAAAGAGGTTTGGGTCAAAGCCGCGAGACTCCAAGAAACTGCCGTACCGGCCGTTGTGCCGCAATCCGTTTGTTGCAACGCGTTCGCATCGCCGTTTAAACGTCCGAGGCAAAGATTGCTGTTCATCGAAAGCAGACGGAAAGAAGAGCCGGTCGGGTAAAACCGCCACATCTGGTTCAACTGGTTGCCGCCGTTGCACTGCCACTGAATCACCACCGCCCCGGAGCCCGTGGACGCACCCCGCACATCCAGGCAAAGACCACTATTGGAAGCGATGACGTTATACCCAGTACCCGCAGAGCCACTTACCGGCACCAGCGACCAGGTCTGCGACGGTGTGCCGTTGCACCGGAACGATTGAATGACGGCATTGCCATTACTGCTTCCGCCGGAAACGTCCATGCACGACGTTGGGCTGGCTGCTGAGCTGATGCTGTACGGTCCGCCCCCTAA
>CAXTRN010000058.1:2124-18858 GCA_964246645.1 uncultured Acidobacteriaceae bacterium
ATGCTGTACGGTCCGCCCCCTAAGCTCTGGTTAGGCATTCCTGAAATTTGGGCTGAAAGCAGATGAGCTGCAAAAGCAAGCCAGACAAAGGTGAACAGGGCGTAACAGCGCGCAGAACCAGGAAACATCGAACATCCTTTTCGAAGCAGGGTGGAAGAAGGGTTTAGGCGTTCTTAGGTTTCGTGGATAGACCCCGATTACCGCAGAGGGGTTTACAACCAGTTCCCAAAAAACGTCATCTAGGAGCAAACATTAATGTCGGGAATCAGCGAACGCACTCCTACAAAGGAGCGCCTCGCAGCGCGTCCGGGCCACATCGCCTCGCCGGCGCGTCAGCGCACCCATGGCGGGGCGTAGAACCGAAACGTATCGGTAATGCCCCGTAACGTGACGATCCGGTCATGCCAGGCCTGTCCGCAGGCATCAGGGGCGACCCCAGCCATCCGGCATTTCCCGGTATGCTGTGGGTATCCCCGCATTACATCCAGAGGAGAACGCGCATCATCGGCATTGTGAGCAGCAGCGAGATCAGGGCGGCAAGCCGCGACCACAGACAGGGCGCGATATTGGGCGGAACGCTTCTTATCGCGGCCTGCTTTTTTCCTGTGCTTGCCCGTCAGGCTTTGCCTGTTTTTCGGTCGATCGCATCGCCCGCGGCTCGCGCGCAAGCGACAGTTCCCGGCGGAACCATTCCCTTGCACAGCGAGCAAGCCTCATCCGCCGCCGCGTTCGTTGATTCTGTAGGCGTGCAAACGCATATGAGCTACCTCGACACGCCCTACAACAACTGGCCCCGCGTGCTGGCGGCCATCGAAACCCTCGGCGTGCACCACGTTCGCGATGGCCTTCCCGCGGAACCCGAGCTTCTCAAGCATCACCGCGACCTGGGGGCCGCCGGTATCGGTTGCACCTGCGGCTTTGGCGTCGACAGGCCGCTCACCCCGGATTCCATCGTCCAAAACGCGCATCTCGCCACCGACGTGGAAGCCCTCGAAGCTGCCAATGAGTGCGATTCCGGCACCAATTGCGGCGGCGGCGGGCAGCAAGGCATCGCGCACGTCAAAGCCTTCCTGCCCATCCTTACCGAAGCCGGCAAACGTCTCGGCGTTCCCGTTATCGGCCCATCGTTTATCCGTGCCGAAGGCTATGCCGCCGCCGGGAATCTCGCGCCGGCCATCACTGAAAATAATCTGCACATCTACTTCGGCGGCCGCTACCCGGGCACCCCCGGCTGGGGCGGCGGCAATGCGCAGGGCCACCGTTACGGCAGCATCCCCTGGTGGTTGGACCAGGCCAACGGAAGCACCCCGCATCTGCCCGCCGTCATCACCGAAACCGGCTACGTCGCCTTTCCAGTCCCGCACCACAACGGCCATATTCCCGAATCCATCGAAGCCGCCTACATCCCCCGCGTCCTTCTGCTCAGCTGGGCGCAGGGCATCCACCACACGTTTCTGTACGAGTTGCTCGACGAGTTTCCTGATACCGGCTACGGTCTGCTCCGTCACGACCTGACCGAAAAACCTGCATACACTGCCGTAAAAAATCTGCTTGGATTGCTCAAAGACGCCCATCCTCTCGCCGCGCCCGGCCGGCTCAGCTTCGCCCTCGCGCCGGCCGCTTCAGCAGCCGCAGCAGACCCTGCCACCGCCCCCCGGCACCTGTTATTGCAGAAAGGTGACGGCTCCTTCTACCTCATCGTCTGGCTTGAACAAAGCGGCTATGACGCCGAGAACAATATTTCCACCCCGGTGTCGCCCCAGCAGTTCACACTCGCACTCGACCCCAACAACCATCTAGCCGACACGTCCCTCTTCGACAACAAGGGCAGCCTGCAAACCAAGCCAGCCAACGGCACCATCTCGCTGACATCGCCCATTTCCGACTACCTGACCATCTTCAACATCTTTCCTACCGCACCCACAGCCGCAAAAGCACCCTGACCCGCTACGCCCTGACGATCCCTTCCCGCTGTCATCCTGAAGGAATTCGCATTTTTGTCATTCCCGAAGGAAATCCAAGGCCCCCTTTTTGTCATTCCCGAAGGGAATCCGCGTTTGCCTTTGTCTTTCCCGAAGGGAATCCGCGTTCGCCTTTGTTCCCGCATCCACCTCTGCCCTTCCTTCCTCCAGGACAAATCCGCACGTAACTATCCGCCGCGCAGCAACGGTACGCTATACTCACACGACCCTCCAGGAGTTCTGCTTGCTCTCGCCCCGCACCACGTCCCTTCGCGATGAGGGAAGCCCCCTCCTCAACACCCCAGCTGACCCGTTCCTGAAAACGGCCAGGCGCTGGTTTGCCGCCGTTTTTACCCTTTTCAGTCTGGCGATCCTCACCCTGTCCCGCGCCCGGCCTATCGAAACCTGGGATGAAAGCCGCAACATCAACAACGCGCTGGAAATGTCCATCCATGGCCACTGGCTCGTACCCATGTTCGCCTGGGCCCCGGACCACTGGAATACCAAACCGCCGCTGCTCATCTGCCTGCAAGCCGCCCTTCTGCGACTCGGCCTCCCCCCGTTCTCCGCGCTCCGTCTTCCCGCGGAACTCGCCGCGCTCGCGACGGTCTTGCTGATCGTCTGGTTCTGCTCTCGCGTGCTCGGCCGGCCCTTCGCCGGCATACTTGCCGGCATGCTGCTCATGAGCTCCGTCATGTTTTTCGGCCTGCATGTCGGTATCAGCGGCGACTACGACGCGCTGCTTTCCCTTCTGCTCACCACCTCCGCGCTTGCCTTCTGGACCTACGTGCAGCACGGCAGCCTCCGCGGCCTGCTCCTCGCCGGCCTCGCCCTCAGCCTCGCCATCCTCACCAAAGGTGTCGCCGCGCTGCTGTTCCTCCCCGGCCTGCTTCTATTTGTCTTCGTCAGCGGCAAAGCGAAACGCACCCTCGCGGATTGGCGGCTTTGGGCCGTTCTTCTCGGCGCCTTTGCCTTGGCGGGCTCCTACTACATCGCGCGGGATCGCCTCTTCGACCACGGCTACCTCCAAAGCGTCTTCGACAACGAACTTTCCGGCCGTTACAGCAAAACCAATGAAGGACATCGCCGCACCTGGGCGCTTTACCTGCTCGAACTCATCGTCAAGAATGAGCCGGGTACCCTGCTGCTTCCACTCGGCTTTCTTATGCTTCGCCACACCGGCAGCGTCCGCGACCCAGAACGCAATCCAGACCGCGATCCAGACCGCACAAATCTCGCCGACCTCGCCCAAACCCGATCGTTCGCGCTCCAATGCATCGTCGTTCCCACAGTCTTTCTGCTGATTCTTTCCACCTCGGCCACGAAAATCAGCTATTACTGCGCGCCCGCTCTGCCTCAGCTGGCGATCCTTTCCGGACTTGGCACGGAGTGGGCCCTCCGCTCCTTCGCCGCACGCAGCTCCTCCATGCCCCGTCTCCGCACAGCCCTGCTTGCCTTCCTCACCCTCACCATGCTCATGCCGCTTTTGCTGACCCTTCGGCGCAACCGGCAACCCGCCGAACAGGCCGCGTACGGCCCCGCACTGCTGCGCATGCAGCAAGCCGGTCTCCACGGCCCGGTCCAGATCATCGACAACGGCGTCGATAACAGCGCCAACTTCCCGTTCTATAGCCCCACAGCCCTGTTCTTCGCTACCGAAGCGCAGCAGCACGGTCTGTTCACCGGTCTGCAAGGCCCGGTCGGCTCCGTTCCTGCAAATACATGGCTGCTCACCTGCAACGCCACCGCCCTGGTCTGGCTGCAGCAATCGCACCTTCTGCACAACCCGCAACCCCTCGCTAACGGCTGCACCTACGGTCGCAGCTAAGGCAGTCCTACTGAAGGTGTCGAGCGAAGGTAGACCCCATGCGACGCCTACAACGGTAGGTGACGCCCAGTCTCAGGAGAACTGTCCTGTAACCTGCGTCCGAACGTCAGGATTGGATACCAGGCCTGGGTTACTAGGCTTTGGTCACTAGCCCAAGAGGTCTGGACTAAATATCCGGTTCAGGACTACCCCGTCGCCTGTCAGCCTCCCAAACCAGCTCAGCCTAACAAAACGATCCGATATGCTACGCAAGCACCCCGCTCACTCTACGCGCGTCCCGCTCGGCACCAAAGCTCCGCCTTCCGTTTCGACCCCACGTAGAGCTGACCGGCGAATCTCATGATGCACAAACAAGGGTCGCTGTTTGCTTTCGTTATAGATGCGCCCGATGTACTCCCCAAGAATGCCCAGGCAAAGCATCTGCACCCCAGCCATAAACAGCATGCCCACAAAACTGATCGCCCAGCCGCGTACCCAGGAATGGGTCAACAGCCGCACGGCCAACGTGTACACAATGCCCAAAAACGCGACAAATGCGGAAACAAAGCCAAGGATCGTCACGAAACGCAGCGGCACCGTCGAAAAACTCACGATCCCGTCCACCGCCAAAGCCAGCATCTTCTTCAGCGGATATTTCGTTTCTCCGGCAAACCGCTCTGCACGCTGATACTTCAGCCCAATCTGCCGAAAGCCGATCCAGCTCCACATAGCCCGCAGCAAGCGGTGCCGCTCCGGCATCCGCTGAAATACCTCGAGCACCGCGCGATCGATCAGCCGGAAATCCCCGGTGTCGAGCGGGATGTTCACGTCCGACAATGAATTGATCGCCCGGTAAAACAGCTTGGCGGTCCACAGCTTGAAAGCCGTTTCTCCTTCGCGGGAGTCGCGCACCCCGTATACCACCTGATAGCCCGAACGCCACAGCGCGATCATCTCCGGAATCAGCTCCGGCGGGTCCTGCAGGTCGGAATCGATGATCACCACAGCCTGCCCCAACGCCGCCGAAAGTCCTGCCGTCACCGCCGGCTGGTGGCCGAAGTTCCGCGAAAGCTGCATCACCACCGCATGCGGGTCCGTCTCTTGCAACGTGTACAAAATCTCCGCGGTCCGGTCGCGCGACCCGTCATCCACATACACGATCTCGTACGGTTCCCCGAGCTGGCGCAGTACGGTCGTCAACCGTTCATGGCACGCATGAATGCCTTCCTGCTCGTTGTAACAAGGAACCACGACGCTCACCGTCGGAAATGCCGTGCCCGTATGGCTCGCATCACCTGATCGAACACTTGTCGCAGCTGTCATGTTTGTTGCATTCATTGCATTCACCCTTGCAGATCCGCAGCTCTCTCAAGCGCCACCCGTAGCCAGTTCCAGCCTTTTCTAATCCACACGCCTAATCCACACGCCGAAACGCCTCCAGATCCCCATCGCGTCCCGCCGGCACATAGTGCTGCCACTCACGCTGAAAGGCCGGCGCCTTCAGAAACCAGGCAAGCAGGTTGGGATAGCTTTCCCGTTGCAACGCATCCCCAAGCTCCGGTCCTCGCTCATCGATGACCACCATCGCCGGCTGCCAGCTGGCCAGGTCTTCGGCAGTCGCTTGGCGCTGAAATGCCGCCAGCCCTTCACTTGCCCTGCTCGACATCGCATCCACCCCGGCACGCTGTGGATCTTGACTGCGGACAATAGCCGGCAGCAGCCAAAAATGTACAAACCGCTGCCCCAGCACCTTGCCCTGCTCCGGCACAATCGGCATTTCCCACGGCTCGGTCGAAATGAACCCCACCGGGGTTCCGCGCGGAAAAGGCGCAAACATCTTGTTCAAAGCCATCTTCTTTACATTCACGTATCCGGCTTTGTGGCCAAAACGCACCTCTACGGCACAGGTCAGCCCAAAAACCAGCAGCGCCACGCCCCACTCCCGCCAACCCCAAACGACCGCGGGTACACGCGTTGGACGGCCCTGGAAGGCTTCCACCCCCAGAACCACCAGCAGCAGGAATGTAAACAAAGCCGCCGGAATCAGCTGGTAGCTCCAACCTTTGTGCTGCTGCACATAAGCCAACGAACTCGCGATCACAGCCACCGTGAGCACAGCACCGAAATCGCCGAGCGGCATCCCGCTGCGCCGTTTGCGTTGCACGGCTATGCATATAAGCAGCGTTGCCGCCACAAGCAAAAAGGTCGCCTTCCGCATCACTTGGCTATAGGGCACATTAAAGCCCCAATAGGCTTGCCGCATCATGGGAACAACCAGGCTGAAATACGTTTTGCCCCAGATCAGGTTCGCGGCCAGGTAGACCACCCCGCACAAAACCAGACTCAATATTGTCGGCCGCAACAGCTCCCGCCATCGGCGTGTACGCCACAACAGCAGCGCTTCGGCAAACAGGATCACAAGGGCATGCTGCGGCTTCAACGCCACCCCCACCGCGGCTGCGATGCCCACCAGCACCTGCTGCCCTCCGCCGAGGACCTCGCCCCCAAGCCCGCCGGCGACCGTCACCAGGTAAGGCAAAAGCAGCAGCACCAGAAAGTGCTCACGTTGCCCAAGTGAATCGACCCCGATCAGTAAGAACTCGATGGCAATCTGCGCGCACATCAGCAGCCAAAGTAAAAACCCGGTCACATGCAGCAAGCGCCGCAGCAGAAATGCGGTCCAGGCCAGACTGCCCACGGCCACGGCATCAAACAGAACGCGAAATCCATCTAAATAACCGACATGCAACAGCCGCCCTGCCAGCACCGGCAACAAATGAAACCACACAGCGAACGGAGGATTGGTTTCAATCAGCTTCGGCCCATTCAGCAGTACACCGTCCAGAACCAGATTGGCCGCATACAAAAGCCACGCCTGATCATGGCCCACATGCCGCAAAAAGATCTGCATCACTCCCAAACCGAGAAAAAGCCCGAGCGTGATGGCGCAGAACACCGAAATCCTCACACGCGTCATGCAGTTCCTTGCTTCCTTGATCTTGGAGTTAAGTGGATCTTTCTGGCCCGGCGATACGCTCGAGTATAAAGGACATACCTTGCGAGTCTGTGTAACTTTGTGCGTTTGGTAAGGTCGCCCTTTCCCAATTTGGGAATCGATCTTTTCTCTACTTACTTCTTCCCGTTTTTCGCCCCCGCAGCACTGCTATACTCGCGTGCAGGTCGAGTCGTTTTGTCACACTCTGCATTCAGCGTAAAGTCACCGTCGGTACCGCTCTCCAAGGCGCTACAAAGAACGCTTCGCGCCCATCGTCCTCTTGTCGCATTGATCGCCGTGACCGTGCTGCTCATGTTCACGCCGGGTGCCCGGCTGCTGATCGTCCTGTTCCCTTTGGGCTGCTTTTATCTCGGTATTCAGGCGCTCCGCAAACGTAACGGCCTGTTTGTACCTCTCGTCCTTTGGACACTCTTCCTCACCCCCTTTCTGCGACGTGTCGTTGAATACGAGGGCAAAATTTCGGGAACCAGCATCCTTGCTGTTCCTTTCGTTCTTTTAATCTGTCCTTTTGTGCTTGTGCTTTCGCGCTGGACGAGCGTTCTGAACCGCCGCACCGCACCCTTCATCTATGCCGTTGTCGCCATTCTCTACGGCACCTTCATCGGTCTGGTCCACCTCGCTTTTTCCGGCATCTCGGGCGCCCTCCCGTTCTGGTTGCTCCCTGTCTTTTTCGGCTGCTACCTCCTGATCGGCAACGAAACCTTCCGCTCGTTGTACGGCGGCTTTGAATCCGCCATGATCGGTGGCACCATCTTCGCCGGCTTATATGGCGTGATGCAGTGGTACCTCGTTCCCCCATGGGACGCCGCCTGGATGGAAAAAGCCGAGATGAACTCAATCGGCAAACCCGAGATGATGAGTTTGCGTGTCTTTTCCACGCTGAACTCGCCTCAGATTGCCGGTGCCTTTCTCCTGGTCGGGATCCTTTTTGCCTGGCGCTCCCAAAGCCGTTGGAAGTACCCGGCCATCATCGCCGGCATGGGCTCTCTACTGCTGGCTTCGGCGCGCTCGTCCTGGGTTGGTTTTCTGGCCGCCCTCGCCTTTCTGGCCATTAAATCCACCTTGCGGGAACGCCTTCGCACCTTGGCCGTCGCCGTAGGCTGCTTTATGCTGATCCTCTTCGCCTTGCACTACCCGGATACAGGCGAAGGCCTTAGCGTCCGCTTCAGCAGTCTTACAGATGTAAAAAATGACGAAAGCGCCCAGGATCGTTCTGAGATCTACCAACGGGTCGGCAAGTCGTTTCTTTCCTCGCCTTTTGGCATCGGGCTCGGCGTCGATGACGGCATGGCGGACGCCGAACACGACAGCAGCGTCGTGGGAACCTTGCTCAGCCTCGGGGCTCCCGGAGCACTGATCTTCTTCGGCGACCTTCTTTGCATCGCCTTTGTTTTGCTTCCTCCCAAATCCGGCAAGCAGCAACCCGAGTTGCTCAGCCTGCAAACCTGTCTAGTGGCCCTGTTGATCGAAATTCCTGTAAATAATGTCATCGCGGGGCAGGTAGCCGTACTTACCTGGGGCGTCATTGGTCTCGCTTATGCTTCTCTGGCCGAAGGAAAAAAACAAGCCGCTCAAACCTACGCTGCCCTCTTCACCGCAGCCCCTGCCTCAACGGAACTCGCCTTTCCCGCGTACAGTAGTGTCAATGCGGCTTCGGTTCGTGCCGGCACCCCAACGCCATCGCGCCCGTACGCCACCAGTACGGGGCTTATGGAAAGCGACATCCTAAGCTCGCTGCGCTAAAGCAGTTCTCCCATATACCGTGGCGTCAGACATTGTTGAGGATGCCGGTCTTGGAGCAAAACTGGCGCAAACGGGTATGACTTCGCTCTACGCCTTCGGCGAACTACCATAAGCCGATCTCGTTCAGGTACCGTCTCGGTCCCATCTAAGCGCTTTGACGCGACCGCCGTCGTCCGCACTTTTCGGCAGCCGCGACGACCTGTTCGCTTTTGCCTGCTCAATCACAATCACGGTAATCAGTAAAAGAGAAATCATTCGGAAGGTCGTGGCAGCAGGCGACGGTACAGCCGCGACCTTTATCTACAACACTGTGACAACAATCCAACAGCCTGTACACATTGCGCTGGGTTAGTGAACGGGTGAAAATTTATCCTGCCCGCAGGTATAAAGCACGTGCGCAAGTCAGGATCGCCGTTCATACCGATGTGCATCGGGCACGCCTCCAGTAGGAACACCGGCACCGGTTTCGGTCCTACGCATAGCCTTGATCCCTGCCGCTTCGGCTCTAAATGGCCGGGGCTCCAGGTAGCCGAATCTTCTGAAACCGACATACCTCACCAACGCGTGCATGATGGGCGAGACCGTACAATTTCCGGATATTGCTGCCAGCCTCCGATCTGTACGTATCCACACCATTTATCTAGCCTCGCCCTGTTGCACGAGTGGCAAATTACGAACCTCAAAGATTAGTCGCGCTCTTGAGGGAAGCATCACAGCGCACAAACTCGATTGTGGGTATGCGGGCGATGATGCTACCGGCAATGGCGACTCGCGCTTGATGCATGGATGCTGGTGTCGCGTTCGCTCCGACCCGTGGGCGAACCGGCCGGAGCTCTGTGGCTTAGGCAAGAGCATCCGCAGGCGGCTGGGCATCCGGCGCGGACCAAAGGGGTGAGGCCCGATCGTCAGTAATTCGGTCCAAGACCGCGACCACTCAGATCTGGGTTCGTTCGAACATATGCCAGCGCAGCCGCCAGCAGTCCGAACGATCCTGTGGATCTGCCAACCGACTTCGAGGGCGTTCCCAGAGCGACTCAGCACCAGAGTACGAAGAGCCGCTCCGAACCTTTGCGGATGCGCCATGTCTTTCCTAACCGCGTTTGCTGCGGTTCAGAATGAATCCCTGCAACTGCCCTCCAGCCGCAAGGATCTGCTTTTCAGCGAAGACAACATCCTGTTTCGTCGTTTTACCGGCCTGCACCACAACCAGCACGCCGTCCACGTAGGACAGCACATCGAGAGTCCGCATCCCGCGCCGTAATGGCGGACAATCGATCAACAGCAAATCGATATCCGCAAGCATCTCCTTCAGGGCTTTGCGACGGTAAAGCGTCACGCCGGTTTGGGCCGGCTCCGCGTCGGGGTACCCTACCGGCTCTACGGCCTTCTTCTCGGCCATGCGTGCCGCGTAATTGCTGGCCTCATCGTAGATCACATCCAGAGCCACAGAACGAATCCTGCGCGGGGAGTGCTCGCCGAGTGCGCCAACCAACTCCTGCGTCATGAAGCTCACACCTTCTTTCGGGTTCGTCGAGGTGAGCGCTAAAGAGATGCCTCTGCCCGGATGCATGTCCGCAAGAGCTGCAATCTGATACAGAACTTCGTCAAACTGTTGTTGGGCCTTAGCTGGCCGGAAGCCTAACATCGTTTCCTTTCCACTCCGGGCCCGTTTGTTGTTTTGTCAATTTGGTCTCCATCACACATGCTCTACGCCATCTGCTCTGGACGTTGTAGTCCCTTGCGCACAGGCACGCTCGCCAGGGTTGGATATCGGGTGAGCAACTCTAAATCACGTGGCGAGCTTACGGTGCTACGGCTATTGTGTGCAAAAAATACGCCAACCATCCCAAGAAATAGGCCGGTTGCGATTGTGAGAATCATGTCTGTTACCGGTTTTGGACTGACGGGAGACGCCGAAAAGCTCGGTCGCTGGGCAACCGCCACGTCTAGCAGCTGATTTTCATCCATCACCTCGGCCATGCTGGCCTCATCCCGCTTTTGTACGTTCAGCTGATAGCCCTGTTCCGCTTGCGCGACCCTGTGCTGCAGATCGTTGTAGGTTTCCGCGTCCCGCTCTGTCAGGTGGAGCTGATCCTGCAAACCCTGTAGCTGCTGATTCAACTCACGCCCACGCCCCTCAAGAGCCGCTATCTTGGCGCGATTTTCACTCAGGTCCTGCTGCGCCGACTGGTAAATCGGGTTCACATCTGTGCTGGTTTCTGCGGACAGATAGTTCTTTGCATCCTGCAGTGCCTTCTGCACCCCACTGATTTGTTGATCGAGTTGCTGCACAAGACGATCATCAGGCCGGTACTTCGTCAAAAGCTCCGTCCGGCGCAGCGAAAGCTCATTCAATTTCGCATGCAATTGGTCAATGGACCCGGTATCGGGGATGTTGATGACATGGGTATCCAAACGCGAAGGCGTGGATTTGATCTCTGCCTGATCGCCCGCAATCTTTTGGCGGCTAAACGCTGCTTCGGCGTTGCTGGTCTGCAAGGCAGTTGTTGTCGCCAATATCTCTTTCTGCAAAAGATCTTCCTGATCCCCCACAGACACCATCCCGAACTTTTGTTGAAAGTTGGACAGCTGGCTTTGCGCATCCTGCCATTGTTTGCGATATTGTTCGGACTGTTGCGTAAACATTTGCGACAACCCGGCCGGCGAGCTCAGCTGCCGCTTTTTCGTTAAAAACGCCGCTAAAAGTTTATTCAACACCTGCGTCGATTCGTATGGGTTGCGTGTCGTCAGTTGTACATTCAGCAGGTAGGACTTGCGCACCGGCGCCACCAACAACTGCTTTTGCAAGGTACCGACCCCTTTTTCGTGCAACGCGATCGCGTCGCCACTCCGCTGTGTGAGCGGAACCGATCCCCAGCCCGGGTCGACGACTTCATCCAAAACATCGCGGCTTTGCAACACTTCGGCCTGCGAATTCAACTCTTCTTCTGTTACCTCGGGCAGCGCTGCAGGCGACTCGGCGCGACCCGGAGTGATCACCGACGCGCCCCGGGTATTGGTTACCAGCAACTCCATCGTGGACGCATATTTTTTATGGCTGACCAGCAGATAGGCGACCCCCAAAGCGAGAACAAACAGAAAAATCGAGGAAAAAAGAGCAAGGTGCTGATTCAGAATGTCCAGCAGTGTTCCAAGGGAAAGCTCCGGCTCTTCAGGTGCGTCCTGGTACACAGGAGAAGGCACCGGGCGACGGAGCACCTCAAAATCGTGCCGCTGATTCAGTTCCATTGATGACGCCATGCCGTCTCCCTTCCAGCGCGGGATTTTTTACACTGGAAGTCTAGTCTAACTGTGTAGCCCACTTTTTGTGGTCTTCTTTGGTAATCCGTTCTTTTGTTCACCTTTTCCAGTTCCAAAATGGAACTGTGAAATCGTGTGCAACCGATTTGGGACCGTCGCACCAAAAATCCATGCTGAAGTAATCGGGCTACCCTAATTTCGCGTCTTTCTCTTTGCATGTTTTCACGCGATATCGGCACAGCTACACTGAAAAGCGATGCTTCTTGACTACGACGCCCTGATTGTCGGCGCGGGACCCGCCGGTTGCGCAGCCGCCTTTGATCTCGCGCGCGCCGGTCGGCGTGTTCTTCTGCTCGATAAGCGCAGCTTTCCGCGGCATAAGGCCTGCGCCTGCGGTCTTACCCGCAAGACTCTCAAGGCACTCCGTTATCCAGTTGAGCCCGTTCTCGAACGCCTCTGCCGTGAAGTGGTCTTGCAAGAAGCCGGACCGGCGTTTCTGCGCGGCCGCCGCACCGCCGCCAAGGATTGCGAGATACGCGTCCGCCTGCGTTCCCCTTTTTGCGCCATGGCCGTTCGCTCCCGTTTCGACGCGTTTTGCCTTGCCCAAACGCTGGCTCAGGGCGCGACACTGCTGAAAATTGAAACCATCACCGCACTCCGCGAGCTGCCGACCCACATCGAATTAACCGCTACCCTGCCCGGCGGTGAAGAATGTATCTTCCGCGCACCCAGCCTCGTCGGCGCCGATGGCTCCAATGGCCAGATACGCCGCCTCGCTGCAGGTCTGCTTCGCAACAACAACGAACACCCCGACGCAGGCACCAGAGAAGGCGCAAACGGGGCGCTTTCCTATGTGGCCGCTGTAGCCACAGCCGCGCAGTTGCCCCCCGAGCCAACCTGGTATGCGCGCGGGTTCGCGCTGGAAGCGACCGTCCCCTACGCCGCGCTGCCGCATCAGCTGCCGGCCCATGACGCTCCCCACGATCTTGTATTCGACTTTTCGCCCATCGCCGGCGGTTACGGCTGGTTGTTTCCCAAAGGCGATCACATCAACCTTGGTGTTGGCGGCTTTGTGCCGCAACTCTCGCCAGGTTCCGCAGACACCCCCGCCAGAAACACCCCCGCCTCAGGCGAGCCAGTCATGGGTCAGCCAGCTACAGGCGAGCCAGCCACGCTTTACGAGGTTGTCACCCGTCCCCTGCTTGCCGCCTACATGCGCGAAAAGCTGGGCATTTCGCTCACAGCCGAAAGCAGCATCCATGTTTCCGGGCAACACCTCGGTTTGGGCGGGCACGCCTATGTGCCTGCAGGCCGCGTCCTGCTCACCGGCGACGCCGCGGGTCTGGTCGATCCGCTCACCGGGGAAGGCATTCACTCCGCGCTGGTGAGCGGGCAGGCTGCCGCAGTCGCCATTCTGGAGACCCTGCCCGCCTTGACCGGCGATCCCGCTACCGATGCCACCCATGCCGCACAAGGCAGGCAACTGGCGGCAGCCTATGCCCACCATCTGCGCCCCTTGCAGGAAACGCTGGCGTTTTCTCACCGGGCTGCCCGCTCGTTTTACCGCGAACCTGCACGCGGTTTCAAAGTCATGCGCAACCCTCTTTTACGTGGGCTCGTACTGAAAACCTATGCCGATGGGCTGCCGACCGCCAAGTTGCTGAGCAGCCTTGCCCGCCAGGTGGCATGATCTGGGCCATGGCATCCATTCTTCCTTTACAGCTGTGCATGGATTTGCCGGCCTGCCCTTTCCGGCTCACGCCCATGTTGCCCTGCGCCTCCTGTTTCTTACGCAGATCCTGACCACGCTGGCCATGTTCGGCCTGATCTGGTTTGTGCAGGTGGTGCACTACCCGCTTTTTCTCATCATTGACCCATCCGGCTTTCTTGCCTACGAAACCAGCCACGCCACCCGCACCGG
The DNA here is from genome assembly GCA_964246645.1 of uncultured Acidobacteriaceae bacterium. GTDB lineage: Bacteria > Acidobacteriota > Terriglobia > Terriglobales > Acidobacteriaceae > Granulicella. The sequence goes on from CAXTRN010000058.1 coordinate 15,834, forward strand.
CTGGATCGCCGCTCCGCTGATGACCGTGGAACTTGTGAGTGCGCTGCTTTTGCTGGTGCCGTCATTGCGACCGGCCTCCATCTCAGCCGGCTCCGCCAGGTTTGGCGCCTTGCTGGTCATTCTTCTGTGGCTTTCCACAGGACTCGTTCAGGTGCCGCTGCATCATCGGCTGCATCGGCGTCATCAACGCACCACCATTCAACAGCTGATCCACACCAACTGGTTGCGCACACTGCTTTGGACTGCCCGTGCCGCACTCATACTTACCTGGATTGCCACGCTGCTCCGAGCGTAAGGGCTCTTGCCCTTCGGGGCCGCACCGAAATCTTTCAGCACCGCAGCGTCCAGGCTCTGCAGCCTTTCAGCACCGCAGTATCTAGCTCCTGCGGGTGCCGCCGTTGCTGAACTGCGGCAGGTGCTCCAGGTCGCTTTCCGGCACCGCTTCCAGCGGTCCCCCCGCCTTGATCCAAGCCTTGAGGCCGCCCTGGATGACCTTGGTTTTACAGTCTTCTTTTTCCAGCATCTTGGCCACTCGCACACTTGTGGCGTCCCGCGCACAGGAACAGTAAAGGTAGATATCGCATTCCGGCGCCATGAACTCCCGCAAAGCCGCCACTTCTTCGCGGATACGGTTCGGCTCCACGCGGATGGAGTTCTTGATGCGCTGCATGCCCGGATCGTAGTACCCATGCGATCGCACGTCGGCGATCACGACCACGCGATCGGGTGACCGCAGCTTCAGACTTTCATGCAGATCCCCGGCGGGAATGCGCTGTACATCGCTGAATCGGGTGTCCCGGAGATAGCTCATCACCAACCACAACAGGTATAGAACAACCACTACGCTCAGCGTAGCCGCCGTGATGTGCCCGGCACGGCCGAGCCAGCCGATGATGTCCCGCAGGAAGGGCGCAAATACAAACCCCACCGCCGTCCATGCCGAGGTGTACAGAAGCACACCGGCGCCATCCAACAACAAAAACCGCCGCAAAGGCATATTCAAGCTGCCCGAAAGCGGCGCAGCTACCGTGGAAAGCCCCGGCACAAACTTCGCAAACAGCAGCATCTTCGATCCACGCCGGTAAAACCGGTTGGCTGAGCCGAAGATGCAGGTTTCCGGGTTCATACTGATCCGGCAAATGCCGGCCAACAGCCACCAGCCTGTCCATCGGCCACCGGCGTACAGCACCGTGTCGCCTAAGAGCGCCATGGCAGCCGTGCACAGGATCAGGGAGCCGAGGTTCAGTCCGCCACCATGGGCCATCGCGCCCGCCGCCAACAGGGCGACAGAAATCGGCAGCGGCAGGCCACAGCACGATAAGAAGACGATGCCCGCCGTCGCTGCATACCCATGCTGCTCAACAGCGGCCAGCAGATTCATCGCGTACCGTACTCCCTGAAACCATATCGCTTACTGCGCCGGTTACCCTCCTTGGATGCCGGCGGCGTCGGAACGATGTTGCCGATTCCTTAGGTCCAACGGCACGCTCCTAACCCCCTTTCACCGGTTCACTGACACCTTGAATCGGGTACTCGAATTGAACGAGCTAGCATTCGTGTTCGTTTCCCATACTTCATCGGCAGATCTTTGCAAAACATGAGTGATTTTCGAGAAATCTTACCGGGACGATCTTTACCGGAATGCTGTGCACCGGGAGTGTCCCGAATCGCAGCTTGCACCAAAGCGCGGTCACCCACGATGTGTTCCAGCATAGGACACGTTCCACAGAAATTTTCGCCACTGCGCTGCAACTTCTGGGTTAGCCTTGAAGTACCCCTGCCCATATGTTGCAAGGTGGTCATTCTGGAGGACTTTCGTGCGTAGCCGCGCTTTGCTTTCTTTTTGCAGTTTTGTTTTCGCTTGTTCTTTCGCTCACGCCGATACCTTTCAATTTTCAGCGACAAACTCGGGTTTTTCCGCATCCGGCAGCATCACGGCCGTCGCCGGGCAGACCGCGGGAACAGAAGACATCACTGCCATCAGCGGTGAGGTGAATGGGGTTGCCATTGCGGGCCTGGTTGCCGGTTCCTACGACGCAGCAAACCCCAGCCATCAGAACTTCTTTTCCATCGGCGCGTACAACTATGGCGGTATCTTCGACGATCTGCTGTACACCGCGACCGATGGCAGCGGCTTCCTCGACGAGTACGGCGTGGAGTTCACACTCGCCGACGGCACCATGGCCAATCTGTATGACCAGGCCGGCGCCGCGTATTATCTCGACAACCACATCTACACCGCAGCCGACATCAATGATCCCGGAGTGCCGGTCGATTCGCTCGCCATTGCTCCGGCGCCCGAGCCCTCCAGCCTGCTTCTGTTCGGCAGCGGCGCCCTGGCCATGCTCGGTGCGGTCCGGCGGCGTCTGATGTAAGCCGGCACCGCGGCGGAGGGTCGCCTGGCCGTCACCACCGCAACATTTCGGAAAACCTCGCATCTTTATAGATGAGATAGAGGTTCCCATGCCGAAGTGCACCCCCCATTTGTTGACCCTTGCGGCTTTATTGTCCACGGCTGTGCCGGCGTGGGCACAGGCCGGCTATCCGCAAAGTGCGAATCCAAATGCGGGAACGGCGGCAACCGCTCCGTATGGAGGATCTCAACTGCCGCCGCAACAACCCACCTACGCCTATCCGCCGAGCGGGCAAGCGCCGGGGTACTCGGAGCAAGCACCGCAAGGCGATCCACAACAAGGGTACCCACAGCAGAATTACCCACAGCAGGGCTATTCACAGCAAGTGTCCCCGCAACAGGATTACCCGCAGCAAGGCTATCCGGCGCCGCAGGGAGGCGATCCGAACGCTGCCCCGCAGCCCGCGCCATACGCGAGCGGAAGTTATGTCGCACCTTACGCATACGCTGCGCCCTACCCCGCTTATGGTTATGGGTATCCTTATGCCTATCCGGGCTATTATGGCTACCCCTACGGCGTTACGTTTGGGTTGGGCTTCGGCGGCGGCTACCGGGGCGGCTACTTGTATCGTGGCGGGTACGGTTATGGTGGAGTATACGGTTATCGAGGAG
>CAXTRN010000059.1:0-18543 GCA_964246645.1 uncultured Acidobacteriaceae bacterium
GGATTTAGGTGGGCAGGTGGGCGTTGGTCCGCTATATGGCTCGGTGTCGCGTCAATGTTCCACGTGGAACACTGAATTAGCGAATCTGCTCCCACCGCAGTACCCCGGCATGTAAACCCGGCATGCGTAATTCGCACAACGCGTTCGCGGCGGATGAAGTGCTCAGTTCAAGAAACCAGCCGCCGCGTCGGACACGCAACCGAGCTTCATCTCGGGCACGCGGTACGTCGTCTACCGCTCGCAAGGCCACTGCCTCGAATTGTCGCTCGGAAGGCATTTTCTCCACGCGTTCTGCCCAGATTTCTGTCTCCATGTTGAAGGCACGAACTAACTCTCGAAGGAAGGCTGCCTTTTTCCCCTGGGACTCGGCCAGCGTGACGCGCAATTTCGGATAAAGGAGTTGGATGGGAAAACCTGGGAAGCCTGCACCGGAGCCGAAATCCAGAAGTTGGTCCCCATCGCTCGTGTGCTGAGCCAACCATCGGCCAGCAAATAAACTTTCCCCAAAATGCCGCTGCACGATTGTTTCGGAATCGCGAATGGCGGTTAAATTCGTGCGCGCATTCCAGCGCAGCAATAAGTCGAGGTACAACGCAAGCTCTGGGTACAGCTCTTCCCGCGGTGTGTGCGTGAGCTGCCCTTCTACTCTCCGGGACCGGGGAGTCACTTCCTGATCGAAGTAGGGAGCCAGCAGGTTCCGCATGCGCACTTCGGAGATGCTACTCATGGGGCCGATCTGTGTTTGAGGCCGCATCCGTTGCGGCAGAAAGAAGCCAAAGGAATAGTGCGCGTGATGCCGCACTTATCTCCACGCTTCGCTCAGGGTGCCATTGAACGCCCAGGATTGTAGCCAAGCCGGCCGTGCCTTCGACCGCCTCGACTACTCCGTCCTCCGCGGATCGCGCAACAACGAGTAAGCCATCGCCGGGTGTGGCAATTGCTTGGTGATGACTGCTGTTCACCCGCAAGCGGCGGAAACGCTCTTGTTGCGGCGCCTCCGTTTGGGTGAGCAAACTTCCCAACAGGCTCTGCCGCTGCACCAGAATGGAATGCGCCGCTGCCACGCCAGCTCCGGCAGCATGGTTGACCGGTATGGGTAGGACATCTTGCACAAGCGCTCCGCCGCGCCACACATTGAGGAACTGAGCTCCAAAACAGATGCCGAGGACGGGTTTTCCCGTCATCTCCGCATGCTCCAAAAGCAGGCGATCGCAGTTTTCTCGAGCCGCGTCTGCGGGTGCGGTCGTAAACTCGCGTAGCTGCCCGTAGAGAGAGGGTGCCACATCGGCAACACTGCCTGGTAGTACAAAGGCGGCACACGTGGCAGCCAAGGCGCTAAGTTCCTGGGATGCATGCTGTAGGGGTAGACGTATCGCCTCACCACCAGCCACCCTTATCGCCTTGGCATACTGCGGCCAACATTCATTGTTGTAGGCGAAGTTGGCAAAAGTGGGCTCGGGAACGCCGATTCTGGGAAGAAGCGGCTGATCGACGAAAAAGGGCTGTGGAACGACAACGCTCATTTGAGAAATATGGCCGCCTTCTGATGGTACGCTGCGCGTATGCGTTTCTTTCCTCGAACGGCTCAAATCTCGTTGATCGTCATCGGCATCACCGGCGTTCCCTTCATCCGTGCCCAGAAGGCTGATGCAACGGTTCAGCTGCTGCAGCGCCTTTCTGACGCTCCAGGACCGCCGGGCGCAGAGGATGCTGTGCGTCGCATTATGGCGAGCGAAATGAAACCGCTCGCGACTGCGCCGTTACGGTACGACGGCATGGGATCGCTGATCGGACAAATGGGCTCCACTGGTCCCAGAATCATGGTCGATGCGCACATGGACGAGCTTGGGGGCATGGTTCGCCGGGTGGGAACTAACGGACAGCTCACCATGCAAATGCTCGGCGGATGGCTCGATCAGGCACTGGTTGACCAGCGATGGATCATCCTCGGCAGCAAGGGACCCGTGGAGGCAGTCACGGGTATTCGTGATATTCACGTCATTACGGCAGCCGAACGCACCGCCGTGATCTCTCGAGATTCTATCTTTCTGGATATTGGTGCCAAGAATCCTGCAGAGGCGGAAGCGATGGGTGTGGAGCCGGGAGATCCCGTGGTGCCGGATTCACCGTTCCAAATAATGAATGGGTCGGAAAATTACCTGGGCAAGGCGTGGGACGACCGTATCGGTTGTGCCGTGCTCGTACAGGCCATGCAGCGGATTGCGAAGTTACCTCACGCAAACCAGCTCTTCTTCGTCGCAACGACACAGGAGGAGATCGGCTTGAGGGGCGCCCGCACTGCCGCAAATGCGGTGAAGCCCGATATTGGGTTGGCCATTGAAGGTGGCATCGCAAACGATCAGGGTGGTCATCCGGAGGAGACCCAAGCACACCTGGGTGGCGGGCCGGGAATCTTTCTATACGACTCGAGCGCCATTCCAAATCGCAAGCTGGTGCACTTCGTTCGAGAAACAGCCAGAACGCAAAATATTCCATTGCAACTCGATCTCGTGCAAGGTTACGGCGATGATTCCGCGGAGATGCAGGAAAGCGGCACGGGCGCACCTACCCTGAACTTTGTCGTGCCCGTACGGTACACGCATGCGCACAATGGCATTGTGAACCGCGGAGATTTCGATAAAACGGTCGACCTCATGGTCAACCTGCTGCAGAAGCTGGACCAAACGACGGTGGATCGTATTCGAGACTTCAGTCCGCAGTCTTGAAAAAGGTGCACGGCGGATAAGCTTTCGATCCTTTGCCCAATCGGAGTGCGATCTTAGCAAGCACTCCGATTCAGAGGTTAGGAAGGATCGCTTCAATCCTCGTCATCCATGCCGATAGGCATGCCGGGCGGTGCGTCAATCGGCTTCGCAGGCGTAAAGCTGGCGGGATCACGCTCGAACTCACCGATGCGTGCCGTAATGGCTTGGTGCAATGCAATCTCCTCGGCCGAGCCGTTACGGGAGGAAGGTGGCTGCGCTTTCAGCGCTGCGAGTTGTTGCCGAACCAGATTTCGTACTTCTATAGAGGTTGTTGGCGTAGCCGCCAAACGTAACAAGGCTTCGACAGTCCGAAACTCAATCGTCCGATTGATCACCCCGCCCAGATCGCTTCTGTCGGATCGCCGTGCGACGGTTTGCATCACGGCATCTACGACCTCCTTGAAATCGGGAGTTCGAGAATCACGCGCATGGTACTGCACCAATCGCGAAGCTCGTTCGGAATCGAAAAGCAGGGCCAATGTAAGGTCGGCGGCAGATTCGGCCGCTGCCACGGGATCGAATGTGAGGCCCGTCTCTGACGCAAACGATTCGCGGGTGGGTGGAAAACCTGGCGGCGGAGGTGGCAGTTGTTTGAGAAGGTTTTCAGGAAGAGTGAGCACCTCGGGTGAAAGCGTCCGCAAAACCTGAGCCAGCGCACGCCGCTGCACCTCTGCAGACACAATGACCGGGTCGGGCTGACCGTCGCCCCGCAAGTTATATTCGTAGCTCAATCCGCCTATCAACTTGGCTGTTGCTTCCGTCTGGTATCGATGCAGTAGATACAAGGGGACAAGTACGTTTTCCAGTTGCGCCATGGGCGTCCCTGCTTTAATCGCATCAGGCCCGAAACGCTGTAGAGCGGCCGCACGAAGGGTCAGGATGCGATCCAACTCCAACGCAGGGTTAGCGCCGTTATCCCAAAGGTGTGCATGCGGATGTGCCGAGCCCACGGGGCGGGCGTCCTGATCGGTGATGTAAGGCATGCCTGATTTTTCAGAGGCGACGAGGAGGCTGTCGAGCGCGGTGCGCTCAGCTTCGGCACTTGTGCCGGGAGCAAATTGCCGATAGCCGTACTCAATGGCGGTCTTATCCCACTCACCAATGTTTACGGCGTAGGCATGACTTACATCAGGCACATTTCCTTTGCCCAGCGTGATGTAGGGATGCGGGTAATCCATGACACTTGCGCTTTGCGCATAGCTGGAGGCTGCAAAATTGTGAGCCAGCCCAAGGGTGTGACCGGTTTCGTGCGCGGAAAGCTGGCGGATGCGTGCAAGCACCATGGCCAGCATGGGGTCCGCACTCGATTTCGTAGAAGGACGCAAGCCTGCGGTAGTGTAAGGGGCGAGCAAGGCTTCGGCGATCAGATAGTCCTGTCGTCCGCGCAGACTGCCCAGGGTGACGTTGCCTTTCAGGATTTCCCCGGTACGCGGATCGGTTACCGTAGCGCCATAACTCCATCCGCGCGTGTAACGGTGCACCCATTGGATGATGTTGTAGCGGATATCCATAGGGTCGGCACCTTCAGGTAAGACTTCCACCTGAAAAGCATGATGCCAGCCGGCTGCGGTAAAGGCCTGATCCCACCAGCGTGCGCCTTCGACCAGGGCCGAACGAATCGGCTCCGGCGCGCCGCGATCAACATAATAGACGATGGGCTGAACCGGTTCGCAGTCTGTGCGGCAGCTTGGGTCCTTTTTGATTAGGCGGTGGCGCTCAATCAGTCGCTGGTCCAGGTCTTCGCCGAGTGGCGCGTTGTAATCGCGATAGGTCAAATCGAAATATCCCGCGCGCGGATCATACCGGCGCGGTGTAAATCCAGGGGACGGCAGGGCGACGAACGACTGTCGTTCTCGCAAGGTAAGCGCATGTGGATCTGGGGTAACGTCGCGAACGTACTGTCCGCGTGCTGCGCCTTCTGTAGTAAAAGTGAGGATCGCTTCCACCTCGGTGTTCAGCGGAAACGTTTTTGTTGTGTCGATGGCAATGGATGAGCGGCTCGCATCGACCTTGTATGTGCCCTGCTGCGCCCGCGTAAGCGCTTCACTGACGCCGTGAGCGTCCTGAAGATAAAAGTCGGTAGCGTCCACCAACACGCCGCCCTCGGGTGACGCCGCTTCGACTTTGAAGCCCCATAAAACGGACTCGGGAAAACTCTGAGTCGTGGCAAGCCGTTCAGCAGGTTCTGTGGCCGTGGTGCGCAGGCGCTCGTTCGCCTCAATCAGTAAAATCTTGTTCCCCTGGCGTTCAAAGCGAACGATATGTCCGGGTGCGGTCTGTCCGCGATCCAGTCCCAGGTCGTTTGAGCCTGTGCCATAGGGCAAAGAGTTCGTATAAAGCAGCTCGGCCCCAAGTTTCGGGATCTCCAGGTACAGCCTGCCGTTCTTCGCATCCCAATCGAGCGGTAGAAAGCCTTGAAGGTGCTGCATGCCGGCGACCCGCGCCGCAAGCGTAACGGGCGAAGATGGTTTCGCCGTCGTCGGGGTCACCGTCGATGCATCTACCGACGTATCCTGCGCCATGGCGGGCACAGGCCAGAAAAGAAGCGCGAGCGCTGCAGGAAAGGCACACAGTCGTTTGAGCATGAGCCGTTGTACCACGCCTGTTTCGATCTCGGACGTTCTCGACCTGTCACGCGGACGTAGCGGAGAGCGAACTGTCCAGACGCAACGGCAGCTTGCGTACACGAACTCCGGTAGCGTGATAAACCGCATTGGCGATAGCCGCGGCCATGCCGGTAACGCCTAATTCGCCAATGCCCTTGATGCCCAATGGATTGACCAGTGTGTCTTCCTCGTTGAGCATGACGGTGGTGATGTTTTCGATGTCGCGACATACGGGGATGTGATATTCCGCAAGATCGGCATTGGCATAACGTGCCAGTAACGGATCGATCTCGGTAGCCTCATGCAAAGCGGAGCTGATGCCCCATACCTGGCCGCCCTGCAGCTGCGCGTACGCTGTCCGGGGATTGATGATGCGCCCGCCCGCAAAGACACCCACTACTCGCGTCACACGCACCATGCCTGTCGCCCGCGCAATGCGCACCTCTACGAAATGGGCACCATGCGCAAACTGCATACGGTCTTTCAGGTTAGCGCCCCCAACCATCAGCGGAAGACCCTTACGCACCAGCGCCGGGCCGATCACCGGCGGAGCACCATGGGGCGTGTTGGTCATCTTCTGAACCAAAGGCTTGCCGCGCGTCACGCGTTGCAGAGCGACTTGCAGCGGCTCAGACGGATGCCGCTCGGGGCCGTTCGGTGTGATTCCATGCTCCGACCCCACGCTGCGTTCGGGTTCCGCCGCAGAAATCTGTGGGCGATGTGCCGCTGTTGCCATCGGATCATGTGTAAATACTGCATGTTCATTGATCAATCGAATCAACGCCGGATCGAAGCCATACAGTGCGCTGCCTTTATCAGCCGTGGCGGCTTTTGCTAATTTTTCACGGATGGCCTGGCAGCACTTTGCCAACACTGAGCAAATAGTTGCCGTCGAATTCGATCCAGCGGAAAGCGGCGCGGCCGGCAGCTCTGAATCTCCGATCCGCACATCGATGGCCTCCATCGGCAAGCCGAGCAGATCGGCTACCGTGATGGCAATGACGGTTCGTATGCCGGTACCAATCTCGTGCGTGCCCACTTCCACCGTCGCGCGCGGATGTACGTGTGCACCCGCGCTGACGTAGTCGAGCGTGATGCGGCAATCGGCAGGCCCAATCTGTGTTGGATAAAAGGCTGAGGCAAAACCCCAGCCTACGAGATCATCCGCATTGCTCATCGAGCCCACAGCCGCGTTGCGTTCGTTCCATCCGAACAGCTCAGCCCCTTGCTCGATCGCGCGCAGCAAGGATCGCGAGGTGTATGGACGCTTTGTGGCGAGCTCCACCTGCGTATCATTGCGTCGCCGCAGCTCCACGGGATCGAGCCCCAGCTTGTAACTCAGCTCATCCATGGCCGATTCCATGGCAAACAGGTAGGGCATCTCGGGCGGAGCCCGCATAAAGCCCGGCGCCTGGCGATCGGCTTCCACATTGTGTACCGTCGTGCGCACATTGGGGCAGGCGTATAAGCGTGCCGTGGAATCCGAGCCGGCGGTGGCAAAGCGTTCCGTGCGGCTGGTCAGCTCCCAGCTTTCATGGTCGAGCGCCAGCAGCTTGCCCTGCGCGTCCGCCCCCAGCCTCAAGTGATGCCGGGTTTCCGCGCGAAAAGTACGCAGCGAAAAGCACTGCCGACGGGTAGCAACCAGGCGCACCGGCTGCCCGAGCTGGCGCGCGGCAAAGGCTATGAGCGCGGTGAATTGACCCAATTCGCCTTTTGAACCGAAAGCGCCGCCGATATATGGGCTCAGGATGCGCACCTGCGCTGGCTTTAAGCCAAGCTGCTTTGCCAATCCGTGCTGAAACCCTTTGGTGTTTTGCGTCGATTCCCACACAGTTAACTGCTCGGTGCCGTCCGCGTCCGTGTGCCATGCGCAGGTGGTCTGAAAGAGTTCCAGGGCATTGTGGTGCTGCGGAGGCGTCTCGTACCAATGGTCGATCTGCACCGCTGAAGCCGCAAAACCCTTCTCTACATCGCCGGATTTGAGATTGGTTTCCCCGAGCGACTTCGGTTTGACCACCTTGGCCGAGGAGCTATCGAAGGAGACGGCGGGCGGCTTCGCCTTCATGGTGAAGGTAAGTGCTTCGGCGGCCTGCGTAGCAATCTCAAAGCTGTTTGCGATCACCACCGCGGCGATCTGATCGCTGAAAAATATCTTGTTTGAGGATAGCGGCGCCACCGCCTGCGACATATAGCCGTGTTCCATGAGCGGCTTGCCGGGTTTTACCTTTTTGCCGACGTTCTTATAGGTGAGGATTTCGCACACACCATCAATGGCGCGGGCGGCAGTTTCATCGATCTTTTGGATGCGACCGACGGCCACGGGCGAGGTGCGCAACGCGGCATGCAACAATGGCTTGGCACTGATTTCCTGCCCTGTGCTGCGGATCGCCTCCAGATCGCCGACATTCCGTGCAGCTCTGCCGTCCGTGCCGAGCACCGGCTTCTGGTCTGCCCCATACAACGCCCGTCCCGTTACCTTGGCAACGCCTTCGACACGCCAATGCGCCGTCCCGATCCGTCCATTCGGTGTCACAAGTTCCATAACAAGGCTCCCGGATGCATAGATGCTCCAGCGCGCCTTCGGGAAGGCGCGCTGTTTTGCTTTGCGAGGTTAGGCCTGCGCTCAGGCCGGGGGCGCAGATAGAACCGCAGCGGGCACCGGATCGCTGCGGTCACCCAGGAACGGCTGCACTGTCAGGCGGCTGTTTTTGCGCCACCAGCCCGCAGTCAAGGCTGCCCGATGGGGTGGCATGCCGTGCGCCAGCCGGAACACCAATTCGGCTAAAGGGGTCGGCACGGGCGAGCCACTCGACACATCAAACACGCCTGGCTCATAATTGTCCGTGGTTTTTGTGCACAAATGGCACCAGTCGTACGATCCCAGCAGAGCCCATACAGCCACGGCACATACGTCGACGCCGCCGGCCCGCGCCGCAGTGGCCTGTCGCCAAACCTCGCTCAGCCAGCGCACCTGCTCGGCCGGCTCGCCGCCCAGATGAGCCTCGGTAATTGCCAAAGGCAGCCGGTAGCGCTTCCACGCCTGCTGCAACATGGTGTCCACGCCTGCAATGCCTTCTGCGCGTACCCGCACGGCTTCTGCATCGATCAGCGGCTCTGCATCCGTATCGCCGCCGGGCTGCCAGGGGTAAAGCTCCGCCCGATGATCCAGAAAACGGTCGCTGGTGACGTAGTAGTTCAGCCCCAGCACGGACGGCGGACAGGGATTTTCAGCAAACCACAGCACCTCCTTCTCGGTAAATCCGTGTTCGAGCAGGAACGAAAACATGGGATGGTGCGGGAGCACGCAACCGCACAGCAGGTCCGTCCCGAGCCAGCGACGATGCTCTCGCTCGATCCGGTAAGCCTCAAGCTGCGGTGTGGCAAAGGTTTGGCCGCCATCTTCAGTGTGAATCAGCCGAGCCGCCGGTTGCACCGTCCGGATGGCCCGCATGGAAAGCGCAATTCCCTTGATCTGATGTACCAGCGAACGCAAATAGCTGCGCATGTCGCGATGGTGCGGATACCAGTAACCGTATAGGCAGGAAAAACGCCCGGTCGTTTGTGGCTCATTCACCGGGGTGTAATCGAGAAGGTGTGGGTAGCGCTGCGCGACTTTCAGGGCGTAGCCGGCCAATTTTTCCGGAAATGCCGGGTCCAGCAGGTTGGTGTGCACCGGTCCGCTGCCGTGGTGCAGCAGACCGACAATCGGCCGCAGTCCGAGGGCGGCCATTTGTCCGAGCAGCCTATCTGCATCGTCCCATGATTGGGTGGCTTCGAAGCGTTCCCAGTGCACCCCTGTGCGCAGTGCTTGAAAGCCGAGTTGGGCGAAGCGCTCAAGGTCGTTTGCCGAGCGCGCACGGTGTCCCGACCGGGCGCTCTGGTCGAAGTAGGTATCGTGCACGCGATTGATGGTGCATTCCACGCCGCCCCACAGGGCAAGGGATGGTTGCTGTTTAAACACAGATGCTCCTCAGATTTCGAAAGCGTGCAATCCCCCGTAAGATGCAGACGGTTTCGCTTGAGGAAACCTTTGTGGCGTCAATTCTGAGCTTTTCTACTCCTCATATGGCCTCGAAATGAATCGATGCCGCATCTTGCAGCGCAAAAATCGCTGGTATAGTACGGCTCAAGCACAAAATTTATCTGCTGTTCAGGACCGAGCGGAACCCAGCCGTGCGGACGCTCTGTCTAGATGCAGCCTCCATAAAAGGCCGGATGCGCGCCACAGAGCGCGCCCGCCCTGCCCGTCCGGCGTTTTTTACGCAGCGCCGTGCACAGCTTCAGGAGATCTGATGAAACGCGTTCTGCTTTTTTCAAGTTCCTTGCTTTTTCTCTTGGTCCGGTCGGTTTGTGCCCAGTCCACTGCCACGCTGGCCGGCACGGTAAAGGACCCCACAGGCGCGGTGCTGCCCGGGGCTACGGTGGTGCTGCACAATAACGGCACCGGCGCGGACCGCGCGCTCACTTCGGACCAGGCCGGTCAATATGTGGCGCCTTCACTCGCCCCGGGTGACTACAACGTCACCATCTCCGCCCCTGGCTTCGCAAACTACGTTGTCAAAAGCTATGTGCTGCAGGTCGACGAGAAGGCCACCCTGGATGTGCCGCTTGCCCCGGCCAGCGCCGGCGAAACGGTACAGGTGGAAGGCGCCGCACCGGTCATCCAGTCTGAATCGATCACCGTCGGCGAGGTCATCGACCAGCGCACCGTACAGGAGATCCCGCTAAACGGCCGTCATTTTCTCGACCTCACCGTGCTCACCCCGGGTGGTGCCACCGCGCCCGCGAATGGCAATCTCACCGCACCCAGCCGCGGCCTCGGTGCAAACTCCTTCATCACCGCCGGCAATCGGGACGATTCCGTCAACTTTCAGATAAACGGCGTCAACCTGAACGATATGGTGCAGAATCAGATCACCTTTCAGCCGTCGATCAACACCACCAGTGAATTCAAGATCAACAATCAGACCTTTTCTGCCGAGTACGGCCGTTCGTCCGGCTCTATCGTCAATGTCAGCACGCGTTCCGGCACCAACCAGTTTCATGGCGAGGTCTTCGAATATCTCCGCAACAACGCCCTCGATGCGCGCAACTACTTCAATCAGGCTGGCGTGCAGCGTCAAAGCCAACTGCAGCGCTCGAATTTCGGCGCCTCCGCAGGCGGTCCGCTCCGTCACGACAAGACCTTCTTTTTCGTCAGCTATGAAGCGTTGCGCCAACGCCAGGGCATCATCACCAACAGCGGCGTGCTCACCGCGGCTCAGCGCCAAGCCGTGACCGACCCTGTCGCACAGGCCTTGTTGAGCTACATTCCACTCCCGAACACCACCACCGGGACCACCAGCACCGTGCCGAATGCCTACACTGCCATCACCCCCGGCCCAGTGCAGATCGATCAAGGCACCGCCGATATCCAGCAGATCTTCAACCAAAAAGACACGCTGCACGGCTTCTACGCTGCGCAGGAAGACACGCGCACCGAGCCCACCCTGCAGGGCGACACCGTTCCCGGCTTCGGCGACCACCGCCATGCCACCCGCCAGATCCTCACCCTGAATGAAACCCACGTTTTTTCACCGCAAATCGTGAACGAAGCGCGGCTCGGGTTCAACCGGATCGGCATCCTGTTTCAGCAGAACAACGGCCTCGATCCCACGACGCTGAAGATCCAGACCGGGACTACCGGCAACACCGGCCTGCCGCAGATCAGCATCACCGGGCCCGGGCTTACCTTCGGTGGCCCTGCCGGGTTTCCGCAGGGCCGCAACGACACGCTCGGCGTCTTTTCCGACGCCCTCACGATCACCCATGGCAAGCACTCCCTGAAAACAGGCGGCGAGTTCCGCCGTTTCCTCAACGCCAATTTCAGCGGCGACCCCGGCACCATTGTGTTCAGCAGCATCGCCAATTTCCAGCGCGGCCTTGCCACGCAATACACCATCACGCCCGTCGAGGTAACCAGTCGCGTTTACCAGAATGCCCTGGGCGCCTTTGCGCAGGACAGCTACAAGATCACCCCACAGCTGCTGCTTGAACTTGGCTTCCGCTTCGAGTGGAACGGTTCGCCGACCCTTGGCGCCAACAAGGCAACAAATTTCATTCCCGGCAACGACACGCTCGTGCAGGTCGGCACCCACGGCCTGGGCCGCAGCCCTTACGCGCAGAACTACAACTTCGAACCACGCGTCGGTTTTGCGTATGACGTTGCCGGCAGCGGCAAAACCGTAATCCGCGGCGCGTATGGCTACATGGCCGACCAGCCCGAAACCAACGTCGTCAGCGGTTTGGCCAGCAATCCACCGTTCTTGAGCAAGGTGAACTACAACAATGCCGCGGCGCCCATTCCGCTGGCCTCCTTGTACAGTTCCGCCGCGGCAGCCGGCACCTCGATTACTGCAGTGGAGCCGAACCTGCACAACGCTTACACCCAGGATTTCAACCTCAATCTTCAACAGGAGGTCGCCGGCGGTGTGGCCTTTTCCATCGGGTATTACGGCTCTGTCGGGCGGCATCTGCGGCAGCTCTTGAATTTGAACCAGCCCAACGCCGCCGGGGTGCGGCCATTCAAGACGCTTGCGCTTACCAGCCCCGTGCTGCCAGGCGCCAACATCTCCGGCGTAAACCTGAATGCCGTGTCCAACGTCGGGCAGTCCAACTACAACGGCCTTTGCGCAACGGCGCAGAAGAATTTTCACAATGGCTTCGAGTTCGAGGTCAACTATGCCCTCAGCAAATCGCTCGATCTGGGCTCCCTCGGCTCGACCCCCCTGCAAGACAACACGCGGCCTTCCCGCAACTACGGTCCATCGGACTTCGATACCCGTCATCGCGTCGCCGCCCGCACCGTGTACAACCTGCCGTTCAAGGGCAATCGCCTGTGGGAGGGATTCCGGCTGCTCGGCACCGCGCAGTTCCAAACCGGCAATCCGCTGAACGTCACCACCACCTCGACCTTCACCGGTGTCAGCGGCGTGCTGCACCCCAACCGCCTCGCGCCGCTGGTTTACACGCACGCAAAGACCAGCCCGACGGCGGTGCAGTGGTTTAGCCCGAACATCCTGTGTACGCAGGCCGCAACCACCGCCGGCTGCGTCTTTCAGGTGCCCGCGACAGGCTTCGGCAACCTGAGCCGCAATGCGCTCACCGGTCCACGCTTTGCCGATGTGGATGTGTCGCTTGAAAAGAACACGCGCATCTACGAAAACCTGAACTTTCAGCTGCGGTGCGACGTGTTCGACATCGCCAACCACCCCAGCTTCGGCAATCCGTCCTCGACCACCATCTCCATTCCTGGAGCAACGACAACCGCCAACGCCGCCAACCCCAACTTCGGCGTCATCACCTCCACACGTTTCCCTATCGGCGACCTCGGTTCATCGCGGCAGTTGCAAGTTGCCGCGAAGCTGACGTTTTAAGTCAAAGCGAGGTCGCCGCCTAGGGGTCGTCCGGCACAAATCACCGGGTGTGGTTCTTGACTTGAGCATCCCCCATTGCATTCAGTTTTTGCAGAATGTCGGTCGGCAGCTGGAGGTTCGCGGCTGATAGGTTTTCGCGTAGGTGGTCGATCGACGAGGTGCCGGGAATCAGCAGCACATTCGGGGAGCGATGCAAAAGCCACGCCAACGCCACAACCTTTGGTGTTGTGTTCAGTGCAGACGCAGCGTCGTTCAGGGTCGCCGACTGAAACGGGTTGAAGCCGCCCAGCGGAAAAAATGGGACATACGCGATGCCGTTCCGGGCAAGATCGTCAATCAGGGCGTCGTCCCCGCGTTGAGCGACGTTGTACATATTCTGCACGCACACAATTTCGCCACAGATGCGACGGCCTTCGGCGACCTGCGCGGCGGTGACGTTGCTCAGCCCGATGTGGCGCACAAGCCCCTGCCGTTTGAGGTCGGCCATTGCCGTAAGCGGCTCCTCGAGCGATCCTCCGGCGGGAGGACCGCCGTGCCCCAACATGCTGCGAAAGTTGGCGACATCCAGTGCCTCGAGACCGAGATTGCGGAGATTGTCATGCACCGCCTGCGTCAGTTCTTCGCGTGAAAAAGCGGGGTTCCACGACCCATCCTCACCGCGGCGGGCGCCCAGCTTGGTCACAAGGGTAAGACCCTGGCGATACGGGTGCAGCGCTTGCTTGATGATCTGATTGGTGATGTGCGGCCCGTAAAAATCGCTTGTGTCGATGTGGTTGACCCCACTTTCCACCACGGCGCGCAGCACCGCAACGGCAGCCTCGACGTCCTTGGGAGGACCGAAAGCATGTGGGCCCGCCAGTTGCATCGCGCCATAGCC
Source organism: uncultured Acidobacteriaceae bacterium (assembly GCA_964246645.1). Taxonomy (GTDB): domain Bacteria; phylum Acidobacteriota; class Terriglobia; order Terriglobales; family Acidobacteriaceae; genus Granulicella. Next base: position 13,664 of record CAXTRN010000059.1, read on the forward strand.
CATGCGCTTCACCGTGAGGCCGGTTCCGGGAAAAGTAAAGTTACCGCCAAGGCCTGCCGCGCCGTTCTCCATGGGTGCCTTTGCTTCTTGCAAGGGTGTGTTCTGATTGCTCATGCCGTTCCTCCTGTACACTTCTTCCTTATTAGATGAAGGAATCTTCAGATTTGGAGTTCGCATTTGAGCCATGCTGTGCTGGTGCGGTTTGAGCCAAGGAAAACGCCCCTGCAGGCGCGCTCGACAGAGACCGTCAGCGCCATTCTGCAGGCCACCGTTCAGGTTTTGTTGAAGGACGGCAAATCGAAGTTGACCACCACGCGGATTGCGGAACGCGCGGGCGTTTCCGTTGGCACCCTGTACCAATACTTTCCCAATAAAACGTCGTTATTGCAGACGCTGCTGCGGGAACATCTGGACGGCACTGCGCTTGCGCTCGAAATTGCCTGTGCGGCCGCGCACGGAGCGCCGCTCCGCAAGATGGCTGAGGCGATCGTAACGGCGTTTGTGGAAGCAAAATGCCGCGACCTCGATGCCAGCGCGGCGCTTTATAGCGTGAGCGACGACGTAGAAGGCAAGCGCCTTGCCCGCAGCCTGCATGCACGCGCACCCAAAGCCATGGCAGCGATGTTCGCGACGGCGCGAAAGAAAGTGATCAAACAACCAGAGATGGTGGCGGCGACCCTTTTCGGCGCGATGACCGGCGTAAGCCGGGCGATGCTGGACCGGGAGGTCACGCGCAGCACAAAAGCGGCGATGCAGGAGCAATTGACGGTGCTGGCCCGCGCTTATCTCGAGGCATCGGCTGAGCGCGCTTGACCATAGGTCGCGTCTTTGCCGTGTTTACGAAAATAGTGCCGGTCCAGCAGCGCTTGCGACACTTCGAGGGCGTTCGCCTGCAGTGTGAGTGTGCGATACGCCATGCGCGCCACCGCTTCCAGCACTACGGCGTTGTGTGCGGCCGCATGTGGTGTGCTGCCCCAAACAAAGGGCGCATGCCCACTCACCAGGCAGGCCGGAACGGCGAGTGGGTCGATGGCCGCACTGCCCGGGGAGCCTCGAAAACGCGTCACGATCGCCTTTCCGGTTTCGTGCACATAGGCATCGCCGATGGCCTCATCCGTGAGCGGCGCCGTGACGGGTACGGGACCGTAAAAGTAATCGGCATGCGTGGTGCCGAAGGCCGGAATTGCAAGGCCAGCCTGCGCAAAGCTGGTCGCGAACTCTGAATGCGTGTGCACCACAGCGCCGATCGACTCGAACTCGCGGTAAAGCAGGGTATGCGTATCGAGATCGGAGGACGGGCGCAGCGTTCCTTCCACGACGTTGCCATAAAGGTCCGTGACGACCATGTCCTCCGGTTTCAAAGCGTCGTAGTCGACGCCGGAGGGCTTGATCACGACCAGCCCTTGCGCGCGATCGACCCCGGACGCGTTGCCAAACGTGTACAGCACCAAGCCGCGACGAACCAACTCCAGGTTGGCTTCCAACACCTCTTCACGCAGGCTTTGCAGCAGCATGACATTTCTCCCTATAGTGTTCCTGGTCTATGGCTGCGGGCATAATGACTCAGCGCGCCGCCACCGCACCGCGTGCGTCTGCCGTATTACGTGCGTCCGCGGCCATGCTGCGAAGCCCGGGCAGGATATCGCCCAAGGCGACGGCTTCCTGCGTGCCCGGCGTGGCTGCTGTGCCGAGAGAAAAATACAGCCGTTTATAGAAGCTGAATAAAACCTCATATCGTGCAACGGCTTCAGCCTGTGGCTCGAAAGTTTTGAAGGGCAAACACACGGCGTGCTGTGCTTCTTCCACGGAAGCAAAGGTGCCGGCCGCTAACAGCGCAAAGATGCCCGAACCAAGGCTGGTGGGCACCCCATCCGGCACCAGAACGGGTTTGTTGAGCACATTCGCGTAGACCTGGTTGAGAACGGCATTGTTTTGTGGGATGCCGCCCGCATTGATCACGCGCTCTACGGGAACGCCGTGTTCCGCCAGGCGGTCGAGGATGATGCGCGTATGAAAGGCCGTGCCCTCGATGGCGGCAAACAGTTCATCTTTGGCCGTGTGCAGCAGGTTCCAGCCCAGCGTCACACCGCCCAGATCCGGATTAACGAGTACGGTGCGATCGCCGTTGTCCCACGTCAAACGCAGCAGCCCCGTTTGCCCTGCCTGGTAAGCGTCGAGCCCTTCTGAAAGCGCACGCACGTTTGTGCCGGCACGCCGCGCAATCGCTTCGAAGATGTCGCCGGTCGCGGACAAACCCGCTTCGATCCCGGTGAACGCAGGATGAACGCTGCCGGGCACCACTCCGCACACACCCGGCACCAGGCGGGTTTCGCGGCTCATCGCGATAATGCAGGTTGAGGTGCCGACCACGTTGACCACATCCCCTTCACGGCAGCCCGCGCCGATGGCGTCCCAATGTGCGTCGAAGGCGCCAACCGGGATCGGAATGCCAGGCTGAAGGCCAAGTCTGGCCGCCCAGGTTTCGCTCAAAGCGCCGGCGATGGCGTCCGACGTTCTGTACGCAGTTCCGTCGCCCTGCAGCTTCGCGCGGATGCCGTCAAACAGCGGGTCCAGCCTGGACAGGAACGCTTGCGGCGGCAGCCCACCCCAACGCGGGTTCCACATCCACTTGTGACCCATCGCGCAAACGCTGCGCGGCACCTGGGCGGCGTCGGTGATGCCGATCAGGGTTGCCGCCACCATGTCGCAGTGTTCGAGCGCTGTGGCGAAACGTGCGCGTTTTTCGGGGTTGTGGCGCAACCAGTACAACAGCTTCGCAAAGCCCCATTCATGCGAATACACACCCCCGCACCAATCGATGGCTTCGAGCTGCTCCGTATGCGCGAGTTCTGTAATTTCGCGCGCTTCTTTGTGGGCGCGATGATCACACCACAGCAGATATTCATCCAAGGGCTGCACCTGAGCATCGACCGGCACGATGCTCGATCCGGTGGTATCCAGCGCAAGCGCCACCACCTGTTGCCCAGAGATCTGCGCATCGGCCAAAACCGCCCGTGTAGCCTCCGCAAGGGCTGCCATCTGGTCCTCGTGCGCTTGCGTGGCGAAATCCGGGTCGTCGCGACGTCGGTGCAAGGGATAGGATGCCGAGGCTGTCCCCAGGCGACCGCGCGCACTGTCCAGCAGCGTGACGCGCACGCTCAACGTGCCGAAATCCACGCCGGCTACGATCGCCATGCTGCCTCCGGGCCGGCTGGGCGCAACCGGTGCTGAAACCGCTCTCTTCTCACACGCAAACACTAGAGGCTGCCGTTCCGCCTGTCAATGCAGAGCCAAGGCGCCCTGGAACGCGCTTTCTGTGTACCGCTGTCCTTTGCCCTGCGTCTTTTTTACAATAGGGTTCTATGTCGAAACGTGAGTTCCAAACCGAAGTCAGCCAGCTCCTGCAGCTCATCATTCATTCCCTCTACTCGCACCCTGAGATCTTCCTGCGTGAGCTCATTTCGAACTCTTCGGATGCGCTTGACAAGCTGCGTCATCTCACGCTGACCGATGAAGTGTACAAAGCGCTGCCCTTTGATCCGCGCATCGATCTCGAACTCGATGAAGAAAACAAGACGCTCACCATCGCCGACACGGGTATCGGCATGAACGAGGACGATCTAGTGGCCAATCTGGGCACCATCGCGCGCTCGGGCACGAAGAACTTCCTGGCGCAGCTTTCAGGCGATGCCAGGAAGGATTCCAACCTGATCGGGCAGTTCGGTGTGGGTTTTTACAGCGCGTTCATGGTGGCCGACCGCATCGAGGTCGTTTCGCGCAAAGCCGGCGAAGAGCTTGCGTGGCGCTGGATCAGCGACGGCAAGACCGGCTTTGAGATTACGCCGGCGGAGCGTCCGGTGGCAGGCACCACGGTGCTGCTGCACCTGAACGAAGAAGGCCAAGGGTATGCCAATAGCTGGCGGTTGCAGGAGATCGTAAAGAAATATTCCAACCACATCGCGTTCCCCATCTTCCTCACCTATGACAAAAGCGAGTGGAACGCCGAAGAAAAGAGATCCGACAAAACGCGCACCACGGAGCAGGTCAATGCCGCCAGCGCCCTGTGGCGACGGCCCAAGAACGAGCTCACGGAAGAAAACTACACCGAGCTCTACAAGTCCATGACGGGCGACTCCGCCGATCCGCTCTTTTGGTTCCACACCAAAGCTGAGGGCAGCCTGGAATACACCACCCTGTTCTACATCCCCTCGAAAGCGCCGCTCGATCTGTATCAGGCGGACTACAAGGGCGGCGTGAAACTCTACGTCAAGCGCGTCTTTATTCTCGATGATGCGAAGGAACTTTTGCCGCAGTATCTGCGCTTCGTGCGCGGGATCATCGACAGCGAAGACCTGCCGCTCAATGTGAGCCGTGAGTTATTGCAGCAAAACCGCGTGCTCAACAGCATTCGCACGGCCAGCGTGAAGAAGATTTTGTCGGAGTTGAAGACCGTTGCCGAAGCCGAGCCGGCGAAGTACCTGCAGTTCATCACGGAATACAACCGGCCGCTGAAGGAAGGTTTGTATGGCGATTTCGCCAATCGCGAAACGCTGCTCGAGCTTGTTCGCTTCAAGTCGACCAAGGTGACCGGCCTGACAAGCCTTGCCGATGCCAAAACACGCATGGGAGAAGGGCAGAAAAGCCTTTACTACATCACCGGTGGGCCAGAAGCGTTGCTGCGGAACTCGCCGCTACTGGAAATTTACAAGAAGAAAAATTACGAGGTGCTGATCCTCGACGACGATATCGATGAGATCGTGTTTTCGGGTATCGACACGTATGCGGACACCGATCTGAAAGCCGTAAACAAGGCTTCGACGAGCGAAGACCTTCAATCGGAAAACGAGCCGGAACAGCTCGATGCGCTGAAGCCACTGCTT
>CAXTRN010000060.1:0-7484 GCA_964246645.1 uncultured Acidobacteriaceae bacterium
GCCTGGGGCTCATCCGTGCCGTGCGGGCGCGGGTCAGCATCGGTGTGCATGTGATGATTCGGCCGCGGGGCGGCGATTTCCTCTACTCCGCAGATGAGCTGAACGTGATGCGCGAAGACATCGCGCTCGCGGCCCAGGCAGGAGCAGACGGGATCGTACTTGGTTTGCTCACCGTGGACGGCGATGTTGACGTGGAGCGAACGCGGGAGATGGTGGCGCTTGCCGGTCCGCTGCCGGTGACCTTTCATCGGGCACTCGACGTGGCACACGGCATCGAGCGTGCATTTCTGGACGTGCTGCAAACCGGCGTGCGGCGTGTACTCACCTCCGGCGGTGCTTCCTCGGCCAGAGAAGGCCGCCATCGTTTACGCGAGTTTGTGCGCCTCGCGGGCACGCAGGTGGAGGTAATGGTGGGTGGCGGGGTGCGCGCGGAAAACATCGCCGAGCTCGTTCACGCCACAGGTGCCGGCTCCTTCCACGCCGCGCTCCGGCATCCCGTAGAAAGTCCCGTCAAGCACAAGGTGCACGACATCTCTCTGGGTGCACGTGGCGTTGATCCTTATGCGCGAAGCGTGGTGCGTGCCGAGGATGTCCAGCTGCTGCGGTCAACCCTCGATCGTCTCCAAACGGTGCCGGCAGAACAAGAACCGGCGCTTGCGTAATCACCGATTCGGCCAAGCATGTCCTCCAAAACCGAGCAACGCGCAAAAGAGATTCTTCGGCTGCTGTTGCAGCACGGCAAAACGTCGGTCGAAGAGCTGACCGAAATCTTTGCAACGTCGCCGGCGAGCATACGGCGCGATCTGGTGCGGCTCCAGGAGCAAGGGCTGGTGCACCGTACGCATGGCGGCGTCCTGCTGGCGGGTCAGGTGTACGAGCCCTTTCGCTTCGACGCTGATTTTTCTGTGCGCGAAGCACGGTTTGCGCCCGAAAAGCAGCGCATTGCCCGCGCGGCCGCGGCGCTGGTGCAGGATAACGAAACCATCGGCCTTACCGCCGGTACCACCACAACGCAGGTCGCACGCGGTCTGCGGTTGCGCACAGGCCTGCACGTGCTTACCAATGCGGTGAATATCGCCATGGAGTTAAGCGCAAACAACGAACTCGACACAACGCTGACCGGCGGCTGCATGCGTTGGCCGGGGGCGTTCTCGCTCATCGGACCCGCGGCGCTTGAGTCGTTAAATGCCGTTGTGATGGACAAAGTTTTTCTCGGAGTATGCGGCATCGACGTGCACTTCGGCGCGACGACGATCCAAACCGACGAGGCCGCCATCTTCCGTGCGATGAGCCGCCGCGGTAAGCAGGTCATCGTGGTGGCCGATTCAAGCAAAGTGGGCATGGTCAGCCCGGGTGTGATCTGCGGCATCCGCGATGTACACACGCTGGTCACCGATGATGGTATCGCCGACCAGGCGCGAACGGCCTTTGAGCGCGCCGGGGTCACGGTGCTTCTTGCTTGACCCCGGCGCAAAGTGCGCATAACCGCCCTTTGCCTTACAGCACCAGCGAGGGCGGCAGGTGCTCCGCGGCCGCACCGAAGGTGAGGTTTGGTTGCGGTCCCATTTCGAGCACGATGCGACCGCCCGTTGCGATCTCCGCATGCCGAAACCAGGCGCGCTGCTGCGTTTTGCCGTTCAGGGTAAAGCTTTGCACATAGCTATGCTTGGGGTCACTGCGTTTGGCTTCAATCTCCAGCCGATGCCCATTGCCGAGATCCAAGGTCGCGCGCTCCACAAGCGGGGAGCCGAGCACATAAATCCCGCTGACAGGATCGACCGGATAGAACCCCAGTGCCGACAGCAGGAACCACGCCGACATTTGGCCCACATCCTCGTTGCCCTCCATGCCGTCCGGCGCTGCGTGGTACATCGTATCCATCAGGGAACGCACACGGGCTTGCGTCTTGTGCGGCGCGCCTGCATACACATATAGATAGGCAATATGGTGTGACGGCTCATTGCCGTGCGCATATTGACCGACCATGCCCGCGATATCCGGCGGTGCATCCGGCGGCAACGTCGACGGCACGGTGAAGAGCAGATCGAGCCGCTTCACAAACGGCTCACGGCCGCCATAGAGGGCAATCAGTCCGGCAGGGTCATGCTGAATGCCGAAGCTCGATTGCCATGCATTCGATTCGGTGTAGTCGCGCCAATGGCGGCTATGGCCCATCTCGATGGGATCGAAGGGCGCCGCCCACTGGCCATTCAACAGCTTGGGCTGCATGAACTGCGTTGCCGGGTTGAAGTAGTGCCGATAGTTTTTTGAGCGCGCCTGGAGCATCGCCGCATCCTCGGTTTTACCGAGCTTTTGGGCCACATGCGCGATCGCCCAGTCGTTGTAGCAGTATTCAAACGTCTTTGAAACCGACTCGCCTTCGCGATCCGCGGGCAAGTATCCGAGCTCGCGATAAAAGCCGAGGCCCTCGAAGTTCTCATCCTCCGCACGCTGCATCATCACCTTGTAAGCGGCTTCGGTGTCGATGCCGGGCAGACCCTTGTTGATTGCCTCCGCGATGACGCTGGCAGAGTGGTAGCCGGTCATGGTGCCGGTCTCGGTGCCTTGCAGAGGCCACACGGGCATACCCTCTTCGCTCTGCTGGGCCATGCGGATGAGCGTGTTGGCAAAATCGGGCACACGGTCACTTTGGATCAGCGTGTAGGCCGGATGTGCGGCGCGAAAGGTATCCCACAGCGAAAACGTGGTGTAGTTGTGCTGCCCTGCCGGCAGCTTGTGAATGGCAGCATCCATGCCGCGATATTGTCCGTCCACATCGTCAAACAGCTGCGGCCCGAGCGACATGTGGTACAGCGCGGTGTAGAAGATGCGCTTTTGTTCCGGGTCCGCGATCTCGGCTTGCACACGCGCCAGCTGGTTGCGCCACTTCGTCTGCGCGGCTGCACGCGTTTTGTCGAAGTCGAAGCCCGGCTGCTCGGCGCGCAGGTTAGCCGCGGCGCCTTCCGCACTGACGCCGGATATGCCCGTGCGAACCAGGATCACCTCGTTACTTGCCGTGCGGAAGTGCACAACGGCTTTGAGATTGTCGCCTTTCAGCATGCCGCCCGCGGCTACCGGCTTGTCGTCTGAATACAACACCACCTTGGTCGGCTGCTTGGAAAATTGCAGGGTGAAGAAGCAGTGCCGGTCATGACCCCAGGCCCGCGTCGTATGACCGCCGGCCAGGGTGTCTGTTCCCGATTGCAGCAGTTCTGCGCTGTAAACCGACGAGCCGCCGTTGGTGAGATAGCTGTGCGTCAGATCGACGATGATCCACGCATCTTCACTCTGCGGAAACGTGTAGCGATGGAGGCCCGTGCGCTCAGTGGAGGTCAGTTCGGCGCGCACCTTGGGGCCCTGCAGCGTGACCGCGTAGTACCCCGGCTGTACAACCTCCTCCGCATGCGAAAAGCGCGAGCGGTAGCCTTCTTCCGGATGCAAACGCGAGCCGGGCACAAGCTTGACCGCACCTGTGCCCGGCATCACCAGGAAATCCAGCAGATCACCGCAACCGGTGCCGCTGAGGTGCGTGTGGCTGAAACCCATGATGGAGTCGTCGGAGATGTGGTACCCCGAGCACCAGTCCCATTGGTCGTTAAAAGTGTCTGGGCTCAACTGCACGGCGGCAAACGGCACGCTGGCGCCGGGAAAGCAGTGCCCATGGCCGCCGGTGCCGATGCGCGGATCGACCCAACGCAGCGGGTCACCTGCGGCTTCGCCCTCAGGCAAGGCAAACGTGGGCAGCGGGAAGGCTGTAGCGGCACAAAGAGCACCGGCGGTGTGAAGAAAGCTTCTGCGAGAGATCACGTTCAACTCCGAATATCAGCAATGAGATACAGTGGCGATGCACACCAGCACACTTCGTGAACCGGACTGCGCTATCGCAACCCCTCGCGATTGGCAGCCGGCCCATCGCGAGGCTATTCTTTGTGTGCGCGTTCAGTATGCGATCTCCAGTGTGACCGAAAAGGACGACAATGAGCAAGAACAGGCAACCGGCACAACTGTCACGCAGACAATGGCTACAAAGCAGCGGTGCCGCGGCCGTAGCGGGCCTGTTGCCTTTGTCCGCTCTTTCAGAGCGCTTGACGCAGGCAACAGCAACGCGAGCAACAACAACGCAGGCAACAGCCCCGCAAGCAACAGCCCCGCAGTCAGAGCCGCGTTCCCCGGTCGCCAGCGGACACAGGCCTCCACCTGCCGAGCGCCGCTTCCGCTCGGAAGCTGTGGAGCGCTTCATCGAAACAACACAAGCGCGCATCGGCGACCCCGCGCTCGCCCTGCTGTTTGCGAACTGCTTTCCCAACACACTCGATACAACGGTGGAACCAGGCACCTTTGAGGGCAAGCCCGACACGGTGGTACTCACCGGAGACATCGCCGCCATGTGGCTGCGCGATTCTTCCGCGCAGGTGTGGCCGTACCTGCCGTTGGCCGCGCACGACCAGCCTCTGCGTGCGCTGCTTGAAGGCGTGATCCGACGGCAAACTCGCTGCTTGCTCATCGATCCCTACGCCAATGCTTTTATGGCCGATCTCGCAGCACCCGCGCTTCCATGGGGTCGCCGCGATCAAACCGAGATGAAGCAGGGCGTGGGTGAACGCAAATATGAACTCGATTCCTTGTGCTATCCCATTCGCCTGGCGTATGGCTATTGGAAACAAACCGGCGGCACCGAGCCCTTCGATGCGCGGTGGCAGGCCGCGATGCGCCTGGTCGTCGACACGATGCGCGCCCAGCAGCGCAAAACCGGCACCGGCCCTTACCATTTTCAGCGCACGGCCAACAGCCCCACGGAAACGCTGGGGGAAAAGGGCTTCGGCAATCCGGTCAAGCCCGTCGGTCTGATCGCTTCAGGGTTTCGGCCCTCCGACGATGCGTGTATTTTTCCGTTCCTTGTGCCGTCCAACCTTTTCGCGGTCACCTCGCTCCGGCAGCTCGCAGAGATGGCGCATGGGGTGCTGCACGACGATGCCCTCGCGCAGAACAGCTCCTCGCTGGCCGATGAGGTTGCCGCGGCGCTTGAGCAGCACGCCGTCGCGAACACGCCCGAGGGCACGATCTGGGCCTTCGAGGTCGACGGCTTCGGCAGTCAGGTACTGATGGATGATGCCAATGTGCCGAGCCTTTTAGGTCTTCCCTACCTGCACAGTTCGCCCGACGCCGCACGCTACGCTCGCACGCGCGCCTTTGTGTGGAGCGCCCGGAACCCATGGTTTTTCCGCGGCACAGCGGGCGAAGGCATCGGCGGCCCCCACGAGGGCAAAGACATGATCTGGCCGATGTCGCAGATGATCTACGCCCTGACCAGCACCGACGATGCGGAAATCCGGCGCGCTCTCGCTATGCTCAAAACCTCTGCGGCAGGCAGCGGCTTTATGCATGAAAGCTACTTCAAGGACGATCCAAAAACTTTCACCCGCGCCTGGTTTGCCTGGGCAAACACCCTGTTCGGCGAACTGATCGCGACCCTGGCCAACACGAAACCTTCCCTGCTGCGAGCGTAAAGAAGCTTCTCGCACAGGCCGTGCGCACGGTAACTTTGGAACGGCTGCCTTTTACGGCAACGGCTTCAATGTCACCGTGCGCCCCGTCTGCGCCGACTCCCGCGCCGCGCTCAGGATCTGCATCACCACCATGTTCGTGTCGAGCGCCGACAGATCACCCTTGGCCGGCACCTGCCCATGCAGCACAGCCGCTAGATAGCCCAAGGAGTTCGCCTGGTCCGGCGACAGCGCCGGTGCATCATGTTCCTGCGGCTTCGCTTCACCCCGGTAGCGAACCAGCACCGCGCCGTTACCCACGGTGAACAACGATCCGCCGTCCCCGTACACTTCCATGTCTTTGCGGGCGAAGCTCCAGTTCCATGAGGGCATAAGCACCGCCTGCACGCTCGGATACCGCAGAATCACCGTGGCATCATCGTCCACCTGCGGATACGTTGCGGGCTTGTCGGTTTGCGTCACGGCGGTCACGCTCAGCGGCGCCGCACCATGCATCAGCACCGTCATCAAATCGGCGCCGTAACAGCCGAAATCAAAGAGCGCGCCCGCTCCATTCTGTTTGGGATCGGTCAGCCACGGCAACCATTCAGGGCCGACGCCGATCTCCTTCGGGCCCTCATGCCCGTCGTGCACCACTACCTTGCGCACCGTCCCAAGCTTCCCTGTTTGCACCTCGCGCAAGGCTTCCGCGTTGCTCGCGTACCAGGTCGTCTCGTAGTTCACCAGCACCTGCACATGGTGTTCCCGGGCGGCGCGCCGGATCGCGAGCGCATCGTCAAGCGTGGTCGACAACGGCTTTTCCACCATCGACGAGATCCCGTGATTTGCTGCTGCTTCAATCACCTTGCGATGATCGAGAATCGTCGTGTACACCAGCACTGCGTCGGGATGCTGCTTGTTCAGCATCTGCTCCAGGTTCGTATAAAAAAGCTCAGGAGCAAGGTGGAAGTGATCGGCATACCGCTTTGCCAGCGCGGTGTCCGGTTCAACAACAGCCACCAGCTGCGCATCCTTGTTGCCAGGCAGCGCGCCCAGAAAGCCTCCCACATGGCCGTGCACCAGGCCCACAATGGCCACACGTACCGGCGTGCTCGCCGTTTGTGCGTGCACACAGGCCGCGGCCATCATCCAGAAGAAAAACACCTTTGCAAAATCGAACGGGCGACGGCGCATCTGCATACAACACCTCGTGTTTGGCGAGCACCTTGATTATGCCTCACCGCTCCTTGTATGTGGTTGTCTGTCGTTGGCCTGTGTCCTTGGCGTGTGTCGTGTGCCTGTGTCGTGTGCGTGCAAACTGACGTGTGCCGTTGCCCGTCGCTTCAATCTGCTCCGGGCCCCTATACTTCAAGAGACGAAGCGACCCGGTATGCTTGCCGGCTGCATCACGCGACCGCGAAACGCTCTAAACATTGCAGACTGGAAATCGCAGACTGTTCGAGGAATGCATGGCCACACTGATTGAAGCGATCAACATCAAGCGCAAAACCCTGTTTGAGTTCGAAAACACGCCCTACGTTTGCATGGATTCGGACATCAGCACGCCCACGGCGCGCGGCGGTCAAACCCTGGTGCGGCTCAAGATGCGCAACCTGCTCACCGATGCGGTCTACGAAAAAACCTACAAGGCGTCGGACAAATTCAAAGAACCCGACCTAGAGCTTGTGCCCGCAACCTACCTTTACAGCGATGCAAACGGATCGTACTTCCTCGACGGCGAAAGCTATGAAACGCTCACGTTGACTGAAGAGCGGATCGGCAATGCACTGGAACTGCTCATCGAAGGCAGTGCCCTGCAGCTGCACAAGTACAACGGCAACCCCATCGGTGTGCAGCTGCCGATCTTTGTGGAACTTAAAGTCGCGTACACGGAACCGGGCGTGCGCGGCGACTCTTCAAGCGGCAGCGTCACCAAAACCGCTCGACTTGAGACCGGCCTCGAAGTCCGCGTGCCTTTGTTCATCAAAGAAGGCGAAGGGG
>CAXTRN010000060.1:7494-18413 GCA_964246645.1 uncultured Acidobacteriaceae bacterium
GGTCAAGAACACCACCGAAACGCGTGAGTTTGCCAGTCGCGCGTAGGCCAGTCGTGTATAGGCATGCGCAGCGCTGACCGTGCACGAGCCCGCCAAGAAAACCTACATGGTCGAAGGCGTTTGCGGGATGCGTATCAGCTTTGCCGCGTCAAAGCCTTGCGCCGTGGCTTTCTCTTCCACCTCGGCCAGCGTACTGGGCTCCATCTCCATGGACCGCGAAAGCACAGACAGCGTTTTGCGATTCGGCGTTCCAACCAGCGCCCACCCGTAACCGGGCCCCGTGGCCAGCACCCAATGCGGTGTATGCAGAAACACCAAACGGCTCAAACGCAGCTTTCCGTCGCCCGCCTTGCCCATCGTTCCTTTCCCATCTACCTCGCGAAGTTTGCCATTCGCCAATCGACAAAAGGTACTCATCTGGAAGGAATTTTTGGCGTCGTCCAGCGCGTACAGCGCTTTGGCATCGTGGGCGCATTGGATTTTCGGCTTGGCGGCCGGGTATTGCGCAATGACGTACCAGGTGCCCGTGAACTGGTTCAGATCGAGTGCCGGCACCGCGGTCACGGTTTGCGCACAGGCGGTATGCATCGCTCCCAACGCCAGCGCCATCGCAAGTACACCGTTTCCAGCCGCATTCAGTTTCTGCCTCATCACGTCGCCTCCTTGTGTGGTGATTCCCGGCACCATTGCCTCACGGGTCCTGCGCGTGCAGCAAAATTGGCAGAAAAGCACTACGACCACAGTAGTGCAAACGCCCTGTGCGCGTAAGATGCCACCGGTGCGGAAAGGAGAGGGCTGCAGCCTGCCTGCTATCCTTCGACGGAGCGTGTCTGTGCTGCTCAGGTTACCTGTCATCTCCCTCCCCCACCCCAGAGTGGCGCGTGGACCAAGCCGAGGAGCGCACACCCGCAAAAAGCATTAGAGACCTCCATCAGCCTGGGTATCCTCTACAGAGGTGGTCCTCCCATGCACAAGCTCTCGTTCGCCGTTCTCCTTTTGTGCACCGTCCAGTCCGCGCATGTGCTTGCCCAAAGACCCACCAGAAACGCCCAGGCACCTACCCAGACTTTCACTCAGCAATCCGTCCCGGCTTCCGCGCCGCCGACCCTGACGCGCATCGACCCGCCCAACTGGTGGGCCAACATGCCGCCTGCGATGCTGCTGGTCGAAGGCGACCACCTCGCCGGCGCACACTTCCGCCTGGACCCCAGCCCCGGTCTTCGCTCCGCCCCTGGCCGAAACGCGAGCGCCGTGCGCCTCGATCATGTCCACATCTCCGCCAACGGTCATTGGGCGGAACTTTGGCTGGCCGAGGCACCGACCATGCCGGAAGCGCTCACCATTACCGCCGAAACCTCCGCCGGTCGCGCCACCCTCCCCTTTGCCTTCCAGGCCCGGCGCGCGGCCTCCGACGGTTTCGCCGGATTTTCCGCGCAGGATGTCCTGTACCTCATCATGACCGACCGTTTTGCCGACGGCGACCTCGCCAATGATGGCCCGGAAGCCCATGACGCTGCCCAAAGTCCCGCCGCCCACGCCGAGCGGGCCAAACCACGCGGCTGGCACGGGGGCGACCTGCGCGGCATCCTCAACCATCTGGACTACCTTCAGTCCCTCGGCATCACAACCGTCTGGATCACGCCCGTTTACGCCAATCTTCACGAGCCCGACAGCTACCACGGCTACGGCGCGACCGATCTGTACGCCGTCGACCCCCACTTTGGCACGCTCGACGACCTCCGCGCCCTTGCCGCCGGTCTGCACGCCCACGGCATGAAGATCGTGCTCGACACCGTGCCCAACCACATCGGTCCCAAACATCCGTGGGTCGACGATGAGCCCGAACCCGACTGGTTTCACGGCACCGCCGCGCACCACACCCCCGCCCAGGGTGAGTTTCTGCCCCTCACCGACCTCCACGCGCCTTGGCGCGACCGCCAGAACATTACCGAAGGCTGGTTTGCCGACATCCTGCCCGACATGAACCAGGAAAACCCCGCCGTCGCCCGTTACCTCATCCAGAACGCTGTTTGGTGGGTCGAGCAGGGCGGCCTCGATGGCCTTCGGCTCGACACCTTTCCTTACATCAACCGGCAGTTCTGGCAGGACTTCCACACCACACTGCGCACCCTGTACCCGCACCTGACCACTGTCGGCGAAATCTTCAATAGCGATCCCACCGTGGTTTCCAGCTTTGCCGGCGGCGTCACACGCACCGGCGTCGACACCGGCCTGTTTACACCCTTTGACTACCCACTGCACTTCGGCATCCGAAACGTCTTCACCGGCAAAGCCCCTATGGATCACCTCGCCGATCTGCTGCGTGCCGACGCCCTTTACCCGCATCCGGAGCGCCTTTCCGCTTTTCTCGACAACCACGACGTGTCGCGCTTTCTCAGCGAGTCGGGCGCCGATAGGGCGCGGCAAAAGCTCGCGCTCGCCTTTCTGCTGACCACCCGCGGCATGCCGCAGCTTTACAGCGGCGACGAGATCGCCATGACCGGCGGCGACGATCCGGACAACCGCCATGACTTCCCGGGCGGCTTTCCCGATGGCTCAACCTTGGACCTTTCATCGACAGAGCTTTCATCGACAGAGATTTCATCGACAGACCGTTCATCTGCGGATCTTTCATCGACAGACCGCGCACCGGGTTCTGGAGCCGATGCCTTCAACCCGGCCACGCAAACCGCCGCGCAACGCGACATGTACACCTATGTTCACGATCTGCTTCTGCTGCGCAAGCGGACCGCCGCTCTGGCGACAGGCGAGGAGCAGGTGCTTTACAGCTCTCCCGACGCGATCGCGTACGTCCGCACCGCCGGCAATCAGCGCGTTCTGGTAGCCCTCCACCTCGGCAGCGAAGACGTGCAAATCCACTTCGAACTCGCCGACACAGCCCTCCAAGGCGCCACAAACGCCAAAAAGCTCTTCGGCACAGGCTCCGCTTCGTTCACCGGCACTGCCATGACGGTTACCCTGCCGGCAAACGGGCTATTCATCAGTTCCATGCAGTAATCGAGGCGGTCCACACGATCAACGCTACAACTTCCGTGGTAGCGCGCATCGATTCAACGCCACGTATAACCGCTGGGGGCAATCTGAGAGCTGGGTTTCGCCGTTCCATAAGCGGGGACCTAGTCACCCTCTTCCCCAGGAGATGTACACGTGGATCGAAATTTGACGCAGTTTTTGGACAAGGCCTTTAACCGGCGTACCTTTCTTGCGGGCGCAGGCGCGACGGTTGCCGGCACCCTGGTCGCCGGTTGCAGCGACAACGGACCCGCCGCGACAACCAACCCAACCCCCACCCCCACCACGCTTACCGATGCGGACTACCTCAACTTCGCGTTGAACCTCGAATACCTCGAAGCGGAGTTCTACCTGCGCGCTGCTACCGGCAATGGTCTTGCCGCGGCCGACACCGGCAACAGCACCAGCCTTACCACCGGCGGCGCCCAACTCACCGGCCTCACCCCGTTGCAGTCCCAATACCTGAACGAGATTGCGCAAAACGAGCTGGATCACGTGCGCTTTTTGCGCAGCGCGCTCGGTTCCTCGGCTGTTGCGGCTCCGACCATCGATCTCACCAACAGCTTCAATACCCTTGCCGTTGCCGCCGGCCTTGGAACGGCATTCAACCCTTTCACGACGTACAACAACTACCTGATCGGCGCCTTTATCTTCGAAGACGTCGGCGTAACGGCGTATCACGGTGCCGCCACAGCGCTCACCAGCAAAAGCAATCTGACAGCTGCAGCAGAGATCATGGCCGTTGAGGCTTACCACGCCGCGTCGATTCGTTCACAAATCGTCTTCGCCGGTAGCGCCCTGATCACCGTTGCCAATGCGGTTGAAAACGTACGCTCCATGCTCGGTGGCGCCGGTCTTGAAACCACCCTCAGCGCCACCGGAATCGTGCCTGCAACCGCCGGCACCTCCATCGCCTTCCAGCGGACGCCGGACCAGGTTCTTCACATCGTGTACGGCTCGGCTACCGTCGGCGCCAGCAGCGGTTTGTTCTTCCCCAAAGGCCTCAACGGCAATATCAAAGTCACCACCACATAGGTTTGGAGATCTCGGAAAGTTATGGCTACCCTCGAAACACAACAACTGGATGAAGTGATCGCCGGCAGCCGGCGACGCATGTTGACGCTGGGCGGGGCGGCACTCGCCGGACTTGCGTTCACCTCCGTGGCTCAGGCGCAAACGACCCTCACCGACGCGGATTACCTGAACTTCGCGCTCAACCTTGAATATCTCGAAGCGAATTACTACACCCTCGCGGTTTCCGGCCAAACCATCGATGGCATGGGCGTCGGCCTTAACGGCACGGGCACGCAGGGCACGGTTACCGTCAAAACCAATGGCCCGGCTGCCTGCAAGGTGAACTTCCAGAACACGCTGGTAGCTCAGTACGCCGCCGAAACCGCAATGGAAGAACGCAACCATGTTACGTTCCTGCGCACGGCTCTCAGTTCGGCAGCCGTGGCCCAGCCCGCGATCGACCTGGTCAACAGCTTCAACGGCTTGGCAAGTCTCCTGAACTTGGGTCTTTCCTCGTTCGATCCCTTTGCGAGCGACATCAACTTCCTTATCGGCTCCTACATCTTTGAGGATGTCGGCGTGACGGCCTACACCGGCGCAGCTCCTGCTTTGACGAGCACCAGCAATCTCGCTGCTGCTGCCGGCATTCAGGCTGTTGAGGCTTACCATGCAGGCCTCGTCCGCACAACCCTCTTCGGTCTCGATCAGGCCACAACCACGTTGGGCGCCGCGGGAACCGCAAGTGCGGTTGCCACTGCCATCTCCAAACTGCGCGCCACCGTGGACGGCTCGGCGTCCATCTCCTCCACGCGCACGCAGGGCGACGACATCGGCCTGGGCACCCAACAGGTCATGCTGAACGGCACCGCAAACCTCACGGCCTCGACCCTGGTCAACGCCACCACCACCGGATCCATCAATGCCGCCGGCTCCACCGGTACAGCCGGTTCATTGACCTTCGCCCGCACCGCAGCGCAGGTGCTTGCGATTGTCTACGCCGGCGGTTCCGGCAAAGGCGGCTTCTTCCCGGCAGGCCTGAACGGCAACGTCAAATAACACTTACCTACCAGTCCAGTACTGGATAACCTTGCACTGGAACGGCGGACCGTGCACTCTGGTCCGCCGTTTTCTTTTCCTGTGAGGACACGACCTTGTCTAAAGGTTGAGCCTAAGCGCCTTCACAGATGTGCCGCGCATCTCTTTTGAATCCAAAACAGGGGAGCTGCGTTCCGACCTTCAACGACCGATCTCAAACTACCGGTCTTCCCGTTGTGCTCCGGTCCCGAACACCCTATTGCCAAATGAGTGCGCCAATTAAGGCGCAAGGTTGAACTGCGTGTGCAACGACGCTGCAGCTGAGTTCCCCACCCACAGATCAAAGGTTCCCGGCTCCGTCACCACACCATGCGACACCGGCGACCAATAACTCAGGTCCGTCGCACGCAGCGGAATGGAAACCGTCTGCTGGCCGTGAGCCTCGATGTGCACGCGCCGAAAGCCTTTCAGCTCACGGACCGGCCGTGATGCGCTGCCCGCTTGCTGATGTGTGTAGATTTGCACCACCTCATCTCCGGCGACATCCGAAGTGTTGCGCACGTCCACCGAAACCGTCAGGGGCTGCGCCATACCCATCGTTGCCGCGGAAGTGTGCAGGTTACTCAGGCTGAAGCTGGAATAGCTCAAACCATAGCCAAAGGGGTACAAGGGAGCGCTCGAGCCATCCCAATAGCGACCGTCCGTGTCGTCCGGAATTTGTGTGAGGTCGTCAGCGTAGTACAAAGGGATTTGGCCGACAGTGCGTGGCCAGGTCAGCGGCAATTTGCCGCCCGGGTTCGCATCTCCTGAAAGCAGATCGGCAACCGCATTGCCGCCCTCGGTACCGGGAAACCAGACCTCCAAGATCGCCGGCACATGCTTGGAAGCCCAGGTGAGGTCCACAGGGCGTCCATTGACCAGCACCAGCACCAGCGGTTTGCCGATGGCCACAGCCGCTTCGAGCAGCTTTTCCTGATCGCCTGCCAAAGTCAGCGACGACCGTGATGCCCGTTCTCCACTCATTGTCTGCGCTTCCCCCAGCACCAGCACGCTCACATCCGCGTCGCGCACCAGGGAAAGTGCATGGTCAAACTCCACACTCCGCGCCTGGGCCGTCAACAACGCCGGTTTCGGGCTGGGGAACTGCGAATCGAAGATCGAGGGTTGTTCGCGCTCGATTTCTACCCCCACGGTACTGCGAATCACCCCCGCACCAAACCGGCGTCGCAATCCGTCCACGATGGTGACCGTGTCGGCCGGATGTCCGGCCAGGCTCCACGAGCCCATGATGTCGGTCTTGTCATCCACCAGTGGGCCGATCACCGCGATGCTGCCCGGCATCTTGCGCAAGGGCAACAGATTGCCCTCGTTGCGCAGCAGGACGGCGGTCCGGTCCGCAGCCGTTCGGGCCGCGGCTCGTTGCGTCGCATTCACCAACTCCGCTTGCGCATGGCTTTCACTCACATACGGGTTCTTGAACAGCCCGAGCCGGTACTTCGCTACCAGGATGTCGCGTACAGCCCCGTCGACGGCGGCCATTTTCACCTCGCCCCGTTGCACCGCAGCGGCCAGCTGATCGCGGTAAACGTGACTGGTCATCTCCATTTCCACACCGGCATTGGCCGCTCGCACGGTCGCATCGTCCGCGTTCGCCGCCAGACCATGGGTCCGTAGACTCGGCACGGTTTCCCAATCGCTCACCACAAAACCGGGAAAGTGCCATGTATTTCGCAACACATCCTGCAAAAGAAAGGTATTGGCACTGGCTGGCACGCTGTTCAAATCCATATAAGCCGCCATCAGCGAACCGGCCCCGGCATTTACAGCCGCTTTGAAAGGAGGAAAATACACATTCCAAAGCTGCTCGTCGGAGATGTTCGCCGAATCATAGTCGCGGCCCCCAAGCGCCGCACCGTAACCGGCGAAGTGCTTCACGCAAGCCATGATGTGGTTCGCATCAATCGCGTCGCCAGCCCCGACGCCCTGAAAACCATGCACCTGCGCTTCGGCCATTCGCGAACCCAGATACGGGTCTTCGCCCGCGCCCTCCATGATGCGGCCCCAGCGAGGATCGCGCGCGATGTCGACCATGGGCGCAAAAGCCCACCGAACGCCAACCGCACTCGCCTCCCGCGCGGCCATTCCTTGCGCTTCTTCCACCGTCGCCGGGTCCCACGACGATGCCATCGCCAAAGGAATGGGATAAATCGTGCGAAATCCATGAATCACGTCGAAGCCGACGATGAGCGGAATGTGCAGCCGCGTTTCTTCGACAGCGATCTTTTGCAACCGGTTAATCTTCACCGGATCGGTAATGAAAAGAATCGATCCGACCTGCCCCTGCCGAATCGGTCCTTCGACGGTGCTCCCGTCGTCGGTATTCATGGCCGTTTGACTCATCTGCCCTATCTTTTCGGCCAGTGTCATTCGGCCCAGCAGCTCGTTGGCAAATTGCAATGCCGCGGGATCCGTTGCCGGCGGTTGTTGCGCGATGGTGTTGCTCTGTGCGGTTGCGGACAGACCCAGCGCCGACGGCAGAACCGGTGAACACAACACAACGGAACACAGCGCAGCAGAAGCGCTCCGCAAAGTGCGGACGCGAACGCGACCAGGGATCCCACTCATCAAAACTCTCCTCAAAGCCATAAATCAGTCGCCACGCATTCGACGGGCATGGTGCGCGTGAGGTTTGGCAGGCAGCAACTGATTCATCGGCAGACCGTCACAGCTTACCTGAAGCCAACATCGTCAGTCCCTCCCTTTCACGCAAAAAGTCTCCCGCGCTTCCCACAATGGGAATGCTGTTCTGTGAAGGAAAAACCACTCTGTGCCTTTCTGGAATGTCGGAGCCGTCAACGGCTGTTTCACACCGCATAGACAAATAGAGTGATGGACCTGAAATCATGTCCGTTGTCGGGCTCGTGCCTTTGGGAGCCGCGGGCCAGCGTCGTCCGTGTCTCAAGTTGAGACAAACACCTTGCAGGGAGTGTCGAAATGTACATCTTTTCGGCAATACTCACCGCACAATCCGGTGAGTAGCATGGTGTCTGAACGATTCTGAAAGTGGACCCGCCACAATGAACGAGAAAGCCGTGTTTTGCCGACAGCAGCCACGCTTGCCAGAACATCGCACGTCTCGGCGCTTCCGATGGACACCGGTTCTCGGTGGAATCTTCTGTGCGCTTCCGGCACTGCTTCCAGGCTTTGCGGTGCATGCCGGTGCCCAGGCTCTCCAAGTCAGTTACGGCGCCAAAGGCGTGCAAACGCTCAGCTTCAACCAGATGACGTTGGAGGATACCGGCGCGTTCCCTTCCGATAGTTTCCATATTTGGCACATGAAGGCCACCGACCTCAGCGGCAACGCCCTCACGAGCGGTCAGTACGGTTGGGGCGAAAATAATCAAAGTGAAAGCTGGAATGCGGCGACCCATGTAGAAACTTACTCGTTCTCCTGGGGCACTATTGCCACCCAGTTCACGCAAAACGGCAATAATCTGGACATCTCCGTCACTGAAACTAATTTCGCCAGCTCCGGTATCGTCTTCGATGGTGCTGAGATTTATCCGCTCGCGCTTCATCTACCGGCAGATCCCGCCGGCTTTAACGGCTACTCGCAATACGCCATCACAACGACCGGGCCGGGCGTGAGCGCGGCCGATTTCGGCTCCGGCGTGGTCACCACCGTCATCCCCGATGAATCCGTTGCGCTTTACGGTGGATGGAAAAACACCGGTTCCGCCACGTACGCGCCCATCATGACCAGCACCGCCCCGGACTCCTTGCCGGCGTTTCTGCCCCACAACGATCATCCGGTGCAACCCGGCAGCACCTTCAGCTACACCGTTTCACTGCGTTTTACCCCTGATGGCACCTCAGCCAACGCCGCTGACGCCTACGCAAGCTTCGCCGCTACTTACCCGAGCCAGATGACGTGGACCGATAAACGCATCATCGGCACTGCCTATCTGGCGAGTTCCCCATCGAACTCCGGCGACGTCACACAGCCGGGCGGCTTTCCCACCAATCCACGTCGTTACTTCAACGACGCCAGTGTCGATATCACCAGTGCCGGCGGCCTTCGCAGCTTTCAAAATCGCATGCTGGCCCAGGCAGCGGCCAATGTCGCCAATGCCCGAAACCTGAACGCCCAGGGGGTAATCACCTGGGACATCGAGGGGGAACGATATCCGCAAACCACCAGCTATGTTTGCTCTCCGGACCAGATCGCGGCAGTCGCCCCGGAGATGGAAGGCACAATCAGCGATCCCGGCTCACCGTTCTACGGTCGCAGGCTGGATGACGCTTACTTCAAGACCATGACGGATGCCGGGCTGAAGGTCGGCGTGTGCCTGCGCCCCCAGGCCTTCATCCTCGGCCTAAACGGCACGGCAAGCCAGATCTACCTCAGTACCAATGCCGCAATCATCGCAAATCTCGAAACCAAGGCGCGTTTCGCCAACACGCGGTGGGGCGCCACGATCTTCTATGTGGATTCAACGGTAGACAGCAACGGCGGCACACTGGACCCCGCCATCTTTCAGCAGCTGATTACCGATCTGCCCAATCTGCTCTTCATTCCGGAAGAAAGCACGCCGCGGTACTACGCCTACACTGCGCCGTTTTACAGCTTCCTCTTCCACACAGACCTTGGCACACCCACCGCGATTTACAACATCTATCCCCACGCCTTTGGGGCCAACCTCGTCAACGACGTTTCCGCCGAAACCCTGGCTACGTTCGCGCCGCAGCTCACGCAATCTGTAGCGCATGGCGACATTTTGATGGGTCATGCCGATTACTGGCAAACCAACAATCCAACCCTGGTCGCCCTTTACCGCGCAGCTGGCAGCACCGCAAATCCGCCTGCACAGCCGACCACGCCCACGATTACCTGGCCGGCGCCGGCAACCATCGCTTATGGAACAGCGCTTTCCAGCGCTCAGCTGGACGCCTCGGCAAATGCGGCCGGCACCTTCACCTACACGCCCGCCCTCGGCACGGTGCCAAGCGCCGGAACAACGACGCTGACCGCGCGATGGACCCCGGCGGATGCCTCCGCCTACACCGCAGCCGATGCGGCGGTAAGCCTTACTGTGGCAAAAGCTACTCCCCTCGTTACCTGGCCCACCCCCTCGGCCATCACGGCAGGCACCCCGCTTTCCGGTCTTCAACTCGATGCAACGGCGAATATTTCGGGTACTTTCTCGTACACGCCATCTGCGGGCACGGTATTGGGTGCTGGCTCGACACAGCTTTCAGCAACCTTCACGCCCGCAGACGCGGCCGACTACAACAGCACCACCGCAAACGTCACAGTCTCTGTAACGCCGCAAACAAACGCCCCCGTCCTTACCTGGTCGGCACCCTCACCGATCCTCTACGGAACCGCGCTGGGCCACACGCAGCTAAACGCCACCGCGAACGTTCCAGGCAGCATCACCTACACGCCGCCCGCAGGCTCCGTCCTCAGTGCCGGCACGCAAACGCTCGCAGCTGTGTTTACCCCTGCGGACCGCAACCTTGCAGCAGTGACCGCAACCCGAACGCTGGTCATCACTCAAGCGACACCGCAACTGAACTGGGCTAACCCTGCCCCCGTCGCCTACGGAACCCCGCTGTCCTCTGCACAACTCAATGCGGTAGCCGACATTCCGGGCACCTTTATCTACACACCCGGGGCCGGTGCTGTCCTGAACGCCGGCGCTTCCACGCTTTCCGTTTGGTTCACGCCAACGGACTCAACCGATTTCGCAAGTCAATCGGCTACCGTGACCCTGCAAGTCATCCCCGTCGCTGCTCCCTCCAACGGCGTAGCGATCCTTTTCCCCACCCGCGGT
>CAXTRN010000061.1:0-18336 GCA_964246645.1 uncultured Acidobacteriaceae bacterium
GCCGTAATACATCCCTGCGCTTTGTGGCTGCAGGCTCGCGGCCTTGTCAAACGCCGTAACCGCTTCGGTCGGATTGCCGCTGCGCGAAAGGGCATTGCCGAGCTGGTTGTACACCGTGGCCTGGGTTTCCGCGGCGTTCTTTTTGCCGGAAGCACCCAGCACTTCGTTGGCCTTCTTGTACGCGTCGATCGCGCCGGCATAGCTTTGCTTCACCGCATCGTCCGTGTTGGGATTGACCTTGTTTTTGCGGTCATCCGCGGCACCGTGATCGGCCTTGCCTTCCAGCGAATCGCCGTAAAGCACCCACAACAGGCCCTCGTCCGGCTTGGCTTCCGTGGCCGCCTTGCTGTCCGCGATATCTTTGTCGTAGTTCGGCGTTGCGGTTTTTAGGTCCGCACGCACGGCCGTCATCGTTGCATTCAGGTTGGCGATCTGCTTGTTGCCGCTCGTTGCTGCCGAGTTCTTCGCCTTGAAGTCTTCAACCTGCTTGCGGCGCTCCGGGCTCAGCTTGCTCAGGTAGTCCGCGCGCGACAGATCGAAGTTTTCGGTTTTGGTTTCGCCCGCCTTGAATGGCTGTTCCGCAAAATAATCCACACTGGTGTTGGTGCGGAACAGATTGACCAGATACGTTCCCGGCGCGATGCCCGTGCCCTTGAAATCGCCGTTGGCATCCGTTTGGAAGGTGTACAAATACTTCCGCTTATCGGGCGCGGTCCCCAGGTCCTGGGTCAAGCGGACCTCGCCATCCTTGATCGCCGTGCCGATCTCGTCGTTGGCATGACCCTGGATGCTCGCGGTTTGCTGGCCGTGCGCCATCGGCAACACCGCCAACCCACACACTGTGGTCACGGTCACCAGAACTTTTCTTAACTTGCTTATCGCTATGTTCAGCTTTGTCATGCTCGTTCACTCTCCCGAATCGCATTCTGCCTGCGGCACTGTTACGGACCCTGTTTCCCTCGCTCACCAGCGCACTTACGGTCGCGCGTAGGGAATTGGGTCCGTCGTTCCTGCCTCGGCAAAGGCCCGCAGCCGCAAGGTGCAGCTTTCGCACACACCGCAGGCCAACTCTTCCCCTGCGTAGCAGGACCAACTTACATGCAACGGCGCGCCAAGTTCAACTCCCAAGCGCACAATCTCCGCTTTGCGGAGGCGGATCAAGGGCGTTTGCACGCGAATGGTCCCATCCCGCGTGCCCGTGGCGACCAAGGCGTTGAAGGCGTCGTAATAGGCCGGACGGCAATCCGGATAGCCCGAACTGTCCTGTTCCACGGCGCCGATCAGCACTGTGGTCGCTTCCAGCACTTCGGCCCAACTCACCGCCGCGGCCAAAAAATGCGCATTACGGAAGGGCACATACGTCACCGGCACTTCGGCGCCTGTGCGCCGAGCCATGGCGCGGCCCTTCGCTTCTTCGTTTTCCGCTGCTTCGTCCGTCGCTTCTTCGTCCGCCGTCGCCGCGGCGGGCACCGCGATGGTGCTGTCCGTCAGGGCCGATCCGCCGATTCGCCGGAACAGGTCCGTCCGCAGTTCCATCAGCTCCTGGAGGCCGACCTTTTCCGCAACGGCGCGCGCAGATTGCAGCTCGCGTGCCTCGGTCCGCTGCCCATAGCTGAAATGGAGGCCAAACGCGTCGAAATCGCGTGCCGCCAGAGCCGCGCACACGGTGGAATCCATGCCGCCGGAAAGGCAAACGACTGCGCGTTCCCGCTTCATGACTGCTTCAGCGCCTCGGTGTCCCCGTACGTTCCTGCAGCCTCTTCGGCGGCTGTTTCGGCTGCCGCGACTTCGGCGAAACTTACCGGCTGCGCGTCGAAGTCCGTCAATACCTTGCGCGCGGCCGCTTCATCTTCGGGATGCACCATGACCCGCGCCCCAAAAGCAACCGGCAGCAAACTATTGGCGTTTTCGCCCTGCAGGAACACCGGAATGTTCGCCTCCTCGAGCGCCATGCGGGCCATGTGCGCCGCTGCCGGATCGGGGTATTCCGCCACCGTTACAGGTTCCCGATCGGAACGAAGTACCGGCTGCGTCGCGTCCACCTCATCGTTATTGTTCAAAGTTCTTTCCATAAATCCTCTTCCGTTTCTTCAACTGTAGGTTGGGTGCAGGCTGCATGGTCGACAGCATCTTGAGCACAACGGCACCCAACTCATTTCAACTCAATCGATTGCAAATGAAACGTGATCGTGCCCCAAAAAAGCCGAGCCTGTATCTGCACCGGAATGTGCCGCGGATCGTCCGTGTACCAGATCCAGATGTGGCCGCGATTTTTGACGATACCCTCGTCCGCGGTGGCCTGTACCTTCACGGTTTCGAAAGTGCCGGCAGGGGTTTTCACCTCTTCGCGGCTTTCCACCTTCATGCCAACCGTTACGGTGCGCATGGCGTCAGCCAAGGGAAACTCCACCGTTTTGCCGACCGTCAACGGTTGCGACTGCGTGTAGAAAAGCGCGCTCAGAGAGTCCGTCACACAGGCTGGAATGCTGGCCTGCTTGCGGGTCGCCGTGCCTTTCACGAGGTTGCGCGCATACTCCTCCTGCCGGCCGTGCGCGTAGTCGAAGGAAAGCTCGCTGGCCATCTTGCGCCGGCCCTCCTGAACCTGCTTGTCGAAGCCGGTCGAGCAGCCCGTTTTTGTGTCCAGGCCCGCTTGAAAGCCGTCCACCACCGGAAACAGCATGTTGACGGCACCGATGGAATCCGCCGTCGCCGTGATCTTTTCCGTCGCGTTATTGGGTCCGCTCGCGTCGAGGTGAAACACAGCCATGCCGGCCGTAAAAACCCGCCAATCCACGCTAAAGGTGAGCGTCTCGTGTTGTGGGTACAGGAAACCGCCCTGCGGCGCCCGCAACACCGGAATCGGCTTGGGAACAGCTGGCGGCTTGGGCGTAAAGATTTGCCCGCGAGCCCTGGGCAGGCCCCAGCCGAAAAAGGCGAGCAGGGCAAAAAGCCACAACCGGCATAGAGAGGGAGTGCTATGCGTCAACGTCGATCGTCCCCCGGCAAAATCTGATTTGGTGAATAAAGCTCAGCAGAACAGGAAAGATCGAGGCCCAAACCGCAGCAAATTGCGTTAGTCGACGCGGTATGCCGAGGACAAAAGCTGGCCTGCATGTCGACTCATACTTTTCGCTCGGCCATATCCGCAGCCCGGCTTGTTCGCCAAAGCCGAAGCAGCAGCAGCGCATACAGCGCCCCCGCTCCCATGAAGGAATTGTACTCGCGGTGATGGCGGTAGCGTTGCGGCGAAAAGCGTCCCGCTTGCAGGAGCCCCCCATCGCTCGCAACATCAGCGCTTGCCGGCGTCAGCCTCGGCAGCAGCCGCGGCACCAAATCGGCATAGGCCTCGAACTCCGGAAAGCGCTGTCGTAAATACCGCTCTTCGGAAAGAATCGTCGGCCAATAGATCGTGACAAACAGCCCAACGAGCATGACTCCCAACCCACGGCGGGCTGCCGCGACGGCAAACCCGAAGGCCATCGCCATGGACCCCAGGTACAGCGGATTCCTTGTGTACGCATATGGACCGGTCTGCGTAAGTTCGGCATTCTTCTTGACATAGCCCGCCGCGTACCCTCGCAAAGCCAAACCGCCCACCACCACCGGCAGGCTGAGCAGCACGGTCCGTGCCCGCGGCCGCGCGAAGACCAGGAACACACCGGCTGTGACAAACCCGAGAGGCACGCGCATGCGCCTCGCAACACGCTGTCCCTTATCCTGCCACCGTTCCAGGCCATCGCTGCCGGTTTCCGTCTTGGGCATCATCCCTTGCATTGTCTCAAAGCACGTAGGGCTACAAAGCCGAAGGGCGCTACAAAGCCGAAGGGCGCTACGAGGATGCAACCCGAAGCGCCGCCCGCAACACCTCGTCTACCTCGATCTTCAGCAATCCCGGATCGACCGCCGACCGCCGTCGGTAGCTGGTCGCTGACGCCGGGTGCCGCAGAACCTCGACCGGCCCCGGCCCCCACGGCCCATTGCGTGCCGGGTCGGTGGGACCGTACAGGGCAACAACCGGCCGGCCCAGCGCCGCTGCCAGATGCACAGGGCCAGAATCGCCGCCCACCAGCAACGCCGTGCGGCGCAGCAGCGCCACCAACGCAGGGATGCCGCAAACCACCATCTGCGCTCCGCCCACGCTGGCCTCGACGACCAGACGCGCCACAGGCTCTTCCGGGTGCGAGGCATTCACCAGCACCGCGAACCCCTGCGCCCGCAACGCGCGCGCGAGCGCCGCAAAGCGGGCCGCCGGCCACTGCTTGGCACCCCAGCCCGCGGTCGGCGCCAACAGCGCCAAGGGCTGATCTTTCGAGTTCCCCGAATTTTTCGAATCTGTTAAATCTTTCGAACGCGCCAGCAACTCTTCTGCCCAGTCTTCCGCTGCCCGGTCGTACGGCAGCATCACCGCGCCGGGGACGACCGGCTGGCCGAGCGCCTCGCCCAGCAACGACGCCCCCTGCTCCACAACATGCGTCCCCTGTCGCCGGAGCCGCTGCCGATACCAGAGTTTCGCCGCACGCTCCCGGGGGTCTGCATACCCGCTAAAGCTGGCCGTGCCCGCCAAACGGCCCAGCACCGCCGAGCGCAAGGTCCCTTGCATATCAGCCGCCGTCCCGTAGTGCTCCTGTTGCAGTTCACGGCGCAGAACAAGCACAGAATCGATCGTCCGTCGTGACACCGGCGCCTGCGACCAAAGCCGCGTTTCGGCCAGATGCACCCGCGACACCACAGGACCGACCCCGTCTCCGTTCACCAGCAATGGCGCCCAGCGCGGGTCCACGACCCAGCCGATCGATGCATCCGGCGCCAGCGCGCGCAGGCTGGCCACCGCCGGCAGCGCATGCAATACATCCCCCATGGCGCCGGTCCGCACAATCAGGACGCTTGTTTCAAGCGGCAACCCGCGTTCCTCCTGCGGCGTTTGCGGTGCTTGCGCGTGGCAAGATCAAACCGTCTGCATGGAGCGAGCGCCCTTGGCAAATGAGGCAGGTCACTGCGAGCGCACCTCATGCCTGACCGCGAACTCTGCGGCAGCCGGCCGCAACCGGCTTTCCAGCAAACGCATCACCGGCGATTCGTACACAAATGCCGCATCGAGCGCCACCACCATCACGGTGCCCACGGCCTTCTCGAGCGCCTGCCACAGCGCCGGGCTCAGCTTCACGGCATCTTTCTCCGTGATCACAAAACCGGTCGCGTGCATTTCTTTCGCCAGCCGGATCAGCTCGGTCGTGTCGCGCCCATCGTAGCGGTGGTGGTCCGGAAACATCACCGTATCGACGACGCCGCAACCGGCTTTGGCCAACATCACCGCAAAGCCCTCCGGCCGTGCCAGCGCGCAAAAGGCGAGCGGCCGCAATCCGGCCCCAAACACGCCCAGCGGGGCAGGGAAGCGCAGGGTGCGGCGCACCGTCCACAGCGGCACATCTTTCTGCAACAAGAGGCGGAGCCGCCGTTCCACCACCGGCAACTCGTCTTCCCGCACGGCAACGGCGTGCGCCCGGCGCAAGGCGGTAAGCGGCTCGCGCAGGTTGCCGGCCGGCAAAAGGCTGTCCACCAGATCCTCCGCCGTCACCGCCACCAACTCGAAGTCACGCGCCAATCCACGGTGCTGCAGCCCGTCATCGAGCACGTGCACCCGGGGCACCTCCAGCGCCGGCGACAGGGAAACACCAAGGGAATCAGCCTCAAGAAACGGGGCACCCGCTTTCGGCCAATCCGGGAACTCGCCTGTGTCCCGCCGCGTTTCGCTGGCCGCGCCGCGAAGTCTTCCGGTTCCAGTGGCTGGCTCGTGTGCGGCGAATCCCGGCGCTGCTTCGCTTTCCGCCGCGCACCCGGCCTGAAAGCGACGCGCGCCCACCCACACCGGCACCGCCGCCCGTTGGGCAATCAGCGTCGGCTCATCCCCGAAGCGCCGTGCCGGATCGGGGATGCCGAGGTCCACCCGCTCCACCCCGCGGCCGGCGCGTCGGTATCCCCGTGACAACACATCCACCCGCCAACCGCGGGCCGAAAGCAGATTGGCGAGCGCGATCGTCAGCGGTGTTTTGCCCGCACCCCCTGCGGAAACACTGCCTATGCTGATTACCGGCCAGCGTAAGCGTCGTTCGCGGCTCAGACCTACCGCGCGCAGAAAGTCCTTGGCCGCCAGCGCCGCCCCATACACCGGCACTAGTGGACGCGTCCACGGCCTGCGCGTATTCACGCGGAAACCGCCTCGGGGGCCAGGGGGCGGGATGATTCGGCTTTGCGGATGAAGGGCATAAGTGCTTGGATGCTGCGCGCCGTCGCTCCACCTTCGCGCGCAAACACCTTTCGCCCCCGCTCGCCCAGAGCATGTGCCGCCTCGCGATCCTGCCACCAGCGGTCGAATGCCGCGGCCAACTCATCCTCGTTTGCGGCAATCACAATGCCCTCGGCAGCCTTCATGCCTTCCACGATCTCCCGAAAATTTTCATACGAAGGCCCCATCACCACCGGCACCCCGAACCGTGCAGGCTCCAGCGGATTGTGCCCGCCCTGCGGAACGAGACTGCCGCCGACAAAAGCCACATCAGCTACCCCGTACACCGCGGCGAGATCCCCAATCGTATCGAGCACCACAATCTCAATAGGCGTTTTGCCGGAGCAAATTTCACTTTCGCGCGCCTGGAGGGCATCGCCGTTTCCCAAACCGCGATTTCCGTTCAGCAACTCCGTGGCACGCAGGGTGGGGTAGGCCCTCGCTGTGGCGTACACCGCTGAAAACCGTTCCGGATGTCGTGGCGCCAGCACAAGCAATACTCCTCGATCACGCAGCCGGGTTTTCCATGCCCGGATGATCGAAGCATCCTCGGAAAGCACCTTATCCTCCATCGTGCTGCCGGGCACCGTACTCCCGGCAACAACGATCGGCCTGCCGGCAGCCAGCGTCTGAATCCTTTCCGCCATACGGCTTTCCCCTGGTACGCGCACATCGTATTTCAGGTTCCCACTCACCCGCACCCTTTCCGCCTGCACGCCCAGCCGCTCGAGTCGCACGGCGTCCTCCGCGCTTTGTGCCAGCCAAAGCGACACACCCCGCAGCACCCGTTTCCAGACCCGCCGTACCCACAGCCCGCGGCGCAGCGACCGGTCACTTACCCGCGCGTTGACCACCGCCACCGGGACATCGAGCCGCCCGCACTCAAAGAGCAGCCGCGGCCAGATTTCGCTTTCGGCCAGCACCACCATCGCCGGCCGTAGCACCCGCAGATACGCTCGCACCGCCCAGGCAAAGTCGAACGGCAAGTAAAACACCCGTTCCGCCCCGAAACGCTCGCGCGCCAGCGCCTGCCCCGTGCGCGTCGTCGTCGAAATGACGACCTGCCATGCCTCCCTCGCCGGAAAGGGCGGACGGTCCGTCCCCGCTGCCGTGGTCGTTGTTGCCTCCCCTGCTTCGGCTGCTTCGGCCGCTTGCGGGAATCTCGGCGAGGGCAGCGACTCCGTTGTCGGCTCTTTGAGCGCTGTTTCCAGCTCCGTCACCAGTCGCGACACTGCCAAAACCTCGCCCACACTCACCGCATGCACCCACACCACCCGGCGTCCGGTAACCGCTGTCCGCAGCCTTGGAGGTACCCACCCCAGCCGCTCCCGGAGCCCTTCGCGATAGCGTGCCGTCGTCGCCATGCGGAAAAGCCACCAGGGCGCACTTAGCGCCAACCCTGTCCCGAGCAGCGCGCTGTAGCCCAGCCTGAAAACCCAGCCCACACCGCGATGAAAGGGCTCTGACCGGCGGGGAGCCTCAAGCGTCCAGGCCCGCCGACCCCGCCAATGCCCTTCGTTCTCCGCCTGCCTTTGCTCCCGGTACACACCCCAGAGCATAATTGGTTGCGCGATGCCACGCCACGCCCTTTGCCGCTCTGTTTACGCTCTCCTTATGTTTTCCTTTCTATGGCTTGCCCTGCCCGCCCAGGCCAAGGACAAGCCTCGCAAGCCGTCCGTCCCCGCGCCCGCCGGCAACTACCCTTTGCACGACATCCATGACGGCATCACCGTCGCCGTCGAGCCCGGCGACAGTCCCGAAACGCGCCCCAACACGCGACTCGACTACTTTCATCACGGCTTCATGCCCATCCGCGTCATCGTGACCAACAACGCCGCCGAACCGGTCTCGCTCGATGATGTTCGCATCCTGTTTGTCGCTGCCGATAACTACACCCGCAACGCCGCCACGGATGAAGAACTCGAACGCCGCATGTTTTCCAGCAAAAGCGCTGCCGGTACCCGCATTCCGCTGCCCGCGCCCATCCCTTCGATCACCATCCACCATCCACCCGTGGATAAAACCATCCTCGCCGACAACACCGACTTCGGCTTCAACACCACAACCGTTGCTCCCCACGCCACCGTCGCCGGCTACCTTTTTTACGACACCCGCGACCTCGACGAGCCCGTGCTCGAACATGCCACCCTGGAACTGCGCAAACTCCGCTGGGCGCCCACCAACAAGGAAATCCAAACCTTCGACGTCATGCTGAAAGCGACAGACAAGAAGGCGACAGGCCAGGGTATTTTCTCGCCACAAACCGGTCATCCATGACCGATCAACCGTAACTGGCGAAGGACGACTGAGCCCATGTACGCAATTCGCCCTGCCATCCCCGCTGACGTCCCCGCGATCCTGGGCTTGATCCGCGATCTCGCCACGTTTGAGCGCGAGGCCGATAAAGTCGTCGCGACTGAAGCCGATCTCCTGCGCGATGGCTTCGCTTTAGCCCCTGACAGCCGCACGCCACTCGTTCCCGCCCCACCCATCCGCTTCCGCGCTCTCATCGCCGACTGGGACCAGCCCGGCGCCACATCACCCGAGTCCGCCGGCTTCGCCCTTTTCTTCACCAGCTACAGCACCTGAGTCGGCCACCACGGCCTCCGCCTCGAAGACATTTACGTCACCCCTGCCCATCGCGGCACCGGCATCGGCAAAGCCCTACTCGCGGCAGTCGCCCGCATCGCCGTAGCCGAAGGCTGCACCCGCCTGGAATGGGACGTCCTCACTTGGAACGAACCCGCCCTCGGCTTCTACCACCGCCTCGGCGCCACCTCACAAGAAGACTGGCGCATCATGCGCCTGAGCGGCGACGGGCTCCAAAAACTGGCGGCGAGCTGTCAAATTAGCTTCCTCGCCCGCCACCTTGTACTCACGCACCGGCTTGCCAAGTGAGTACACACGAAGCGACTTGTCACGAGTAACCTAGGGCTACGTGGTAACAGCGCTGCAAGCTACATTTGGCTTATGAAACTGAGAGGCATTCTCAAGGAGACGGATCGCTGGTCACTCAAGCCCGCGTTTGCGTCGCTGATGATGGTCGCCGCACTCGGACTCGTCTGTCGGCTTCCGGGTCGGGTCAGCTTCCTCCTGATTCCTTTCACAGTGCTCGGTCATAGCATTGCGGCCCTCGTCATTTTGGCGATAACTCTCTGTTGCGTGATCAAGAAACGTCCACGAAGGGGAGCCTCTGTTTTCTTCATACTCGTGCTTCCTGTGTTGTTGTGTCGGCCACTGAACTGGGCAGACGAGATGGCTCACCTTGCGCTAACAGTTGAATCTGGGATCGGCCAGCTTGGCTCTTCATCAAAATCTATCGACGACAGCTTTGTGGATTATGACTGGTCGGTGGGACTCGCTGGGGCAAACACCTTTCTGATTCACGACGTGACTGACGAGATTGTTCTGCCGATGGCTCAACACACGCGCCCTCTAAGCCCAGAAGACGGTTTTGGTGAAGAATGTGCAGGAAAAGTTCAGCGATTGATCAAGCACTATTATGTTTGCAATTTCTGAGGGTTAGTACCGAAAACGCGGTTCTCGGAAGTCGCAGGCGGCCCGCTCGCGCCGGATCACTCATAAGGCGCTTGTGGCACCGACTTGATCAGGCTTTCGGCTGCTTCGGTCACAGGCGAAGTCGAGGTAGGCGCGTTCGCCGCAAAGCAGAAGCTAGGCTGTAGCAACCGTTCAACGCCGCCCCGTAATCGCGATCAGCGGATCGCTCTCCGAGCCGTCCCGCAGCACCTCTACGCTGATATCGCGAAAGCCGGCACGTTCGAGGTAGAGGCGCACCAGGGCGGCATGTCCGCTGTCGTCGAGCGACCGCCAGATCGCCACGGCCTTGGTCGGAAAACAGCGGTTGGAAAAGCTCACGATGAAGGGCGCCCCCGGCCGCAGAATCCGCAACACCTCAGCGAATACCTCCAAAGGACGCTGCAGGTATTGGACGCCGACACAGCACAGGGCGGCATCGCAGCTGTCGGCCTCCAGCGGCAGGGTGGGGTTGCGGTTCAGGTTCTGCACGAAGCTCCGGCTCAGCCGGGGGTTGGCCTTGAGCTCCTCGGCGTTCATGCCCTGGCCGATCACCTCGGTAAAGGCTACCTCCGGCGGCAGATGGCTCACCCAGCTCGACATCAAATCCAGCAGCACGCCGCCAGGCGACAGCATGGCTCGGTAGTAGGCGGTGAGTGCCCGCGTCGCCGCCTCATCGATGTGGGTGACCAGCCGGGCAGGTGCGTAGAACTCGGCGTCATCGCCGCCGTCCTCTTTACGGAAGGCGCCGATCGGTAGCTCAGGCAGGTGGTCGCTCATCTCTGCCATTGGTGTGTCATCCCTCATAGAATGCTTTTCCTGCAGCCCATTATCTCCCCAACAGACCGTGCGCGACTGCCGTCCTTCCGCAAGGAATCACCGTATTCTTAAGGGATGAAGCACATCCACATCATCGGTGGCGGTCTTGCCGGCCCGGAAGCCGCCCTCCAGGCTGCCGATCTCGGCTGCACCGTTACTCTTTCCGAGATGCGTCCCTTGCGCTCCACCGAGGCGCACCAGACCGCCGACTTTGCCGAACTCGTCTGCTCCAACTCGCTCAAAAGCGAGACCGAACACTCCGCTCCCTGGCTGTTGAAGGCCGAAATGCGCCGCGCCGGCTCCTTTCTGCTCCAGGCTGCCGATGCCGCCGCCGTTCCCGCCGGCAACGCCCTCGCTGTTGACCGCACCGAGTTTTCGCAGCGTGTAGCGGCCATGATCGACGCCCATCCAGGCATCACCGTTCGCCGCGAAGAGGTCACCCGCCTCGACGAGAACAGCGTCAACACCCTGACGGTCCTCGCCTCCGGCCCACTCACCAGCGCTCCGCTCGCCGCCGAACTGCAACGCCTTACCGGGGCCGACCACCTCGCCTTTTACGACTCCATTTCCCCTATCGTCGACGCATCCACCATCGACATGGACAAGGTCTACCTCGCCGCGCGCTGGGATAAAGGCACTGCCGACTACATCAACTGCCCCTTCACTAAAGACGAGTACGACCGTTTCCTCGACGCCCTCCTCGCGGCCGAGTGCGTCGCGCCCAAAGCCTGGGAGCACCTGCCCTTCGCGAAGTGTAGTGCTGAACCCACTACATTTGGTGATCCATTGGAGAGTTGTCATCCCGCAGCGGAGCGGAGGGATCTGCTTTTCCCCGAAGGGTCACAGATCCCACAAACCCCCACCAAACTCGCCTACTTCGAAGGCTGCCTCCCCATCGAGGAACTCGCTCGGCGCGGCCGCGACACCCTCCGCTTCGGCCCCATGAAGCCCGCCGGCCTCACAAACCCCAAAACCGGCCGCTGGCCCTATGCCTGCGTCCAGCTCCGCCAGGAAAACCTGCGCGCCGACAGTTACAACCTCGTCGGCTTCCAAAACCACTTAAAGTACGGCGCGCAAGCCGAGGTCCTGCGGCTCATCCCCGGCCTCGAAAACGCCAAATTCCTGCGCTACGGCCAGATCCACCGCAATACCTACCTCCATGCGCCAACGCTGCTCACCGAAACCCTGCAGCTCCGCGCCCATCCCAACATCCTCGTCGCCGGCCAGCTTTCCGGCATCGAGGGCTACACCGAATCCATCGCGGGGGGCCTGCTCGCGGGCCGTTTTGCGGCTGCCCTCGCGCATGGCGACACCCCGATTCCCGCGCCCCGCGCCTCCGCCCACGGATCTCTGCTTCACTACATCACCCACTGCGACGCCAAGCGTTTTCAACCCGCCAACATCACCTTCGACCTGCTGCCAGCACTCGAAGACAGTCTTCGCCAGCGTATCCGCGACAAAAAGGAGCGCCACCGGCTCCAATGCGAGCGAGGCCTCACCGCCTGGAACACCTGGCTCGCGGCTGCTCTTGTTCCGGCGTGACACCTATAGCCAATGTTTTTACGTATCACCCACACTCCTGGCGAGAGTAATCACCCGCTGGTTACCAAGATGTAATCGACAAATGCACCGGCCATGCTACTGTGTTCGTGTCGCATGGTCGCTTGCCATCATCTAATTCATTGCAGGTACCACGTCTTCACCAGGAGTCTCGTCCATGGCCACTGCTACTGCCGGCTTTCCCGATCGCCTCACCATGACAGAAGACAAGTTTGAGGAACTGCGTCAGCTTGCCGCCACACAGAACATCAGTCTTTCCGAAGCGCTCACCCAGGCCATCGATATCAGCCGCTTTGTGATGCAGTCGATCAGCAGCCCGGACACCAAACTCCTGCTGAAAAAAGGCCGCAATTACACAGAATTGATGTGGCCCTACTAAGCGATTCCACGCAGGCATGCAACCGGTTAAAACTCTCACCTCAGGCCTTGATCAGATCTCGATCAGGACCTCGATCAAAGAACACTGTTTGCCGTCTGCTGATAGAAAGATCTGAACCGTTCCTCAGAAATACGTCCGAAACTGTTGAAAGCACGTCGTATGCCTCCGATCGACCATGGTGCTCCGGAAGAAACGCCCCCAAGCGGCTTGATTGTGCCGCTGGATATCGTTCCCGGCCATGCACATCCCGCGGCTCTCCCGTCGCAAACGCCCCCGAAGTCCCTTCCCGGCAAACCCTACTCCCCAGAGCGCCAGCGCGATTGGGTCCGTCTTATTGTGACCTGCGGCTTCCTGCTTATCCTGGGCTATCTTGTAGTTTTTGCGACGGTCGAATGTACGTCCTACCCCATTCACTGGGCACAAACGAAGGAAATGTTACAGATCATCCTGCCCGCCCTCACCGGCATCATCGGCACAGTCATCGGCTTCTACTTCGGTACTGCCGCCGCGGCCAACGGCAATAAATCCGGTGACGACCTTTCCTAGATTTTGCGAACCAAATTCGAAGTTCGCAGGCAGCAGCGACAACGGCTTCGGAACCACCTCACCGCGGCCTGTGCCTTGGCGCTTCTTCGTCCACCCGCGCGGGCGTAAACCGCGTGGGCAGCCGCCACAACGACGTGAAAAGCCGACCCGCTTCCACGTTTTCCAGAGCACCCGCCGCAAACACCCGATGGCCCTGCCCGAGACCCTCCGCTATTTGTCTAAGGGCCGGCCATCGCGCCGAAATCGGCACAGCTGCCGTGCCGAAATAGCGAAAGTCGTCGCATAACAACACCCGCGCGTTCCGATAAAGCGGTGCCCGGCCAACATCGCGCGCCGCATAGGCCGGTTCCGCATGCAAGCGCGTTCGGCCCGTGTGCTCGAGCAGCCCCGCCTCCGGGTCGAGCCGATACACGCAATCCGGTCTATACCGAAACGGGCTGTCCGCGGCGTAATACGCTCCAAAATCCGAAACTCGCGAGACCCGCGCCGCATAGATCACCGCACACGCCGGATACCCTTCCCGGTCCACCAGCGCCCGACTCGTCAACCCAAGTAGCCGGTCGCCTGGCTGCGCCGTGCGCCGAATCGCCGGCTTGCAGATCGACAAAGTCAGCAACGGATTTTCCCCGGCAAGCGGCTCCGGCGCACAAGGCGCTCCACCGCGATCCGAAGTCAGCTTGTAGATGTATGTGCGCACATTCATTCCAATAGCGAAGCAGTGGAGCTTCATCAACGCATATCGAGCGGCGATGGCCATTCGTGCATCGGAATCAAATCCTTCAGCTTTACCGACCTGGACACGCTTAAAACGATCTCGGCTTCTAGATTTGCCGGGTCTACACTGCGCATGAATTCTCGGCAAACGCCGCATGGAGGCAGCACATACAGAGCTCCCGACTGCTCACTCCTCCAAACCGCAACTAGACGATCGATGCGGTACTGTCCCGTTGTGATCATGGAAGCCATGGCACTTCGTTCAGCACACAAACCCCAACTGGGCGTATCGACGCTCACACCTTTGTGTACACTTCCGTTCGTGCTCAGCAAAGCCGCTCCCACATCACCGAACAACCGACCCTTCACAACGTGCGGTCGAAGCAGGTTGGTGGCAATTTCGATCAACTCATCATTGCTCATCGTGACTCGCCATGGGCACTCACGCGAAGTGCGTGCGCGGAACTGTTACTACTTTTTGGAGAGAAGGAATGAAAAATCTGCGGTATTACTCCTCCTTCTTCTTTTTATTCCGAGCCTTCACCTTGAACCAGATGGGGCTGCCGATGAATTTGAATGCGTCCCGGATCTCATTGCTCAAAAACCGCTCGTAACTGAAGTGCAGCTTCACATCCCGATCCGTGAACAGCACAAAGGTCGGCGGCGCCACTGCGGCCTGGGTCATGTAATAAATGCGTACCCGCTTGTTCATCGGCACGCTCGCACGACCGAAGTCCACCTTGTCCAGAAATCGATTCATATTCCCCGTAGTGATCCGTTTGCGCCGCTCGCGCGCCACCAGTTCCACCTTCTTGAACACCTGATCAATGCCCTTCGCCTCCGCTGCCGACACAAACACTATCGGCGCATAATCCAAATACTTTAGGTGGTCGCGCACCTGTTCTTCGAAAACTTTCTTTTCCGCCGGCGGCTTGCCATCCAGCAGCCGCATCCCGTCGGGCCCCGTCCGCGTCATCAAATCCCACTTGTTCACCACGACGATCACGCTGCGCCCGCTTTCATGCGCGTAGCCGCCAATGGTTGCATCCGACCCCGTTACACCTTCGGTGGCGTCGATCATCAGCAGCGCGACATCGGCTGCCTCCAGGTGCTTCCGGCTCATGATGACGCTCAGCTTTTCCGCCATCAGCCTGGTTTTACCCTTGCGCCGGATACCCGCCGTGTCGATGAACCGGAAGTCGTGCCCGTCGCGCGTCACCACTTCATCCACTGCATCCCGTGTTGTGCCGGCGATTGGCGAAACAATGGCGCGCTCGGTCCCGGTCAGCGCATTCAGCAGCGTCGATTTACCCACATTCGGCCGCCCGATGATGGCGATCTTCGTTTCCCGAGACACATGCTCGCCATGGGTCCGCAGCTTGCGCTCCCGCACCGGGGTCGCGGCTTGGCCCTCGTCTGAACTCTTGTCCAGAACCTCGTCTGAGCCCCTATCGAGAACCTCGTCCAGGCCCTCACGCGGGCCCCCGTCCGGGTCACGCTCGGCGAGCTCGCCCGGAGCGCGCACCGCGGCGTCCGGCGACTCTTGCAAGCCGCCTATGCTTCCGTCTCGCCCCAGGGCCGGCTCGACCCCGCTGCCTTGGGTTGGCGCTTCGACATCCGGCACGCCCACCGGCGGTGCATCCACCCCTGCCGGCTCGTGCGCCGTGGCTCCTTCGCCGGCGAGCAGCGCTTCCCGCATGGCTCGTGTTTCCAGCGCCGCGCGATCGGCAAACGCATCACCTGCATCCTCGGCAATCTCATCGCCGATGGAATCCATCACCTCAGCCGGCTCTTCGGCCACCTCCGACTGCTCGGTTGCCTTCAGCGGCGATGCCGGCAACAACGCCCAAACCTCATCCAGCAAATCGCCGATGCCTGACCCATGCTCTGCGGAGACCGGAAACACATTCCGAAACCCAAGCGTGCGGAAATTTTCCGCTCCCGCTTCGAGCGCCGCCGAATCCATCTTGTTCACCGCCAGAAACACCGGCTTTCCACCCTTCAGCAGCAGCAGCGCCAGCTCCTTGTCCGGGGCCGCGAGTTCCGTCCGCCCATCGACGACCATCACGACGGCGTCAGCCTCTTCCAGCGCCACCCGCGCTTGCCGAAAGATCTCGCTCGGGATCAGAGCCTCATCATCCGGCACCACGCCGCCCGTGTCGACCAGTCGCACCGTCCGGCCTGCCCATTCGACCTCACCATAGATACGGTCCCGGGTAATGCCCGGCTCATCGCCTACGATCGACCGCCGCGTTCCCGTCAGCCGGTTGAACAAAGTCGATTTCCCTACATTCGGCCGTCCGCAGATCGCCACCAGCGGCAGCGCTCCTGTGCCGTGATCCGCAGAACGTGTCGCATGCCAAAGATCGGAACTGAGCGCGGCTAGTTCACGGTCGGTCTCGCCGATGTCATCGGCATCTGCGGCAGAGCGCCGCGCTTTTCGTTTGCTTTCGCTCTTGCTGACTTTGTCGCTCTGCCCCTGAGCCCGTCGAAGCGACTGAACCTGCTCTTCGTTTTTGTGTTTGCCCTTACCTCTTTTGTTGGCATCCCTGGAGCCGGGGTCTCCATCGAGCGCATTTGCTCGCTGAGG
This sequence comes from uncultured Acidobacteriaceae bacterium, assembly GCA_964246645.1. GTDB lineage: Bacteria > Acidobacteriota > Terriglobia > Terriglobales > Acidobacteriaceae > Granulicella. The sequence goes on from CAXTRN010000061.1 coordinate 16,426, forward strand.
TGGAAAGGGAATCCGCGTTTCGTCGTTGTCCTTGCTTCTTCGTTTGTCATTCCGGGAGCCGGGGTCCCCATCGAGCGCTTTTGCTCGTTGGGGTGGAAAAGGAATCTGTGTTTTGCTCCGAGCTCCGCCACTCTCCTCATTGCCGACAATCACGCGCCGCTCAAACTCTGGAGAACGGGTGGGCGTGCGCCGCGATTTTTCCTCCGCCGCGCGCTTGCTCGACAGCTTTTTGCGTCCCTTCGGCGACACCGCGCCCGTGACCGCCGATCCCTTGCGCGCGCCCTTGGCCGGTCCTTTGCCCAGCTTCGGCCGTGTGCTCGCCTGCCGGTGCTTCTTGCCCATCCGCTTCTTGATTTCGCGCTTCGGTGCCATCTGGAAGACCTCATCGTTATGGTCGCATGCAGCGGCACAGCACCGCATCCGACACCGGTTGTTTGTTGCCGTTCGCTACTGCGTGTGCCGCCGTTCGCCTTGTCTCCCATAAACGGCGACTATCATCAAAGCAGCGCCGTGGCCACGCTTTCTCAAATCGAAGTAGCCCGCAAAACCCCACTCGCCGACGCGCGCGCCACCGGGAGCCTCCCCAGCCTGCACGAGTTCTTCACCGCCAACGGGCTGCTCGCAAAATCTTCGCTGCACTACGAGCAGCGGCCCGGCCAATACAGCATGGCCAAAGAGATCGAGCAAGCCTTCAAAGACCGGCGTCATCTCATCGTCGAAGCCGGCACCGGTACCGGCAAAACCCTTGCCTACCTTCTGCCCGCGCTCCGTTTCGCGCGCGAACACAAGCAGCGCGTCATTGTTTCCACGGGGACGAAAAACCTCCAGGAACAGCTCGCCCTCAAGGACATTCCGTTCCTTGAATCCGTGCTTTCAGAATCAGGGCCGCTACGCGTTTGCGTCATGAAGGGTCGCGCGAACTATCTTTGCAAGCAAAAGCTCTACGCCCTGCGGGACAACCCCATCCTTTCCGGCCTGGACGACATTCAGCAGTTTCACGCCATTCTGCAATGGGAGCGCGACACAAAAACCGGCGACCGCGCTGAGATCGACGCGCTGCCCGAAAACTCTGCCCTGTGGCCCAAACTCGACGCCCGCGCCGAGGTTTGTCTTGGACAAACTTGCCCCAACGTCGAGCCCTGCTACATCACCGCGATGCGCCGCAAAGCGCTCGAGTCCGATCTCATCATCGTCAATCACCACCTCTTTTTTGCCGACCTCAACATCAAGCAGCAGGCCGGTGAAGGCGTCGATGCCGGCATTCTGCCTGAAGCCGCCGTGGTCATCTTCGATGAGGCACACGAGTTGGAAGACATTGCCAGCCAATACTTCGGCATTGCGCTGTCGAACTTTCGCTTTGAAGAACTCGCCCGTGACACCGAAAACATGCTTCGTGCGAAAAACGTCAGCACTTCGGCCATCGAGTCCGCTACGGCGCAGCTGCGCGAGCGCGCCCGCCTCTTTTTCGGCTCGCTCCCGGTCGGTCCGTCCAACTTCGGCCGGCTCGAGTTCACCGACCGCGCCGACTTCCTCGAAGCCCGCGGCGACGCTTACCTCGCCGTCGCCAACATCCTCACCCGTCTTGAAGGCGAGCTGGGCAACTTGCGCGAGGTCGACGAAGCCACGGGTCTACGCAAGCGTGCCGCCGACATCCGCCATCACTTGAAGTTCCTCATGGAAGCCGACGACAAAAGCCAGGTCTTCTGGATAGAACGGCGCGTCACGCAAAGCCTCCGCAACGCCGCCCGCGCCCAACCCCGGCCCACCTCGCTCGTTTCTCCCCAAGCCCTGTCCTCTCGACCGGAGGCGCACAGCGCCGCAGTGGAGAGACCTGCGTTTGTGCAACCGATCCAGCCCACCCACACCGAACCCACCTCGGAAGGGCACGGCTTCAGCCGTGCCATACAGCTG
>CAXTRN010000062.1:0-18094 GCA_964246645.1 uncultured Acidobacteriaceae bacterium
GCGCCACAATGAGCGCCGCGACCCCAGCGGCCACGCCCAGCACGGAAATTGCGGTAATCAACCCCACCACCGCTTCTCGTCGCCGCGCACGCAGGTAGCGGATAGCAACAAAAAACTCAAAGCGCACACCCACCATCGTAAAGCGGGCCAGGGCTTTGCGGGTCCTGGGAACCGAATCGCCCCAGCCATCGTCTAAACCAATGGTTCCGGCGGCTACGTTTCGGCGCTGTCCGGTTGGAGTTTCGTGCATGAAAACGGGTTACCACCTTGTAAGCGCCGCTTTGGCCGTGATGCTGAGCGGCACGATGGTTGCGCAGCAAATACCATCGCCGGCGCCGGCACAAAAGCCGCCCGCGACGACCGATGACAGTGGGCCGGCGACCGACAACAGCGGGATCGTGCTGCCGAGGAAGAAGGACGACCCGGCCCCGCCGCCCGCGCCTGCCGCCGAAAAAGTGACCAATCCCAACGGGGCGATCTATTCCCTGCGTGTGGATGTGCCGATCGTGAACCTGGACGTGGGCGTGCTGCTTGATAAAACGCACCAGTTTGTCCCGGGGCTGAAGCCCGACAATTTCCTGGTGGTCGAGGACGGCGTGGAGCAGCGGGTGCAGGATGTCCGGCTGACGAAGACGCCCATTACCGCCGTCATGTTATTGGAGTTCGCGGCGAACTCGTATTACCTCATCAACGACATGCAGAACGCTTCAGTGGCCTTCTTTCGAACGCTGCAGCCGAATGATTATGTCGCCGTCGAAACCTACGACATCCGCACGCACATCCTGTGCGACTTCACCAACAATAAGGACACGATTGCGCAGTCGATCCGCAGCCTGGTGATCCCCACCTGGCATGAAACCAACGAATTTGACGCGCTGTACGAGACGCTCGATCGCCTCAGCCGGGTAGACGGCCAGAAATACATCATCCTGATCTCCAGCGGCCTGGACACGATGTCCCGGCTCACGCTCGACCAGATGCTCGCGAAGGTCAAGGCCAGTCAAAATACCACGATTTTCACCGTCAGCACCGGAGGCTTTGTACGCGAAATGAGCAATGGCTCCGGCTCGCGGCACATGGACTTTCTGCAGGCCGATAACGAGATGCGGACGTTTGCGCAAATGACCGGCGGGCTCAGCTTCCAGCCGGTCTTTCAGGGCGAACTGCCCGACATTTTCTCTCGGATCAATGAATCCATTCGCAATAAGTACGTGCTCACTTACCGGCCGACGAATCCGAAGAACGACGGCAGCTACCGGAAGGTGAAGGTATATCTGGTCGATAACGAAGGCAAGCCGCTGAAGATGCAGGATGAAAAAGGAAAGTCATTGAAATACTCCATCGTGGCGCGCGACGGGTATCGGGCAAAACTGCCGGTGGAGTAGGTTCAGCCGGCAGGCAGTCCTCTTGGAGGTGATGAGCGAGAGACCCGTTTGCACCAGCTTCCTCAAGAAGACTGGCATCCCTAGCAGCATTCCAACGCCGCAGTGCCAAGAAAAGTGCCTGGAGGTTCCCGTAACGTCGTCGCGTCGCGGCCTGCGGAGCGATCAGGCGAAAGGGTCGACCGTGTCGCGTCCCTGCACGGGCGCAAGACAAAGCAGCAGCAAACCCTCGATCAGAACGACGCCCTCCAGTCGCTCGGACAGCCGGTGCAAACGCTCAAAGTGCACCCGGGCGGGCCTCTGCAGGGGTGCTGTGGCGACCTCGCCACCGAGGGTCAGGCGGTCGGTTTCCATGTGCGGAAGAACGGATTGCTGCAGGTACAACGTGAGCGCCATCATGGCAACGACCAGCACGATTTCGACCGCGCGTGCCGGGTGGGAATCGTGCTGAGTCGCCAATAACGCCAGCGTGAAAAAGAGATAAAGCACACCGGCAAAAAGCCCAAGGCGATGTAGTGAAAGCAGGCTGCCCCGGACGATCGCGCCCGCTTCATGCGCGCTGGGCATGACGTTAAACGCGACCTGAGCGACCAGGATGAAGAAGACAATGGCTCCAACCCAAAGGGAAAGCGGGATCAGCCGAAGAATGCGAAATGCCGTCCTCATGCTTTGGGTGAGCCGGTGAGCGTGCGCTCCGGGTTCCCGTCTGTCTGCTCATGGCCAGCCGTAGGAGCGGGTGCGCCCTGTGAGGCCGGCTGTTCTGCCAGTCGATCCGGTGAGTAGGGCTGACGGCCCGCGGCGCGGTCCAGCGCACGGCTGAGAATGAGTTCGACGGCAGCACGCGCTTCACGGTAATCCGCTTCCGTGATGCGGCGTTGGAGGCGCTCTGTTTCCAGCGTAAACAGTTCATCGCGCAGAGCACCTAGGAGTCCGTCGTTTGAAGGCATAGTGGCAAAATGAGAAGCGGCAGGGTGCAACGCCGCAGGCGCACCCGGTATGGTGGGCCATGCCGGGCCGGCACCGCCGGTTTGCGGAACTGGATTGAGGGGCGGAAGTGCTGCCGCGCCCGCAGGTTTGCGTAGCAGAACGCCGGCGGCTCCGGCAAGCAGAAAAGCCAGGCCCGCCAGAATCCACCATTTGTACTTCGCCCAGGGGTCGCGGTCGCCGTTCTCGTCCAGAGGGTTGTTGAGGCCACGGCCGCCGGCCAGATCGGAGTTGCTCACATTCGGTGCCGCGGCGTCGCGATTGCTGCCGCTATTGGCGGTGTTGCTGTTCGGACCTGCGCCTGTGCCCGCGCCGGTGCTGTCATTGCCCGCAGGCTCCGGAAGGGTGCCCGTTCCACTGACGGTGAACTCCGCAGGTTGACCGGCACCGAGATTTTGAGCCAGAAAGGTTTGCGTTCCGGGTTTTGTGCCCTGCGCGCTCAGCTGCGTTCCTGTCCCGGGCGTAAGGGTCATGCTGGTTGGTAGCAGAACCGCAAAGGTTCCGATGGCATTCGGAATCTGCGGGGTGAACGTGTACTTGCCGGTATACGCCAGCGTATACGCAAGGCCGAACTGGGTTTCTCCCGGCCGGATGGGGAATAAAAAGGTAAAGTGACCGGGGTCGCCGAGCGGCACTGCCGGGGTTTGCACCGGCATACCGCCCTGGGTGATAGCGCCGGTACGGCCAAGCAAGGCGCCCTTGGGCAGATAGAACTCAAAGCCTTTGGGACCGAACTGCGTGCGTTGCGGGCTGGAATCGTTCTTTACCTGCAGCACCTCCACCACATGGAGTTCGGTCGCACTGGCTTCGACGTGAAGTTCTTCGACACCGGTATGCACGCCGTCAACACTGGCTGCCGCATCGTAAACCGCCACAGCTACCTGGTGCTCGTCAGGTTGTACCGGCTGAAAGTAATTGGCTTTCTGGTGCGTGACGCGGATCAGGTGTATGCCCTCATCCGGCACGGCAAGGGTGAAATGGCCCCGTGCATCGGTGGTGGTGTGCGTGGATTCCTGCATACCTTGTTGCAGCTGGATCAGGGTTACCTGATCGCCTGCCGCGGGTTTGCCATTGGTTTTGTTGGTCACGGTACCGGTAATCGGCACACCGGCGTGCGCCAAAGTGCTCGACGCGACCAGGCTCGAAGCCGCAAAAAGCAAACCGGCGAGTGTACGGGAAACAAAACGGGTCAGCAACACCCTTTTAGAATACGTTACCGTGTGCCTGCCGCGCTTCGGTTGTGCTTCGTGAGCGCCCGTGAACTTCAGCTCTGCTTCACGCGCCTAAAGTGTCCATCTCCGCGAGCACATGCGCCGCTTCGGTTTCCAAAGCATCCCGCTGCCGGGCGTAATCTTCTTCAGGAAATTTTCCGGCGCGGTATTCGAAGTTCAAGTCGCGTAAGTTGTCGAAAATTACGTCTTTTCGCTCCTGAAGGTAATCGCGGCGCGTTTTTTCCTGCACGGGCATGGATAAAAGCTGCGGCTGCGGCCTAAAGATATACACCAGGCAGCCGATAAGAAGGAGCAGACAGGGAAGAACGGTCTCGACATTCATATGGGGTCGTCCGGCGCTCCGCTTTGCCGGCAGCTATAGTGTAGTCGCGGTCCTGTAAGGGCACGGGCTGAAGGGGGAGATCGATTTGCGGCGGTTTCAAGCGAGTTTCGACAGCTTCGGCAGCTTGAGGGGCATCGTGGCATGGCTCGTGGCCCTCCTTTTAGGGAGCGGCTGGGGCGCGGTTCGGGCGCAAAGCGCCGTTCACACCGATCCGTTGAACCTCGACCCGGCGGTTCGTCAGGGTTTTGAGCATTTTTACAACATCGATTACGAGAGCGCTTTGAAGGTATTTCAAGGCGTAGCCCAGGCGCACCCACAGGAGCCGATGGCGTGGAATTACCTGCTGCTCACCACCCTGTTTCGGGAGCTCTACCACCAGGACCTGCTCGATACGACCTATTACGCACACGACAGCTTTCTTTCGACAAAGCGTGAGGTCGATGTTTCCAGGCAGTCACGGGAAAGCATTGAGAACCTGACCAATCACGTCATCGAGCTTTCCGATGCGAGGCTCAGGGCTAATCCCAATGACAAAAATGCGTTGTTCGCTCGCGGGTATGCCCGTGGGATGCACGCGTCGTTCATCACGCTTGCGGATCATTCCTTTGCCGCAGCCGCCCGGCAGGGCTATCAGGCACGCAATGATTCCGAAGCGGTGTTAAAGCTCGACCCGCAATATGCGGATGCGGAGATGGCGCCCGGCATCCAGCAGTTTGCCGTGGCCAGTCTGCCCCGGGTTGTACGCGTGATGGTGGGCATCATGGGTGTTGGTGGGTCCAAGGAAAAGGGTCTTTTGCTGCTGCGGGATGCGGCCATGCATGGCGTGGTGACCAGTGTGGAGTCGCGCACGATTTTGTCGCTCTTTCTTCGTCACGACGGCCGCTACCCCGAAGCGCTTGCGGTCGAACAGGCCTTGGCCGCCCAATATCCTCACGATTACCTTTTCCGCCTCGAAGTGGCCAACCTGCTCAAGGATGAGGGTCATGGACAGGAAGCCATCGCCGCCTACAAACAGGTGCTTGCGGATGCGGGAACGCCGGGCTACTTCATCGACTCGCGCCTGCAGCTGGCCTGGTTTGGCTTGGCCGACACCCAGCGTGGCTACGGCGATATCGGCGGGGCTGCGTTCGGCTACGCGCAGGCGGCACAACAGCCCAACTGCAGCGACTGGCTACGCAAACGGGCGCTTCTGGATGCCGGCGAGATGAATGATCTGCTGCACCGCCGTTCCGATGCGCTGCGCCTGTATGCGGGAGCGGCGGCGCCGGGCGGCGATCAATCGCAGGCCGAAGCCGCCCACCGCTACCTGGCAACGCCGTTCAAGGGGAGATGAGCATGCCGGTGGCAAATAAGCAGGGAAAGATGGAACCGATTGCGGAGTACCGGCGTATCTTGTTGCCGAGAGCGAAGCGAGAACAAGCGCACGCTGGGAGGCATCATGGGTGCATGTGCAGTCTGTGGACGAACGATGGACAAGGATGCGCAGTTCTGTAGCGGCTGCGGGCGGCTGTTGGCGCCAGGAACGGCCCACCGCGTTGTGAGCTATCCGGAGCGGCTGGTGCGGCCTCGTGAAGACCGGATGATTGCCGGCGTGTGCGCCGCGTTTGCGATGCGCTACGGATGGGACCTCGCCCTGGTGCGGCTGGCCGTGGTGCTGGTGCTCCTTTTCGGCTGCGGTTTGCCTTTACTGATTTATTTCGCGGCATGGATCGCCATTCCTAATGCGCAGTACGCCTTGCCCGCGCAGGCCGGGCCCGGGCCGGGTAGCATGGCTGTGTGAGTTCGTTTCCGTTTCCACGTCCGCTTCACTACAACAACCGCAAACTGCAGCTTTCCGGGGTGGATCTCCATGCGCTGGCCGACAGCTTCGGAACTCCACTGTATGTGTACTCCGCGGATGATGTGCGTGACCGCGTCGCTATGTTCGCGGAAGCCTTTACGGCGATGGCGCACACGGTCTGTTTTGCCGTGAAAGCGAACTCATCCTTGGCACTACTACGGATTCTGGCAGAGTTGGGCTGCGGTTTCGACATCGTTTCCGGCGGTGAACTGGAGCGGGTACGCCGGGCGGCACCGGAAGCACTGCGGCGCGTGGTGTTTTCCGGGGTCGGTAAGCAAGCCTGGGAGCTCGATGCGGCGCTTGCGGCCGATATCCTGCTTTTCAATGTCGAAAGCGAGGCGGAGTTGCATCTGCTCGCTGCCCGCTGCGCACGTGCAGGCAAGCAGGCACGTGTCGCTTTACGGGTCAACCCGAACGTGGCGGTCGAGACGCACCCTTACATTTCCACGGGGCTTCGGGAGCACAAATTCGGTATTGCCATCGAGGAAGCGCGGGCGCTGTATCGCCAGGCGAAAGCCACAGGCGTACTGGAGCCGGCAGGCGTGAGCGTGCACATCGGTTCACAGATTCGTGAGGTCGCCCCCTTCGCCGAAGCGCTCGGCCGCGTCACCGAACTCGTTGCGGATCTCCGTTCGGACGGTCACACGATCCGGTATCTCGATGCCGGGGGCGGCTTCGGCATCGAATACGGACAAGCGGCATTCTATCCACAGGCGCGTGTCGAAGCGTACGCTTCGGCGCTGAAAGCGGCGCTCAGCAGCCTGGATGTCCACCTCCTGCTGGAGCCTGGACGTTTTCTCATCGCCCAGGCGGGTGTGCTGCTGACTGCGGTGCTGTACACAAAGGCAAATGGCGCTAAACGGTTCGTGATTGTTGACGCGGCCATGAACGACCTGATTCGTCCGGCGCTTTACGGCGCGCATCATGAGGTGCTGCCCTTGGTGGAAAGCGGCGATGAGTCCGCATCTGATCGGTCGGCATTGGTGTCGCAGATCGCTGATCTGGTCGGCCCGGTGTGTGAAAGTGGCGACTTTTTTGCGCGAGACCGTGCATTACCTGTCGTGACCAGTGGTGATCTGCTCGCCATTCTCGATGCCGGAGCGTATGGCATGAGCCTGAGTTCGAACTACAACACACGGGTTCGTCCCGCTGAAGTTCTGGTCGAAAATGGAGCGGCACGGCTGGTTCGGCGGCGCGAAACACTGGATGATCTGCTTGCGCTCGAAGTGGTGTAGTTCATGATGTGGCTTTGGGGCGCGCTCGCCTGTGAGCATAGTGAACGGTCAGGACCGCATGCTAGAATCACCAGCGATGAGGGGTGTCTTCGACCGGGCTTCGCCGGCTGAAGGCAGCCCTCCAGCTATCAACAAAACACGCAACAGTAGAATGCAATCGTTCGAGGTTCCTGCATGTCCGGCCACTCAAAATGGGCGACAATCAAGCACAAAAAAGGCGCTCTGGATGCCAAGCGCGGCAAGATTTTCACGCGGCTGATCAAAGAAATCATGGTGGCGGCCAAAGCGGGTGGGGGCGACCCCGATGGAAACCCGCGCCTGCGTACGGCGGTTGCCGCAGCCAAGGCCGAGAACATGCCGAATGACAACATCGCCCGCGCAATCAAACGCGGCACAGGTGAAATCGAAGGCGCCCAGTATGAGGAAATTACCTTCGAGGGCTACGGTCCCGGCGGGGTCGCGGTGATCGTCGATGTGCTCACCGACAATCGCAACCGTGCCGTGAGTGAGGTTCGATTTGCGTTTTCGAAAAATGGGGGCAACCTGGGCGAATCCGGCTCCGTGGGCTACATGTTCTCGAAAAAGGGCCTTATCGTCGTCGAGAAATCAGCCGCTGACGAAGACAAATTGACCGAAATCGTGCTCGACGCCGGGGCAGAAGACCTTAGCGACGATGGGGATTATTGGGAAATCACGACCGCTCCCAAAGATCATGAAACGGTGGCCGCTGCGGTGAAGAAGGCCGGCATCACACCGGACAATTCCACCGTCACCATGCTGCCGAGCACCTACCAGAAGCTCGAAGGTACGCAGGCTAATGCAATGATGCGCCTCCTCGATACGCTGGAAGAGCTCGACGACACGCAAAACGTGTACTCGAACTTCGAGATGGATGAAGAAGCGGTTTCGGCCTGAGCAGATAGGCTAAAGGCAAGCGGAGGCCGCCAGATGCTTGGCGGCTTTCGGCTGTGAGGATGAATGCGTTCTGGTTTGTGGCTGGTCATGGCGGTGCTTTCGACAGCGCTCGCGAGCAAGGGACAGAGTGTTCCGGGTAGTTTGCAGCAGGAGTTGGCTGCGCCAAGCGAGAGTGGAAGCAGCGGTTCCGCCCAGAGTGCACCGCCGGTGCCGGTGCGAGCACAGACGGCCAGCCCGCGACTGGCCGAATCGCCTGTCCGGCAGGAAGCCTCCACCCTGCCGTGGAACTACGGCGCACTCTTCCAGGGAGGCGTGGGCGTTACGGAGAACCGGGGCGGCTATCAGTTCTTCCTGGCCGGCGCACACCTCGGCAAGGTGCTGACCCCGGAGCTCGGCACCGGGTTACTGCGCGGCAATTTTGAGTACGCGGCCGAGCTGTTTCCTTACGTGCAGGCAAATACGCCCCGTTTTCAGAAGCTTTCCTGTCCGGCGGATCCCGGAACGAACCAGTTCTATCTTTGCAGCCAGCCGTACACCGTCGGGGGCGCCTTTCACGGCGTCAGTGCGACTCCGATCATCCTGCGCTGGAACTTTACGCATGGCGAACGCTGGATGCCGTGGGTACAGGGTGCAGGCGGCCTGTTGTGGACCAATCACAAGTTTCCGCCGGTAGGCAATACGAACCCGCAGGATCTGACCAACAACGGCATTCATGGAGAAACGAGTGTGTGGAACTTTACCCCGCAGTTTGGGGTGGGAGCACACTACTTCATTAAGCCGCGTCGATCGATCGACTTCAGCGCGAACGCCATCCACATTTCGAGCGCCAGCCTTGGGGATCGCAACCCCGGCGTGAATGCGAGCGTGCAGTTCAGTGCAGGCTTCACGTGGTGGAAGTGAGCATGGGCTTGCTGTCCGACATGGCCCTGCAAGTCTGAAGGAACAGATCAACCCCGTATGTTTGCCCCTGATGCCATCGTCGAATGCGTCCCGAATTTTTCGGAAGGGATCGACCGCGAAAAAGTGGTAACCATCGTGCGTGCGATGGAGGTGGCCGGTGTTTCGCTGCTGGACTGGTCGGCCGACCGGGACCATAACCGCAGCGTCGTAACCATTGCCGGCGCGCCCGAGGCGGTGCTGGAATCCGCCGTGCGGGGAGCAGGCAAGGCGGCAGAGTTGATCGATCTTACCCGGCAACGGGGAGAGCACCCGCGGATAGGCGCGGCGGATGTGATCCCGTTTGTGCCGGTGCGCAGTATCTCCCTGGCGCAATGTGCGGTCCTGGCCCGGCAAGCCGGGGCGCTTATCGCGCAGCGCTTTGGCGTTCCTGTGTACCTGTATGAGGCAGCGGCGGCGCGTCCGGACCGCGTCAATCTGGAAGATGTACGACGTGGCCAGTTTGAGGGATTGCTGCGCGATGCGGTTCGGGATGCGACACGCCGGCCGGACATCGGCGGCCCGGAGTTGCATCCGCTCGCGGGCGCCAGCGCCGTGGGGGCCCGGCCGTTTCTGATCGCATTTAATATGTACCTCGCCGGTAGCGGGACAGGGCCGAATATCGGCATTGCCCGTGCGGTCGCGCGCGAGGTGCGAACGTCGGGCGGCGGTTTGCAGGGCGTGAAAGCAATGGGCGTGCTGGCCGATGGACGCGCCCAGGTCAGCATGAATTTGACTGACTTTCAGCGCACGCCGGTGTCACGGCTGCACGCCACGGTTTTTGAGATTGCGAAGCGCCATGGGAGCGCGGTCTCGGAATGTGAGTTGATCGGGCTGATTCCTGAAGCCGCTTATGAGCCAAATGCAGAATGGACACGTCAAACCGTTGAGTTCGATCCGGAACTGAAGGTTTTGGAGCGTCGTTTGCAGCGGCCGCTCACATGGCCGTAGCATCCCGCATCTCCGTATATCACAGCGGTGATGTCTGGGTTATACCCCGAAGGGGTCGGTTACTACGGGCGAAAGATCGAACAAAATGGTAAGTGCGCGCAACGGCGCAGGGTCTGGGGAGTGCAAGGTGGGCATCATGAAGCAATGGCGGCAGCTATGGACGATCGCCGGGCTGGCGGCAATAGGGTACGGCAGCTTGGGAGCGATCGGAGCAAGTGCCCATGCGGCGCAGCTGAGCGGGGATGCGCGGTCCTCGATTCCACGCGACGTGCAGCAGATTATCGTGGTGGACTATCGCGCGATGCAAAATTCACCGGCGGCCATGCAGTTGAAGGATCGCGTTCTGCCGCCTGAGTTGAAGCGGCTGGAAACCGCGCTAAAGAACTCCGGCCTGAAGGTCGATCAGGATGCGGATACGCTCGCTTTTGCGGCATTTCATGTCAAAGAGAACGGTTCACGCGTCATCGGGGTAGCGCAAGGGCAGTTCCAAACCCAGTCGGTGATGAGCTACTTTGCCAAAAACAAGATCAAACCGGTGGCGTTACGCAATAACAGCATCTATCCGATGGGTTCAGCCGGCATGAGTGTGGCGTTTCTGAACCAGACGACGATGGTCTTCGGCGACCGCGACGCGGTGCGGGCGGCACTCGACGCGCGCGATGGCCTTAGCTCGAACTTTCTGCAAAACGGCGACATGATGAACGAGATGGCGATTGTGGACAGTCGGCCCGTGTGGAGCCTGCTCGATCAGAAGGGCACCCAAACCATGATGCGTAGCGTTCTGGGCGAAGCCGCGCAGATTGCCGACTATGACACCGTTAAGAACCGGATGAAGTCTGCCAGATACACGATGGATTTCGGCAACGGCATTAAATTCGATATGGCCGTGGTGATGTCGGATTCGGTGACGGCGGCCACCGCAGCCACTCTGATGAAGGGTGTGATGATTATGCGTAAAAGCGGCGGGTCACCGATTGAAAAATCGGCGCTTGATGATACGAGTATCGACTCAAACAGCGGCACGCTGACCGTCGCCTACACGTCTTCCGACAGCCAGTTTGCAAACCTGCTCAGCTCACCATTGTTTCAGCAGGTCGTGAAGTAGAAGGCACCGGCCCTATGCGGTGCTTCGGCGGCAACAATCCCGGCGCGGGCTGACACGCACGCTGCGCCGGGGAGTGTCAGGCCTTCAGCCTAAGCCTGTCGCTCGGCGTCGCGTTCTTCCGGAACGGCACCTGGCGCAATGGCCGCGCATCGCTTCATCACTGCTGTACGCAGCCGCACCGACAATTCTTCGGGAAATTCGTAGGTCTCGTGCGATCGGTAGATGGAGATCGTTTGCTGGGTTGTGCTGACCACGACTTCGCAATGATGACAGCTGCCGAGGTGTGTGCGGACCTCTGCAAGAAGTGCAGGGTCAATTTGGCCGTCGAAGTAGTCGGTAAGCTTGGCGAGAAATTCCGTGCAGTTCACTGCGAGGCCTCGTTTTTCTGCCGGAAGTGACGACTCAAACGCTCTCGCAGCTGCAGGCGGGCGCGCAAAAGCCTTGACTTGACCGCCGGCACGCTCAATCCGAGCGCTTCGGCGGTTTCCTCCGTTGACAAGTTTTCGATGTCGCGCAGTGTGAAAACGGTGCGAAAACCTGGAGGCAACCCGGCAATCGTCTTCCGCAAGATGTCGCCAAGCTCGGATTGCGAAAAAATCTGTTCCGGATTGGGACGCCATTCCGCAAAATCCCGAGGAATCGCTCCTTCTTCGGTTTCAACATCCTGGTCCATCGACACGGTGCGTGAGGTTTTACGGCGGCGCAAGCGCATCAGGCTTTCATTCACCGCAATGCGCACGAGCCAGGTGGAGAATTTGGAGTTGCCCTGAAACTGCTCCAGTTTTTGGAATGCTTTGAAGAACACATCCTGGGTGATGTCTTCTGCGTCCTCACGATTTTGCGTAATGTGAAGCGCCGTTCGGTAAATCTGTCGGTCGTACTGTCGCACGAGCTGCTCAAAAGCGGCAGTATCGCCGGCTTTGGAACGCTCGACAAGCGCCAGGTCGGGGTGTGGCTCCACGAGCGCGGGGACAACCACGCCGGGAGCTTGCACTGCGGGTTCAGCGAGAGAGGTGGGATGAGCCGCCATAGTCCTTCTTAGTGTACTGCGTGGGTAAGCGCGACGGGGAAGTGGCGTGTGGCGCGGTCAAAGAGGGAACCGGCTATCAGTGTGGCTCACGTGCCGCCGGTGCATGTTCTGGTTCTGTAGCCCATGCGGAGATATCGTCAAATCGAGCCGTTCGCAGTAGATTCGAAGGAGGTGGGCACCATGATGAAGAGCCGGTGGACCGTTGTCTTTCTAACGGCGATGAGTGTTTCGATGCAATCGGGGCAGGCACAGCCGCACAAGCATGTCACGACACATGCGAAAGGCTCGGCGAGTTTGCACCACGTCCTCGCGCACGGCACTGTAGCAGGCGGTCGCGGGCGAGGACGAGCCACCTTGCGCACGGTGTCCACGCGCGGTGTACCGGTCGGCCATGGGGTCGTGGAGCGACCCACCGCCGCGAGCCGTCGCTTGAACAGCGCGTTCATTGCTTCAGCCACGCTGCGGCCCATGGCTCAGCAGCTGTTGGCGACCCGTAGCGGCACCGCCTACAACGGCGTGCTTGGGTATGCGACCGCGCACCCTGGCGAGGCCGCCGCGGCGGCAAATCTGGCCGTGGGGCATGCATATGCGCTGGATCACCGGTACAGTGACGCGGAAGGCGCGTTCCACGCCGCTGCCGGGGCCGGGGAGGCGCTTACCGATTATGCGGATTACCTGGGCGCACAGGCGGCCATCTTTGCCGGGCGGCCGAGCGAGGCAATCCCTGTTCTGGAGCACTTTGCCGAGCGCCACCCGGATAGCCTGTTCGTGTCGGAAGCGCCGGTGTTATTGGCGAGCGCGTACCTGAGCGCGAAAGATCCCACCGACGCTTTGCGGGTACTACAGCCATTGGCCAATGGAGCCGCGAGTGGTTCAGGCAGTGCGCATTTGGACGTACGGTTGTCGCTCGCCAAGGCCTACCAGGCGAATGGAAATCTAGACGCGGCCGCCGGCCTTTATCGGTCTATTTACCTGGGCGACCCGATGAGTACCGAGGCCGCGGCCGCCAAAGCACAACTGGCGGTGATGAATGTGCCGCTTACCGCGGGTGAGCGCAAGCAGCACGCCGATGCCATGTTCAATGCCAAGCAATACAACGAGGCCGCCGTTGAATACCGTGCGCTGGAAACAAATGAGGGCAGTCTGACGCAGGCCGATCGCGATGCGTTGGAAATCTACGCCGCTGTTTGCGATCTGCGGCTGAAGCGGATCACACGCGGCGATGTCGAGCACCTGCCGGTGACCAGCGACGATACGGCGGCACTCAAAATGTATCTGCGCTCGGAACTTGCGCGCAACGAAGGCAATGCAGCGGGCCACGATGCCTTGGTCGCGCAGCTTTCGCAGCAGTACCCAAATAGCCGGTGGCTGGAAGAAGCGCTTTACTCCGGCGGCAACATGTATCTGATCAAGCGGGACCCCACCCATGCCATTGCAGACTATGACCAACTGGTGACCCGTTTCCCGCGAAGCGTGTATGCGCCCAGCGCCCATTGGCGCGCGGCATGGCAAAACTATCGGCTGCGGCACAATGCCGAGGCTGCCCGTTTGTTCGAAGAACAGATCACCCTGTACCCGGGTGGGCAGGAGATTCCCGGAGCCCTGTATTGGCGTGGACGCCTGTTTGAGGACGCGGAAGGGAACTTCGGCCAGGCCTTGAACTTTTATCGCGCCGTCAATGCTGCCTACGTGAACAGCTATTACGCGATGCTCGCCCGGCAGCGGATTGCGGTGATCGGCTCTCGTGAGGCGGCCGTGGCGCCCGCACCCGTACTGGCGTCCGTGCGGGCGATCGAAGATCCGCATCTGATCGACACCCTGCCCGAGGATGATCCGCACCTGATCAAGGCGCGTTTGCTGGCAAATGCGGCTTTGAACGAATATATCCGCCCTGAAATCCAACTCAGTGCGACCTCAGGTCAATGGGGCGCGCTGGCGGAAGCGCAGATTTACCAGAGTTTTGGGGAAAATGCCCGTGCCCTGCAAGCCATGAAGCGCAGCAAGGTCCCATTCTTTTCGCTTCCAGTGGCCGAGGTGCCGACAGCTTACTGGACGCTCGTTTTCCCACGACCGTATTGGTCACAGCTTTCAAGCGATGCCCAGAGCCAGGGATTGGACCCGTATCTTGTAACTTCGCTGATTCGGCAGGAGTCGGAGTTCAACCCCGGTGCGGTGAGCCGCGCCAATGCATATGGGTTGATGCAATTGCTGCCCTCGACCGCCAAGGGGCTGGCTAAGAAAGAGGGCGAACGGCACTTCAACGCGAATGAACTTTTTGATCCGACAGAAAACCTACGTTTGGGGACCACCTATCTGCGGCAAAACATCGGCCACTACGGGGGCCAGGTGGAGTATGCGCTCGCGGCATACAACGCGGGGGATGCGCCGGTGCGGCAATGGATCGCGAGCGGTGACTACAAGGATATTCCCGAGTGGGTGGAATCCATTCCTTACAGCGAAACCCGTGATTATGTGCAGGCGATCGTGCGGAACCGGGAGATTTATCGTGCGGTGTACGCGGGCCACTAAGCGCCGGGCCGGGCCGGGGAATGGGGGCTCGGCCCAGGTCGTACCTGGATGCGCACAGGGTAGTCTCAGAAGCGTTAAAGCGCTGCGGATCGCGAAGCGGCGCCGGGCTCAGGCGCCGGTAGGGTCTCTGCCGGGCAGGGGTACGCCCCGCGGAGAGCAAGATTCAGCCCGAGGCGCTTGTCTTTTTCCAGCATGTTCGGATTTTTGTCCATGAATCCCACATAGGTACGAATGAGCGCGCCGATGGGCGCTTCCTGCGGACAAATGGCCGCCGACCGGTCGAGGTTGGCGACAAACCCGTTGAGATAACCGACACAATACGAGCCGTTAAGAAGGTCGGATGAATCCGCACTGACCAGCGAGGGCAGGTCCATCAATCGCACCTCGGCCTGGCAGACGCGATAAAGCGCCGCTCCCCGGGCCAGCTTCGAAAGCTCGGCGACCGCGTCCACCGCGGGAAAGGAACCGGCACCGGCAAGCCCGAGCAAAAGCGTCGGCAGCAACATATGTGCACTCTATCGAACTGAACAGGGGTCCGAAATACCACGAAAGGATCATCGCGGGCTAGGGTAGATCGCTTTCTGAAACAGATCAGCAACCCACATTGAGCCTGCCCGGTCAGGTTGTGCCGTGACCGAAGGAAAAGAGCACTATGGCGCGAGATAGGACCGTGGAAGACCCAGGTCGCTTCGAAGCTCACGCATGAGGCGTGTGGCGTCCGCGTGCTGCTGGTCGTATAACCTGCGGTCCTGTGCCTCCGCTAGACGCTGTTTCTGCTGTACCTGCTGTTGTTCGCTGAAGGTTTGCGCGATATCAGCTTGAAGCGAGGCGGGCAGCGCCTGATGGCTCTTCTGGTAGGCCTGTTCCATCAGCAGGATCAGCTGCTCGTTGTGGCTTTTTTCCGCAAGCGACGACAGATCGTCGGTCAAGCGATTCGACATGCGCTGCTGTGTTTGCTCGGCCAGTTGGGCGTCATGGGCCGCTGTTTGCAGCTTGGCGAACTCCTTCCAGTCGCGTCTGGTATGAACCTCGCGAAGCGCCTTTCGCAGATACAGCTCGCGCTCCTCGGGTGAGGTGACCGGATTGGCAGCCTCGACCAGGGTTCGCCGCAACTCTCGCGAAAGATGCGTTTGCTGATACACCAGAAAGCCCGCAACAGCGGAAACACATACCAGAACGGACCCTAGAACCGTCAGGAGCGTTCGTTTTGAGGAAAACACGTCGGCTGGCTTCCTTTAAAGATCTGCGTTGCCGAACTCTTTTCAGGCTACATGGGATTGGCAACTCCGTCAGAGACTCCTTGGTAATACACTTTCGCGTGACGGAGGGTTACCCGTCCACCGAGGAAGCGATACCGAAGGCCCGAGTCAATCGCCGCTGAACGACCGCTTTGCTTTCTCCCCCCCCCAAAGCCTTCCGAGCCGCTAAATAGAGAAGCAGAGAAGAAAGGGCACCTGTCCCATGGCGGTAGGCACCGACTTCCCTTCCGGCTTTCACGGCTATCCAGGGTTGGCCCAACTGCCGCTTGGCGATGCGCTGTGGTTGCCGCGGCTTTGTGCTTTGTCCCCACCCAAACTGATCGCAGAAACGCAAGGTGATCAGACCTCTACAAAGCCGATCGGGCGAACGGCAAGCGGCCTGGAAAGCGTTTCCCCTGCGCGCGCGTCACCCAGCATGGTGTGAACCGCCTGACGGGCTACAAAGCCGTCAGCACCGCCCTTGGTAGGTGAATCGAAGGCTAGGCTGGCATCGCAAGAATCCAAATGACGATAACAGAGTGTAGGTGAACTAAATGATTCAGATGAACGCCAATCCGGTTTGGTGGGCGTTGTCAGGGAACTGATAATCGCACGCCTCCTCGCAATTTAGCCCCGACCTAAAATGCTGAGATGCGCAATTTACCCTAGATCAACTGACACGGAGCTAAGTAGCACAACTTTAGAGGGTGAGGCCTCGCAGACTCGCAGGAAGACACCTGAAGCATGTAGGTCACGGCTGGTTCTGAAAGCAGCAAGAGAGGCCAAGGATTGACATTAACGGAACTACTGTCCAGCAATGCCGCCAGACTACCGAAGCGCTACGACGAAGACATAGAAGAATACTTCGCACAACTTTTCAAAGAATATGAGCAGAATGTAGCCAGGCTTTCGACGAAAGGGCCCGGCGCAAGAGATGTCCAGAACGAAATCGAAACGATACGGGAACTATCTCGGGGAATACTTTCGACTCTTGCTCAATACCTATCCGGTCAGACATTCCACGCGTTTCAGACGTTTAACGAAGCGATGAGTCATGTGCGCCACCGGATTCATGACCTGGTGTTCCCGCTTGTAGACCTACTAGGAGTGCCCCTCTCAAAAAGAGAATCACGGTACTATGGTGACTTATACCGACTTCGCACCGGCCCTCTCACTCAGTTGACAAAGAGAGACATCTTTCACATTCCCTTCGAGAAACGACAGCTAGTTGCGTCTCAGCGATACAGCATTCCTGGTTTGCCAAGTCTTTATCTTGGCAGCTCGCTCTGGATTGCATGGGAAGAGCTCGGCCGACCTAATCTAACTTCCATTCACGCTTCGCGGTTCGAAGGAAAGGGAAGCCTCAGGGTACTAGATTTTGGATGGAGCCCCTCTCTCTCAGGAATCTTCTCAACTTTCGGCGGTTCCGATGGCGCGGAGGCGTTTGGAGACTTTGCAAAGGGGCAAGCGATGATCTGGCCTCTCATCGCTGCATGTTCCATGGTCCGCAGACACCCTGGAACTCCTTTCGCGCCCGAGTACATAATTCCTCAGTTTCTACTCCAGTGGGTTCAGAGAGAGAAAAATATCGACGGGATCCGATACTTCTCTACTAAGCTGGCTGCGATGACTAGGACACAAAACCGATCCTTCAACTTCGTCTTCCCTGTTCAGCGTAAGGCACCCAAAGGCATCTGCGGCGGACTGCAGGATTCGTTTGCTCTAACACCTCCAGTCTCGTTGCAAATGCTCCAATTCTGGCAGCCAAATATTAAGGAGGCCCAGCTCCCTGCTTCCGGAGCTCTTGATTTGGCAGAAGGCTTTTCCGTCGCCTACTCGGAAACCGAGTTCTTCGCTCTAGAACACAAATTAAAGGCAGGCGTCAGCGCAGCCATCATCGGCCCATAGGGTAGAGCCATGCGCGAATAAGCTGTCGGCTTTATACCAGATAGAAATCGTGCTATTTAGGCTCCAGCAAATCGAATAACAACCGGCTCTGGATACGTAACGACAAGTCGAATTATCGGAAGTAATCCAGCCTTCATCACAATGAATGTTTGTGCCAGCGATGCTCTCGCCTTATCGTTACCGTCCGTCGCCGGCACTGCCTTTATGTTAGCTCTGCAGCCTTCGGTCGCAGGGACTATGAAGCAGCAACCAGGCTATGTAAGCTGCGTATGCGGGTAGACGAAAGTGCAAAGAAAGAAGAGAACCCCGGCCACGGCCAGGGCTCGATCAAGTGTGGGATTTTACGCGAGGCGTTTGCGGACTACGCCTGCGACGCCCAGCAAACCTGTGCCGAGCAGAACGAAGCTGCCTGGCTCCGGCGTGGGCGCAATAGTGTACGAGCTGTATTCGCTCCCGATTGTGTAGTCACTCGTCTGGAAGCTTTCTC
>CAXTRN010000063.1:0-17967 GCA_964246645.1 uncultured Acidobacteriaceae bacterium
TCACTGCTCCAGCGGTGGAAGGTCGAAGGTGAAAGCGTTTTTGAGCGCGAAACGGCGAATTTGTTGCTGCTTGCCCGCGCGGTGGTCGCAGCGGCGCTCGCTCGCGAAGAGTCCCGCGGCGCCCACGCCCGCGCGGATTTTCCACAAACCGTCGAAGGGCAACACCACCACATCGCGGTTGGCCGGCAGGTGCACGTCGCATGTTAGCGGCAACGGAACTACCGCCACCAAGCCCAGGCGCGGTCGAGCGCATCGTGCGCATGGCGCTCGAAGAGGACGCGCCCTGGGGCGATCTCACCTCGCAAACCCTCATCCCTGCAAGGGCACGCGTCACGGCCACCCTGGTTGCTAGGGAGTCGGGCGTGCTTTGCGGGATTGACCTTTTCGTGGCCGCCATGCGCCTCACAGATCCCGACATCCAGGTCCAAACCGAAATTGCCGAGGCGGGAGGCTTCGATGCCGGCGCGGTGCTGGCGCGTGTGGAAGGCCGTGCCCGCGCGGTGCTGCAGGCAGAACGCGTCGCCTTGAACTTCGTGCAGCGGTTGTCCGGCATCAGCACGCTCACCGCACGGTATGTGGCGGCGATTGCCGGAACGAGAGCTCGCATCACCGACACTCGCAAAACCACCCCCGGCCTGCGCTACTTCGAACGGTACGCCGTGCGGTGCGGGGGCGGGTATAACCACCGTTTTTCCTTGTCCGACGCGGTCATGGCCAAGGACAACCACCTTGCCGTTCTCGCTGCCGGCGGTGCGCACGATCTAACGGCCGCCCTGCGATCTGCCCGTGCTCAGCTGCCGCATGTGATGCATCTTGAAGTCGAAGTGGATCATTTGGATCAGATCGAGCCGGTTTTGGCCGCCGGCGTCGATACCGTGCTGCTGGATAATTTTTCACTGGCCGACTTACGCACAGCCGTCGCGCAAATCGGCACACGGGCGCTCACTGAAGCCAGCGGTTCCGTACGGCTCGAAACCGTGGGCGACATCGCGCGAACGGGCGTGAACCTCATTTCTGTGGGCGCACTAACCCACAGCGTGCGCTCGCTCGACCTTGGGCTCGATATCCTGCCGGAACATTCCGCATGATTTACCTCGATGCGGCCGCCACCACGCCTGTCCGCCGCGAGGCGCTGGAGGCCATGTGGCCGTATCTGACTGGATGGTACGGCAACCCGTCCAGCCATCACAGCCTCGGCGACCAGGCTGCCCGGGCGCTGCGAGAGGCGCGCGAACGGGTCGCCGCTTCGCTCGGTTGCCGTCCGGGCGAGATCGTCTTCACCTCCGGCGGCACGGAAGCGGACAATCTAGCCATCAAGGGTGTCGCGCTGGCCACGCCGCGTGGACGACATGTCATTACCACGGCCATCGAGCATGAAGCGGTGCTCGCTTCTTGTGATTTCCTGCAACGGCACCACGGTTTTGCGATCACCTATTTACCGGTTGACCCGTACGGGCTCGTACGCGAAGAGGATCTGCGCCGGGCGCTGCGGCCCGACTCCACCCTGTGTACGATCATGCTGGCCAACAATGAGGTCGGCACCGTTCAGCCGGTCGCTCGGCTCGCCGCCATCGCCCACGAGCAGCGCGTGCCCTTTCACACCGATGCGGTGCAGGCGTGCGGCACGCTTCCCTTGCACCTACCGGCGCTTGGTGCGGACCTCGTCAGCCTTTCCGGACATAAACTCGGGGCGCCCAAGGGCGTCGGTGCACTTTATTTAGGCGCGCGCCTTGCGGTGGAGCCCCTACTCCACGGCGGCGGCCAGGAGCGCGGACGCCGTTCCGGCACGGAAAATGTGGCCGGAGCCGTTGCATTCGCCGTCGCTCTGGAACTGACCCAACGCGATGTGGCGTCCACGGCTGTACACCTCTGCACGCTGCGCGACAGGCTGATTCAAGGCGTACTGGCGGCAGCACCGGGAGCGCGACTCACCGGGCATCCCACGGAGCGCTTGCCGAACAACGCTTCTTTCTGCTTTCCCGGCACCAGTGGCGAAGCGGTTCTGCTGCAGTTGGAGGAGCACGGCGTACTGTGCTCAAGCGGCTCCGCTTGCGCCGCAGGCAGTGATGAACCTTCGCATGTGCTCACCGCGATGGGCCTGCCGCGCGAGGTCGCCCAAACCGCCGTCCGGTTCACCCTGATGCACGATACAACACTTGCCCAGGTAGACGAGGTGATCGAAAAAACCGGAAAAGCCGTACGCGCCGTTGGAACGCTCGCTGCCGCATACTAGAGCCGACGACAACCCGGTACCTCTTGTGAGCGCGAAAGCCAAAGGCAAATCCGGGCTAGATGCAGCGAGGTTGGATGCAGCGGCGCTTTCGCTTGCGTTTACCCTGACCGGTGTCGGCACAGCACTGCTGGGCGCGGCGCTGCCGGCCATGCTTGCAGAAGGGCACCTTTCTGATCGCAACGGCGGCTCCCTGCTGTTCAGCGCCTTTGCCGGATCGACATTCGGCGCTGTTTTCGTGCAGCGTGCCCAACGCTGGCCTGCTGCCGCGGGGCTTGCCGCTTCCGGGCTGGCTGCGCTTCTGATGGCACAGCTGCAGGGCGATTTTCCATTGCCGGTGCTTCTGCTCTATGGTGCCGGCCTCGGCACCACGATGACAGCCATCAGTCTGCTGCAGGCGAAGGATGCGTCCTCCGCCACGAGCCACCTCGCGCTCAATCGACTCAACCTCTTTTGGGCACTCGGCGCGTTCGCCGCTCCGGTGCTTGCACTGCATTCTTTGCGCGCGATGTCGGGGCTCACCCTGTTCCGATCGGAGGGAATTTTCTTTATTTCTGTTGCGGTGGCAGTGCTTTTCACCACGAAAAGGGCCGTACACGGGGCCGAAAACGTATCTTCACAACTGCAACTACCACCATGCCCGGCGCATGTTGCACCCTTTCGCCTTTGCCTCTTCGCCGCTGCGGCGGTCGGCATTGAAAGCGCGCTGGGCGGCTGGCTGACGACGTACACCGAGCGCATGGTGCATGGCAATGCGTTGGCCATCTCCGCCGATTCGGCCTTCTGGCTGGGATTGCTCGTGATTCGCGCCCTGCATTCGTTGCCAGGCACCGCATGGCTGCACAGCCGCTTCAGTTTGGCAGCGCATCTGGCGGCGGTGTTGATCGCCACCACACTGCTTGTCGTATCGCCACACGGTTTCGCCCTGGTGCTGGGTGCGGGGCTGGCCGGCGTAGGGTTGGGGCCGCTCTACCCATTCGTTCTCGCGATGACCCTGCCGTTTTACCGCCCGGGCGCGATCTTCGTCCTTGCAGGCGTCGGGTCGGCGGTGTTGCCATGGCTGACAGGCGCGCTTTCCACGGCATTTGGCTCGCTGCGGGCAGGGCTCCTTGTGCCGTGCGCCAGTGTGGGGCTGTTACTTGGAACCGGTTTGTGGATGTGGCAGGAAATCCCGGAGACCGAAGCGGCGCTCACCTAAACTCCCGCATTCCGGCCCGAGATATCCACAAGGGATGGCGATGCGGCAACAGGGTACCCCCACGTATAGTGATGAAAGCGCCGTTGCCGCTCCAGAAGGCAAAGGCAAGGAGAACCTACCATGGCCGCATCCGCTGTGCACCCGTTTGAAGCCGAGGCCGATGTACTCGGCCAAACGCCGCTCAATGCCTTTCCGTCGCGCAGCACGGGGTTGCAGGTCATCCGTCGCAATGGCGCTTTTTCGCCGTTCGATCCGGCCAAGATTTCGATTGCGATCACCAAGGCTTTTGTGGCCGTGGAAGGCTCCGGCGCCGCCGCGTCGCGCCGTATCCATGAAACGGTGGAGCAGCTGACCGACCACATCGTCGAGGCGCTGCGCCGGCGCGCCGCCGATGGTGCCCGCGCCCTCCACATCGAAGACATTCAGGATCAGGTGGAACTCGCGCTCATGCGCGGGGGCGAGCACAAAATTGCTCGCGCGTATGTGTTGTACCGCGAAGAACGCTCGCAGGAGCGCCGCCGCCGCGAAGAAACCGCACCGGCCGCCCTTCAGCAGCCTAGCCTGCAGGTGCAGCTCAAAGACGGACGCCTGGAGCCGTTGGATGAGGCTGGTTTGACACAAACCCTCGCCACCGCCTGCGAAGGTCTTGCCGATGTGTCGGTAAACGCGATCATGGCCGAGGTGCGGCGCAACCTGTACGACGGCATCCAGCTGCACGAGCTGGGCCTGGCGCAGGTGATGGCTGCCCGTTCGCTCGTCGAACAGGAACCCAATTACGCTTATGTCAGCGCTCGACTGCTGCTCAACAATCTGCGCGATGAGGCGTTCGGCTTCATTATGCCCGGTTCTGTCATCGCCTCGCAGCAGGCCCGCGATCTTCGCTATGAAGAGTACTTCCCTGAGTTCGTAAAGCAGGCTGTCAAGCTCGAGATTCTCGACAAGGATCTGGCTGCCTTCGATCTTTCCCGCCTTGCCGCCGCGTTAAAGCCGGAGCGCGATCGCCAGTTCCAGTTCCTTGGCCTCCAAACGCTCTACGACCGCTACTTTTTGCACAAAGGCGGCGTCCGTTTTGAGCTTCCGCAGGCCTTTTTCATGCGCGTGGCGATGGGCCTGGCCATGCGCGAGATCGACCGCGATACCCGCGCAATCGAATTTTACGAGCTGCTTTCGAGCTTCGACTTTATGTGTTCGACGCCGACGCTGTTCAATGCCGGCACCCTGCGGCCGCAGCTTTCTTCCTGCTTCCTGACCACGATCGCCGATGACCTCGACGGCATCTTCAAGGCGATCAAGGACAACGCTCTGCTTTCCAAATACGCCGGCGGCCTGGGCAATGATTGGTCAGGCGTCCGCGGGCTCGGTTCGCATATCCGTGGAACCAATGGTGAATCGCAAGGCGTGGTTCCCTTTCTCAAGGTTGCCAACGACACGGCCATTGCCGTCAACCAAGGCGGCAAGCGGAAAGGCGCCGTTTGCGGCTATCTCGAAACCTGGCACATCGACGTTGAAGAGTTCCTGGATCTGCGTAAGAACACCGGCGATGACCGCCGCCGCACGCATGACATGAACACTGCCAACTGGATCCCCGATCTGTTTATGGAGCGTGTCGAGTCCGATGGCCCCTGGACGCTGTTCTCTCCCGATGAGGTACCCGAGCTACATGATCTGTATGGCCGCGCGTTTCAGGAAAAATATGAGCTTTATGAGGCAAAGGCCGCCCGTGGCGAAATCCAGGTTTTTCGTACGCTGAAGGCCATTGACCTGTGGCGCCGCATGCTCACCATGGTCTTTGAAACCGGCCATCCCTGGATTACGTTCAAAGATCCATGCAACCTGCGCTCGCCACAACAACATACAGGCGTGGTGCACAGCTCCAATCTCTGCACAGAGATCACGCTCAATACGTCCGTGCGGGAGATCGCTGTTTGCAATCTCGGTTCGATCAACCTTGCCAATCACACGACGGAAAAAGGTCTGGACGCCGAGCATTTGAAGCGCACCGTCACGACCGCGATGCGGATGCTCGACAACGTCATCGACATCAACTTTTATACCGTCCCGGAGGCCCGCGCCTCCAACCTGCGCCATCGCCCGGTCGGCCTGGGCATCATGGGCTACCAGGATGCGCTATACACCCTGCGCATCCCCTTCAGTTCCGAGATGGCCACCAGCTTTGCCGATACCAGCATGGAGCTGGTCAGCTTTTATGCCATCGAGGCTTCCGTCGAGCTCGCCGCCGAGCGCGGCCGCTATGCCAGCTTCGAGGGCTCGCTTTGGAGCAAGGGCATCCTTCCCTACGATTCCATCGCGATCCTGCAGCAAAACCGCAGCTACCCTTTGCAGGTCGATCTTTCTTCCACGCTCGATTGGGCAAGGCTGCGTGAGCGCGTGAAGACCGTAGGTATGCGCCACTCGAACACCATGGCCATCGCGCCAACGGCCACCATCTCCAACATCTGCGGCGTCACCCAATCCATCGAGCCCACCTACCAGAATCTTTTCGTCAAATCGAACATGAGCGGCGACTTCACCGTCGCCAATGCCTCGCTCGTGCACGATTTGAAGGCGCGCGGGCTTTGGGACGAGGTCATGATCTCCGATCTCAAGTACTTCGACGGCTCGCTGGGTGCGATTGACCGCGTTCCCGCTGATCTGAAAGCGCTCTACGCCACTTCCTTTGAGGTCGAACCGACTTGGCTCATCCAGGCCGCCGCCCGTCGTCAAAAGTGGATCGATCAGGCACAATCGCTCAACCTATACATGCCCCAGCCCAGCGGCAAACGGCTCGACACCCTTTACCGCGAAGCCTGGCATGCCGGCCTGAAAACAACCTATTATCTACGCTCCCGCTCCGCCACCCACGTTGAAAAATCGACGCTGAAGCGGACTGACGGCAAACTGAACGCCGTTTCACTGGAGATTCCAGCGGCCTCCACGGTTTCCATGAAGGTTTGCGCCATCGACGACCCAACCTGTGAGGCGTGCCAGTAAGGCAAGCGACTCTGGGCCTGCCCTTCTTTGCTTGTTATTCCCGCAGAGAATCTGCGTTTACGGCTTGCCTATCCTTCCGGCCGCATCGCAGCTTCAGCGAGCCCTGAGAAGCGGAACCGGCATCCCACTCCCCTGTTCGCGACCCACAAAGAATGTGCCCATCTTCGCGCAGCACCACAACCTGTAGCCTTTCGCGCGGTAAACTTGCATCATATTTGTAGCAACATACGGAGCGCACGCATGAGCTTTTTCGATGACTGGAACACCCCTGAAACTTCCGCTGCGCCCGCGACCGCGGCAGCCCCTGCCGCTGCCAAGGTGCCGGTGGTTACCTCAGTCCGGGTAGAGTCGCCCGAAGCGCAGCATATCCCTGTTTCCGCGCAGCCCTCGGTCTCCCCTGACCCTGTCATCGCCTCCGCGAACACCCCCCATGAGAGTTCGGAGGTGATCGAACGCAACGGGGCCCGTGTCCGCGTCGACGACAAAGCGATGATCAACTGCCGCGCCGACGTCAACCAGTTGCTGCCGCTGAAGTACAAATGGGCATGGGAAAAGTACCTCGCCGGTTGTAACAATCATTGGATGCCGACCGAAATCTCCATGCAGGCCGACATCGCTTTGTGGAAGAGCACGAACGGCCTTTCCGAGGATGAGCGCCGCGCCATCAAGCGCAACCTCGGCTTCTTTGCCGCTTCCGAGTCGCTGGTCGCCAACAACATCGTGCTTGCGACCTACCGGCACCTCACCAATCCGGAGTGCCGTCAATACCTGCTGCGCCAGGCCTTTGAAGAGGCCGTGCACACCCATACCTTCCAGTACATCGTCGAGTCGCTCGGCCTCGACGAGGGCGAACTCTTCAATATGTACCGCGAGGTTCCCTCGATCACCGAAAAGGCCGCCTGGGCCATCAAGTACACCCAGCACCTTTCCGACCCGAATTTCAACACCGGCACCCCCGAAAACGATCAAGCGCTCGTGCGCGATCTCATCGCCTTCTACGTTGTGTTTGAGGGCATGTGGTTCTACACCGGTTTTGCGCAGATCCTGTCGCTCGGCCGTCGCAACAAGATGGTCGGCATCGCCGAGCAGTACCAGTACATCCTCCGCGATGAAAGCATCCACCTGAACTTCGGCATCGACGTGATCAACCAGATCAAGGCCGAAAACCCCCACATCTGGACCGCCGATTTCCAAAACGAGGTCCGTGGCATGCTGCGCACCGCCGCTGAACTCGAGGCCGCCTACGGCCGTGACACCATGCCCAAAGGCTTCCTCGGCCTTTCGGCGCAAACCTGCGAGCAGTACATGCACTTCATCGCCAATCGTCGATGCGCGCAGCTGGGTCTTGAAGCCGTCTTCGCCGAAACCGAAAATCCCTTTCCCTGGATGAGCGAAGCCATGGATCTGAAGAAAGAAAAGAATTTCTTCGAAACCCGCGTCATCGAGTACCAGAACGGCGGCTCGCTGGCCTGGGACTAGGGATCTGCCTTTGCTGGTTGCTCGCAAGCAATCTGCATCTTCCGGTTGGGTCAGTTTTTCTTTCCTACCAGAGCTTCAAAGGTTTGTAACTGCTTCCCTTGCGCGGCTGTGTCCAACACAGCCGCGTTTTCACGCACATGGGCCGGATTGAGCGACGAAAACAGCACCGTCCCTCCTGGAACCTCCTTCAACGCCCAATGAAGGCACAATCGCGCCAACTGCCCTGGCGCGACAATATCGACGCCGAGCGCCGCTGACCACCGTTTACACCTCGGCGCATCGCCTTCGAGCTCTGTTAGCAATGCGCTGAAATGCTGTCCCAGCGCCGAATGCAGAAAGAAACGTCGCCTGGCGCCCGTTTCCAAACCAGTGAGCCGCTGTGAAAACATCCCATGCGGCACCTGTAGCACATCGGTGTACGCCGACGCGTGCGCAAGGGCGTAAGCGGCCACCTCCGGCGTAGCGGCAACGCCGAAAGCGCGGACCTTCCCCTGCCGTCGTGCCTCGTCGAGGAACGCCCACGCTTCTTCGCTGTCGAGCACCGACCGGGAAGGCTCATGCAGCAACAAAAAATCCACATACTCTGTGCGCAACTGCCGCAGGCTGGTGTGCAAACTCGCCCGCATCGCCGCTGTTTCGAAGCGATCGGCCTGCACCAACGAGCCGGCCCTGCGCCGCACCGCGGACCGCAGTCCCGGAAATATCCCGAGCACGCCGCGCGCCAAAGCCTTGCCCGGTCGCAGCAATGCCGGGCGCTGAGGCGGCAGAATGCCTACCTTGGTGGTGATCGTCACCCGATCCCGGCGCCGCGACAACGCCATGCCGACCACCGACTCCGCTTCGCCAAAACCATAGGAACGCGCTGTATCGAAATGCGTAATGCCTGCATCAAGCGCGGTTTCAAGCAGACGAAGGGACCCGGTGCGGCCCACCCGTGACATGAGCGCCGAGGTGCCGAAACCGAGCGGTGCGCCGCACCCGTCCACACCCAGCGGCGCGCCGCATCGGTCGAACTCCAGCGGCGCGCCGCACAAGTTGAAAGCAAGTGGCGCGCCGCGCCGAGCTCCGTTATCCTGCGGCGCATCCGGCATGGACAGCGCGCCGTGTGCATCGCCTTTCCCACTCATAGTGCCGAGCGTACCCTATTCCGCCCCAACGCCTCCGCATCGCGAGGTCCGTTGGTAAGATCATCTTGTACCTGCCCGTCCTGATCGAGCCCGGATGGTGAAATCGGCAGACACAGCGGACTTAAAATCCGTAGACCCGCAAGGGTTGTGGGGGTTCAAGTCCCCCTCCGGGCACCGAAAACAGAAGACTTGGATCGCATCTTCGAGAACCTTTCACGGCGCGTCCTGACGCGTCAGCTCGAACAGGCTGGAAAGCACACGGGAACGCGTCCGTGCCTTCTCAAGCACCGCAGCCAGAGAGCATCTCCGCTTATAGAACCCATCTGCCTTTTTGTCGCACCTCACCCGCTCCCATCAGCATGAGCGCCCTTTGCGCGAAGGGCGAATAAACCAGGAGGGCCAGGCACGCCAGCGCCAGCCCGGCATTGATGTGATGCAGCAGGAGAAACGGCGCAAGTGACCAGAGGATGTCCAGGGGTAACAGAAACGGCCACAGCTGGAGATACCTGGCGCGTAGCCCCGGCGGACGAAACAGCACGGCCGTGAGTAGAAAGGTACGCACCGGAATCAAGAGCGCCGCGGTGACGATGAGCACCGCCAGCGTCCCTATCGGGTGGTCCAGCACGGAGAACAAGTCCTCAATCTCGGGCAGGTTGGCCAGTGCTCCGACGTAGAAGCCCAAGTACATCAGCTGGAGCAGAATAAACAGCGTCTGCACAGTGCGAGGCGAAGCTTCGGGCAGCTGTTGCTGAGAGACCAGGAGATTGCGGGCTTGATCCTTTACTAGAGGCCCTACAGATGGCCTCACCGGGTCCGGTTCAGGTGCGATGGGCACGCTCGACTGCGCTTCAATGACTTCTGCAATTCGTTCCACCGGAGCCACAAAGCGATAGCCGCGGCGGGCCAGCGTTTCGAGAAATCGTGGGTTCTTCGCGCTGTCGCCCAGCGCATCTCGAATGCGGTTAATGGCGGAGTTGACGCCGTGCTCGTGGTCGACAAAGGTGCCTTCCGGCCAGAGCTCGCCGGCGATCACCTCGCGCGTGAGCACCTCGCCCGGCCGCGCCAGCAGCATCATTAGAACCTGAAACGGCTGCACGTTGAGCTTGATGCGGATGCCTTGCTTGCGCAACTCTCCC
Organism: uncultured Acidobacteriaceae bacterium; assembly: GCA_964246645.1. GTDB lineage: Bacteria > Acidobacteriota > Terriglobia > Terriglobales > Acidobacteriaceae > Granulicella. The sequence continues at coordinate 10,162 of CAXTRN010000063.1, forward strand.
GTAGCCCCGTCAGCCTCAAACACTCCGAATCGAAAACGCAAGGGCTGCGATGGGCCGGATGTCACTCGGCAAGTATATCGAAGGGCTGCAGCCTCCAGGCGGCGAGAACGTTTGGAGAACTGCCGTGATCCCATGTAGAAACAACAACTTGCACCGTGAGAAACAAAATATCACCATGTGAGACTCCATGCATTGTCTACGCGGACTGCTCCCGGCAAGCTGGGTCTCGTGAACATGCGCCGAACCTTCATCTTCCGATCTTTCATTTTGTGCGGGCTGCTCATTTCGTTCCTCGCAGTCCACCGCATTCCCGCGCAGCCGCCGCTTGAGGCGATGGCGGCATTTCATCAGTACACAAACGCCGTCCAAGCAAGGCTTCTTCAGCAGCATGAGGCATCCGCAGCTTTCCTGATTGCAGACCCGCAAGGAGCGCCTCGTCTTCGCCGCGGAGAGCTGATAGTAGAGCAGCTTTCCCCGGTCGCGCAGCCACCCGGAGCGCTGCTCAACCACTGGCGCGGCACTGCCTTTGTCCCCGGAGCGACTGCCGTGCAGTTCGAGCGAATGCTGCGCGACTTCAGTGACTACCCGCACGTGTTCGCGCCGCAGGTGGTCCAAGCGCGTGCGCAGCCGCTCGGAAACGATAGGTTGCAAGCCGTTATGCGAGTACGTCAAAAACACGTCATTACGGTGGTCCTGGACGCGAGCTATGACGTGACCTTCGGGCAACTCGATGCACGGGACGGTTACAGCACCTCGCGAAGCACGCGGATTGCGGAGATCGATGCGCCTGGCTCGGATCACGAGCGCGCCCTTACGCCCGCCGAAGAGCACGGCTATCTTTGGAAGCTCAATACCTATTGGACCTACCAACAGCGGGACGATGGTCTTTACATCCAGGTCGAAACCGTTTCGCTGAGCCGCTCTATCCCTATTGGCCTCGGTTGGGCGCTGCGTCCGTACGTGACGAGCGTTCCGCGTGAGTCCCTCGAGTTCACCCTGCGTTCGGCCACGAACGCGTTGCGTAAGTAACCGCACAACCAAAGGAGAACCACCATGATGCAGGAAACTTCTCTCAGCGGCAGCGCACCTTCCGGCTTCCGTCCAGCACTGCGCGTCCATGGCGCGCTCACCGCACCGGCGGAAAAACTCGCGCTACAGTGGATGGCCCGACAGGCTCCAGGTTGGCTCACGTCGGACCAGTTGACCGTGCTCGGGCTGTCAGCGCAAATCGGTGCTGGGCTGTGCTACGCTTTCGCGCGTTTCCATCGCTTCGCCCTGCTTGGTGTTACCGTGTGCATCGCTTTGAACTGGTTGGGCGACAGTCTGGACGGTACGCTGGCCCGCATTCGCAACCAGCAGCGTCCGCGTTACGGCTTCTACGTCGACCACATGGTCGATCTCTTCGGGGCGATCGCGCTGATGATCGGCCTCGGCTTCTCGGGCCTGGCGCATTGGCCTGTGGCGATCGCCATGGTGGTCGCGTTTCTTCTGCTTTCGAGTGAAAGCTACCTGGCCACGTACACATTGAGTCGCTTCGAGTTGTCGCAAGGCCTTTTCGGGCCTACAGAGCTTCGCCTGCTGCTGATTGCCGGCACCCTGGCTCTGCTGCGCAGCCCCTACGCCACCATCTTTGGCAACAGATGGCTGCTCTTTGACCTCGGGGGCACCATCGCTACAGTTTGCATGGTGGTTATGGCGATCCTGCTCACCTTGCGTCACACCGCGCAGCTCTACCACGAGGAGCCGCTTCCATGATTCCCCTTATCCGTTGGGTACGATTTAACCTCGTCGGAGCCGTGGGCATGGTCGTTCAACTCGCCGCGCTTTCGTTGTTCAACCGCCTGCTTCATGGCCGCTACCTGATCGCCTCGGCAGCGGCACTGGAGCTTACGGTTCTGCACAACTTCGTTTGGCACACACAGTACACCTGGCGCGACCGCCGCAGCGGTTTTCCCGCCGGCAGCAATTGCTACGCTTCCATTTGTCGAACGGTCTCCTGTCACTGGCTGGAAACATGGCGCTCATGCGCTTGCTGGTCCGCGCAGTGCACCTGCCGGTCCTCACAGCCAACGCCATCGCCGTCCTGTGCTGTTCGGCGGCAAACTTCTGGTTCAGCCATCGTTGGACGTTCCCTGCACCACGGTACTCTGCGCCCGAGACTCAGCCGTCCATTCGCGCGTCGATCGGCTGTCCGCTGCTTACGCTTCCACTCATTGCACTCTTGAGTGCTCGAAAGCGCATGCGCAGCTGCCGGATGCCTCGGCGCTTCACCAGCAGTTGACAGTGCCGGCAAGCGCGAGCACATAGCCGCCAGTCGTCCCACACGCGCATCGAACTCCGTCGTAGCGAACGGTGGCCTCGTACGAAGCCGTCCCCCGCGGGCATGGGTGCGAGCACCTTCGAGGCAGGACGGTACCGGCCGCGTTGTGCGGAGCTGGAACTCACTCCAAATAGCGCCCTTGTTCCCCAATCAGCTCGATTGGGTAGCCGGAGTGCCTTGACGGTGTGCGTCAAGACGATTACAAGGATCTGATAACAGGAACACCCTGTTGCTTGGGACCTGTTTGTACAGATTGTGCAGTCGCGGGGAAGCCGCCGGAACGACTCGCGACGATCGATCGCCAAGGCGAGGAATTACAGGAGGGACCGACTTCTGACGATGGATACTATGCGAAAGCCGGCAGCAAACGAAGCGCAACAGTCAGTGCGCCATTCCCCGATGGAGCACCCAAAGCACCAGTACCCCCTGGAAACCGCGGCCTTGCAGGAGCTTGCTCTGAGTTGCGGCCTTGCGGAGAAGATCAAGTGGGGGAAACCATGCTTCACGCTGGGGGAAAAGAACATTGTTCTTATCCAGCGCTTTAAGAACTACGTCGCCCTTCTCTTCTTCAAAGGCGCTCTGCTGAAAGACCCCGGCGGCTTGCTTTTCAGGGTCGGCGAACACATGCACGCGCCTCGCCAGCTTCGCTTCAGCTCACTTGCCGACATCACACGCCTGAGCTTCGCCATCAAGGCATTGATTGAGCAGGCCATCGACCTCGAAAGGTCCGGGGCAAAGATTAATTTGAAGAGGCTTTCAGAGCTCGAAGTGCCCCAAGAGCTGCAAAGGAGGCTCGACACGGAGCCTGCCTTGAACAAAGCTTTCGCCGGTCTTACACCCGGACGACAGAAGGGTTACCTTTTCCAGATTGCCGCTGCAAAACAAGCGGCCACGCGCGCTTCCAGAGTGGAAAAATTCATCCCACGAATCTTGGCCGGCAAAGGACTCAACGACTAGATCCAGATCGCGGGTGGCTTGGCTTTTCTAAGTGCATAGGTACTCATAAACACATTTAGCGGAAGTTGAAGGGCACAAGCTCACTGAACACGTTTCGTTGTGCTAACAACTACAGCACTGACCAGGTGATTTTGCATGCTTCACCAGGCCAGTGATCCCGCTGCAAATTGGAATTCATTGCATGGAGCCATCAAGCTGGACAGCCCGTTGTGGGCTCTCGGCAGTGCAAGCGCCGTGTAGAAAAGCCAATCCACCTTTGTTGGATTGACCGGGCTGCGTTACTATGCTGGAAACCTTTCCACGATAGTTTTTTAGCACGAAAGCTGCTGTACCTGCTCCGCTGTTTGCTGCTCGTCCTGACCGGTGATTTGCACCGGCATGCGTACCGTCATTCCGCTCAACAGCTTAAGGAGATCTGCTTGCGCCTTCACACCCTTCCCTACCGCGTGCTTTTTGCCGGGGTCGTTTTTCCTGCTTTTCTAAGTTCTGCGACGCTTGCGCAGACGGGCGGCCGGCACATTCTGTCCGCCGGGCTCGCCGCGCCCACGCGGGACACCCATGTGGCGACCCTGCCTGCAGGGCAGGTTCTGAAATTTGCCCTCACGCTGCCGCTGCGGAATGTCGCCGACCTGAAAACCCTGTTGAAGGACCAGCAGGATCCGACCAGCCCACAGTTCCACAAATATCTTTCGCGGCAGGAGTTTGTTGAGCGCTTTGGGCCCACAGCCTCCGACTATGAGCAGGTACAGAACTTCGCCCGCACACAGGGCTTCACGGTGCTGCGTACCTTTGACAATCGGCAGATAGTCAACGTGCAAGCCTCTGCGGCGCAGGTCAATCGTGCCTTCGGCGTGCAGATGCAGCAGATGAAGACCGCGGCCGAGGGTCGCTCCTACTACGCGCCCAACAGCGAATTAAGCACAAGCAGCGCAGCACCGCTGCTGAGCGTGGTGGGCCTGAGCACGCGCGAGCTGCCACAACCAAGGCTGGATACAAGCAAGGTCAAAGCCATCGGCAGCAGCAGAAACACCAACGGCACTCGTGTGAACGCTCTTGTACAGTCGTTTACCACGGGGTCGGGACCGGACGGGCAGTTTCTTGGCAGCGACATGCGTGCCGCCTACGCACCGGGCGTCGCCAGCGCCGGCGAGGGCCAGAGCGTCGGCTTGATCGAGCTTGGGCCCTACAACCTGAGTGACGTGTATGCCTATTTCAGCCTTGTGAATCAACCGCTCCAGGTTCCGATTTACAACATTTACCTCGATGTCGATGGCGTGTGCGGCTCGGGTTGCGACGATGGCGAAGAGGTCATCGATGCGGAGCAGGCCATCTCCATGGCCCCGAAAATGTCGGGGCTGTTGATCTACACGGCCTACGGCTCCGGCAGCGACGCCCTGACCGCCTTTACCCAGGCCGCCAACGATAATGTAGCCAAGCAGTTGAGCTTGAGCTTCGGCTTCGGCGGTACACCTTCCACGCAGCCCGGCTATGAACAGGTGTTCATGGAGCTCGCGGCGCAGGGGCAGAACCTGTTTATCGCGTCCGGCGACGGCGGGGCGTTCCCCAATGGTGGCGGCTATCCCGGCAACAGCCCGAATGTGGTCGATGTGGGCGGAACGGACCTGGTCACCGCAGGCGCGGGTGGTCCATGGCAGAGCGAAAGCGCATGGGTCGCCAGCGGCGGAGGATGGAGCACACAATCGCCCATCCCCGCCTATCAGGTTTCGGCCATCAACAGCAGCAACCAGGGCTCGAAGTTGTACCGCAATATCCCCGATGTGGCCATGGAAGCCAATACCGACAACATCTTCTGCGCCAACGGCGGCTGCTATGAGGGTATCGGTGGAACCAGCCTTGCTGCACCGCGCTGGGCAGGCTTTCTGGCGTTGGCAAACGAGCAATCGTCCGGCTTCCCTGTGGGTTTCCTGAACCCGCTGGTGTACGAAATCGGGCAAAGCCAGGCGTACACGACAGATTTCCATGACATCGTGACCGGCAATAATTTCAACGCCGGCAGCCCCAATCAGTTTCAAGCTGTGACCGGGTACGATCTGACCACTGGATGGGGAACGCCCAACGGACAATCCATGCTGGACCAGCTGGCGCCGTCCTCCCAGGCGGCCGCGCCGAACTTCTCGTTGGCCGTTTCTTCTGCCAGCTTGAATCTGACGCCCGGCCAGGGAGCCTCCAGCCAAGTCAGCGTTACGGCAGCCAACGGCTTTACCGGCGCTGTGAACCTCGCGGCCACGCTGGTGGGCGCGCCTGCAGGGGTCACGGCCACCCTTGGTTCCGCGACCGTGCAGGCTGGCGGGCAAACCATTCTCACGGTGCAGACGAGCGCCGGCACGCCCGGTGGCACCTATCTGGTGGCTGTTTCCGGCACTGCCGGCTCGGTGCAGCACACGGCGTACGTGAAACTTGCCTTGCCCGACTACAACCTGGAGGCGAGCTCGTCGAGAATTTACCTGAATCAGAAATCGTCGGCCACCGACCAGATCACGGTTTCTCCGCTGAACGGTTTCGACAGCAAGGTCACCTTGTCTTTGACGGGCTTACCACCGTTGGTAACAGGTCAGTTGGCCCCCGCGACCACCTCTAGCAGCAGCACGTTGACACTGACCTCTCAGGTGGTCACCCCCACCACTCCGGGAGTTCCGATTTCAATCAGCGGTGCTTCCGGCGGCACTTCACATTCCGTGCCTCCGCTCCAGGTAGCCATCAGCGCCGCTCTCGGTTCATGCGGCTTGGGTGACTTGGTGAATCTTGCAAGCGGGTATAACCTCACCGCGATTCGAAGCGATGGAAGCACCTTCAGTGACAAGGGTCTGGACGGCAGCGGTTATGCTTACTCGGCGCAACTGCTGACCACCTCGCGCGTACTGAACGGGGTTCATTTTGCCCTGGGCCAAGCCGATCAACCGGATGCCCTGTACGCCGCGGGACAGACCTTCACGCTACCCGCCGGCACTCACAATGCCTTGCAGCTATTGGGCACAGGCATCGACGGAGCGCAACGGAACCAGACCATCACGATCACCTATGCGGACGGCTCCACATCGCAAGCGAATCTGAGCTTCAGCGATTGGTATTCGCCTTCCACGCATGTCGACGAAGGCAATGCGGTGTCGATGGCCTATCGCGATACCGCAACAGGTGGGCAGGATGCGCGGCAGTTCAACGTGTACGCCTATACCATCCCTCTAGTCCCCAACAAACAAGCGGTGAGCTTCAAACTTCCTAACAATCGGGCGGTGATTCTGCTAAGTGCCACCGCAACCAACCTGCCGCTGGGGTCTGAGGTGAATCTCCTCAAAACCTTCAATGCCGAGGGCATCTACACCGACGGCGCAACCTTCCCCGCAGATGGCGGCCTGGATGGAAGCGGTGCGGCTTATTCGGCCAACCTGCTGCAGCTGTCGGCGCGCGCGGGTCAAACTGTCATGGTGGGGCCGTCGCAGTTCTACCTGGCACCGGCCAATAGCCCCGATGTACTGTACGGCACAGGGCAATCCATCGCCTTGCCCGCAGGCCAATATACCTATCTGAAGCTGCTGGGCACGGCGGTGCAGGGCGATCAAACGACTCAGCCCGTCACGATCGCCTACACCGACGGCTCCACCCAGACGTTCCAGCAAAGCTTCAGCGACTGGTCGTCACTGAGCGGATATAACAACGAATCCCTTGCCATCCAGACCGCCTATCGGGACTACAACGATGGCACGCAGGATCAGCAGGCCTTCAACGTGTACCTGTACACGTTTCCGCTGCAGCCCGGCAAGACGGCGAAGAGCGTGACGCTGCCGGACAATCGCAACGTGTTGATTCTTGCGGCCACGCTGGCGCCGGCTTCCCCGGTATCGCAGTTGCCGGGAACCTGCTCAGCCTCCACCAGCAAATAAACCCGAACAGCGGGTTGTGCTTCAGTACAACCCGCTGTTCTCCGTACCAGGTCTTTCCCGCAGAACCCAACGCGTTGAAAAGCAGAGCATGCCGGCTCGCGACGGTTCAGCGGATCAACACCCTACCCAAGGCAGGACAGTTCCCCACTGCGCTACCCGGAGCGCCAGTGCTGTTCATCCACAGACTTGTACTTCATTGGAGATTTACATCATGCGCTTCCGTGTTTTTTCTACCGTTCTTGCTTTTCTCACGCTGGGTACCGCCGCGGCCCATGCAGACACCTTTTTCTTTTCCTTCGGAACCAGCGGGGACCCGATTACAGGCTCCGGCGTTCTGACAGCCACCCTAGACAGCCCGGGCGAGTATACGGCTACCTCCATTGAAGGAACCACGAGCTATCCTGGAGGCGACGCTCTCACCATCACCGGCCTTCTACCCGCGGGCAGCTATCAAGGCAATGACAACGTTTTCTCGTTGACGAGCGGCTCCTACAGCTTGGATTTCAATGGCCTCTCGTACGAACTGAGCGATCAAACGGTGGTGAACCTGTACACCGATCCAGTCGCCGGCGCCGGAGAAAGCTTCCAGACGAGTGACTACACAATCGGGAGCGAATACAGCTCGTACAC
>CAXTRN010000064.1:0-17862 GCA_964246645.1 uncultured Acidobacteriaceae bacterium
ATCCAACGTACCGCGCTGCCGAAGGCGGGGAGCTCCGGCTGACATAGCCGACGCAGCGTCGCCATCCCGGTCCGGTTTTTACTGCGGGCCAGCGTGATATGCGGCTGAAATGGCCGCGATTCAGGCAAAACACCGCAATCCCCCGTGCTTGCCACCACCAGCGCCTGCAAAGCGGTCAAGGTGGGCGAGGCGGCCGTTGCTGCGTACAGGATGCCCTTCGCCGCGAACCATCCCAGCGCCGTCATTTCCAGGTCCACCGGCTGCGTCGCAAGCCCTTCCACAGCCGCCCTCAGGCACTGCATCTTGCCCGCATCCACATCACCAAAAAACCTGAGCGTGATGTGCCACTGTTCCGGCTCCGACCATCGCAGCCCATCGGTCGGCACCGCCAATCGCAACCGCAGCTTCGCAAGCCGGTCAATAGCTATGGGTGAAAGCGCGAAACCCGCAAAAAGCCGCATGCCCTCATGCTATCGCGGGGTGCCCACCATCCAAATGCCTCGAGCAATGGATGGAATCGATGAACAGATCGAATGGTTGAAGCAGAGTTTGACCCTCCCCATCGTCGTCTCATCTTGAGCCTGTGGAAGGAGCAAACCTTTGTCGCTCGTCCCAGACAGTTTGGTAGCCGGGAACGCGACGTTCTCGCTTTGGACCGAGGAAAAACTTAGCGAATGCGAAAGGCGCAGCCGAAGCCGCGCCTTTCTCAGTCACTAAAACTTTTGCAGTTTTCCGCGCGATCTAAATGGTTTGGGGTGTGGCGGGGCTGCTTATTGCGGCCTTGGCTTGTTCCACAAGCGTCGCGAAACCGGCGGAATCACTAACCGCGATATCGGCCAGAACCTTGCGATCCAGTTCCACGCCAGCTTTCTTCAACCCGCTGATAAACGTCGAATAGCGCAAACCGTGCTGTTGTGCCGCGGCATTGATGCGCACAATCCAAAGCGAACGGTATTGCCGCTTCTTTTGTTTACGACCGATATAGGCGAACTTGAGGCCACGCTCGACGGCCTCCTGCGCTGCCTGATACAGCTTGGATTTTGTAAGAAAATAGCCGCTTGCACGTTTCAGAATCTTTTTACGGCGATCGCTGCGCTTTGTACTCCGTTTTACACGGGGCATGGTGACTCTCCTGTTTTTCGTTCTTCTTGTTTGCGGCTGGAGGCAAGGGTGGCCTCTTCACACGCCTGTTGCTTTGGATCTAAATGAGTCTTATGGATCTCATCAACCGCGATCCAGGGGTCTTATGTTAGGTAATGACCCTTCTTCCGCTAAGCACTGCGGAACGGCTCGATCCAAATTTGATGAGTTGATGAAACAGCATGACGAATCGTTACTGCACTTTTCCGCCACGGCGACAGCCTAGGCGTACGGGAGCATACGGGCGATTTTAGGCGTGTCCGCCACCGATACAAGTACGATCCGGCTCAGCTTCGACTTCGTCTGATTCGACTTCGAGGTAAGAATGTGGCGCATCTTCGTTTGACCGCGCTTGAATCTGCCGGACGCGGTCTTTTTGAAGCGCTTTGCCGCGCCCGAGTGGGTTTTCATCTTTGGCATAGTTGTCCTGCTAACGAAATTGCGTAGAAACCGCAGCACACAGTGTACCAGAGCGCTTCGGCCTTTCTCTTCCATAGCCGAGCCAGTCCGGCCTTCCGCTGCATATCCGCCGCGTAGTACCCGGTGCGTGCCCCGGTCCTGCGCAGGGGAGACACCACCTGCACCGTCGCCCTCCGCACTACCAGCACAACCCGGTACTCCACATGCCAACAGCAAGCCCAAACCAATCCTGGGGGAAACGCCGAGGATTTTGCATCTTCAACCCCAAACCAACCCTGGGGCCACGATGGGGATTCAGGCACTTTCAACCCCACGGGCCGGTGGCCCGCGTCAACCTGGCCTGGGGCAACGCCCCAGGTACCCGCACCACCAACGTGCTGCGGGCTGAAGGCCCGCGTTCCTCGACTACTTACGCGTTCGAGGTGACGACGGCCGCCTCCGCGACAGGCGCAGCCGCGACAGGCTTCGGCGCCTTCGGCGGTGCAGGGACAGCCTTCTTGCTGGGGGCCAGAATCGCGTGAAGCGTGGTGCCTTCCATGCGAGGCATGAACTCGACCACACCGATGTCGCCGATATCCATAATCAATCGGTTGATGATCTTATAGCCCAGATCGCGATGCGCCATCTGCCGGCCCTTGAATCGCAGGCTGGCTTTGACCTTGTCCCCATCGGCGAGAAAACGCACGGCCTGGTTCTTTTTGGTCACATAATCGTGATCATCCACGGTCACGGAAAACTTGACCTCCTTGATGACGATTACTTTTTGCGTCTTGCGTGCAGCACGCTCGCTCTTGTCCTTCTCGTACAAAAACTTGCCGTAGTCCTGAATCTTGCAAACCGGCGGCACGGCATTGGGCGAGATCTCAACAAGATCCAGCGATCGTTCACGGGCGATCTTCAACGCTTCAAAGGGCTGCATTACCCCAAGCTGCGCCCCGGTCTCGTCGATAACACGCACTTCGCGCGCCCGAATGCGGTCGTTGGTACGAATAAAGGACTTCTGCGAACGTTTGTCGTTGAACGGTGGGATAGGCAGCCTCCAAACCCAGTTTCGGGTCGTCATTACGTTGGATGTCGGTTTCGCGCCACGGATTGTCCGGGCACAGCAAAGCACACGTGAGTATACCACCCGGTCTCGTTCCGTTCATTGCTTCCGCTTTTTCACGTCGGCACGCTTCTGCCGCTTGCACCCACCTTCGCAAGCTGCGACCATGAAGACCTGTACGCGAGTCGACCGCCGGACCCGTGGCTCGACTCGCTGCCGATCCATCGCAGCACCGGCCCGAGGTGCACACTTTTTGAGGAGATTCCTTTGCCCAAGCGTCGCGTTCTGCTTGTTGATGACGAAGTTCCCGTTCTGCTCACCATGAAAGCCGTGCTCGAAATCTCCGGATTCGATGTTGACACCGCTACCAGCGCCCGCGAGGGCCGGGCGCGCATTAAAAAAAATGAATATCAGATGATCATCACCGATATGCGCATGGAATCCGACGCTGCCGGTCCTGAGGTAATAGAAGCCGACCGCAGTGCGCCCTATCATCCTTCCGTGGCCCTTTTGACCGCGTTTCCCATGTCGGACGAGGACTGGCGGGATATGGGCGCCGACAAAATGCTCGTCAAACCCATGCAAACCGCGCAACTGATTAAACAACTCGAAAAGCTGCTGGAAAACCACGCGGCCAAATTGTCTCGCCTTTCCCTTGCTGCTGCCGGCGCTGGTTCCTCCCCAAAGAAATCTGCAAAGCTCCACGATTCTGCGATGCCCCACGATGTCGCAAAGCCCCACCCCACAAATCAATCAAGCGCAATAGATCAACCAATTGCAAGCACCGAGGCAGGCACACCGCGATCTTCCGCAAAACCAGCCTCCTCCCGCAGAACCGCGAAGCCGTCGCCGATTTTGGCGTCCTGACGCGCCCCCGGCTAAACGGGTGACGACCGACACAGATTCCGCATCACAGATCCGCACTACAAATCCGCATCATCTCCTCCTCCGATTTAGCCACTTCCAGCAACCGCCTGTTGCAGGCCCCGTCGCGACCGGCGATTGCACTTCCATGCCAGGCTCATCTTCGCAGGACGGTTCCAATTTAATCGTCCCATGGCGACGCCTTTCGGTCTCTGCCCCGATTGGGTCCGGCTCTGCCCCTTTGGTTTCTTGCATTGAAGCGCTAAAGTTCGCGACAATTCTGCCGATAAGAGATAAGCAGACACATCCGAGCTTTGCACTTCTCAACCATGCAGACACTTCCCTCAACTCGAGACACCAGAAAATTTCTTGCCCGGCCGCTTTTGGTCGCTGTTTGTCTGCTGCAGCTCACACATGTGTTCGTCGTATGCTTTCTACCGCATGCCGCGCTTGCTTCCAACATTCTCCAGTTCATCTTTCCGTTTCTGACTTTTCTTGTGAGTTTGCGGCAGAGCACCTTCAGTACCAACGGCGTCGGGCGCCGGTGCTGGTTGGCGCTTGCCACCGCCTTCGGTATCTGGGCCGCTGCTCAAGGGTTATTTATTTATTTCCTGTACTTCCCCCCGGCCTACCGGCCGGTGCGGGCCGACGATGCGCTTTGGCTTCTTTTCGGACTTCCTTTGCTCCTTGCCATGAATATGGCTCACGATGAACTGGATAAAGTGGGACTGCTGGACCGCGCGCAAGCCATTCTTTTCGTTGCTGTTCTTTACCTTCTGGTTTTCCTGCCATCGCGGCCCCTCAGAGTGCAAAATGCATATCTGATCCAGAATGTGGCCCTCATTCTTTGCTGCTTTCTACGTTTACCTGTTTGCACCCGCGTTCGAGAGCGCCGCTTTTTCACACGCTTAGCCCTTTTTCTTCTCGCGTACGGGGTGCTCGAAACCATAGGCGGATCCCTGTACGGCCGTGGTTGGCAAGCCGGCAGTGCTTTGGATCTCATCTGGACCCTGCCCGTCTCCCTGCTGCTTGTTTTAATTCTTCTCGACGTAATGCAAGAGGGAAACTTTGCCCAGGAACCACCGGCGAGCCGCCTGCTCAAAGCTGCCCGCAGCATGCAGGGGCTTAATGTCGCAGCTTTGGCGTTTCTAGCCATGGGCGTTTCCGGCGTGCTCGCGATGCGACAGCCCTTGATTGGCGGCACGTTTGTTGTCGCCGCGTTCACACTTTTTGCGTTCCGCATTGAAATTCGCGAGCGAGCCTGGCATTACGCACATCGGCGGCTCGAAGAAACAGCCCTGCAGGATACGCTTACCGGCCTGGGGAATCGCAAACTGCTCCGGAACAGCCTGGAAGATCGTCTGGCAAATGCCGAAGCACTGTCGACCGTGCTCATCTTTACCGACCTCGATCATTTCAAAACCATCAACGACAGCCTGGGCCATGCCGTGGGCGATCAACTCCTTATCCGGGTTACACAACGGCTCCGCGCGAAAGCTCCCTTTGGTTCCGTCCTTTGCCGCCTCGGTGGCGATGAATTTGTGGTGCTCACCTCAGCGGCCAATGCCGCCGATGCCTTCGCCATCGGCACCGGCCTTTCAGAGGCCCTCCGGGTCCCCTACGATGTCCATGGTCGCGTCGTTCGCTGCACGGCCAGCCTGGGCGTTGTGCTCGCAATGCCCGGCGAATCCGCAGATACCCTGCTCCGTACAGCAGATCACGCGATGTATCGCGCCAAACAGCGCGGCAAGGATTGCGTCCAGCTGTTCGACACCTCCCTGCGCGACCAGATGAGCTTCCGTTGGCAGATGGAAGCCAACCTGCGTTCTTGCCTGGAACGGGACGGAATTGATGTGGCTTTCCAACCGATTCTTAGCGTCGAAGGCGGAGTCATCTCCGGTTTCGAGGCACTCGCCCGCTGGTCGCATCCCCAACACGGCTCCGTTGCCCCCTGCGACTTCATCCCGCTGGCTGAAGAATCGGGGCTCATTCTGCTTCTTGGGGCACAAGTCCTGGAAAAAGCCTGCCGTCAGGTGGCCTCGTGGAACCGGTCATGGGGAACGAGACTTTCGGTCAGCGTGAACGTATCGCCGCGGCAATTTACTGACGTAAACCTGCTCTCGCAGGTTTTACATATCCTTGAAAAAACCGGTTTCGATCCCAGGCTGCTCCGCCTGGAAATCACCGAATCTGCACTTCTGGTTCATCAGGACACAGTGAAGCAGATCCTTACGGAAGCGCGGAAACATGGCATCCGCATCTCGCTGGATGACTTCGGCACCGGCTATTCTTCCCTTGCGTTTCTTCTGAATCTTCCCGTAGATGAGGTCAAAGTGGATCGCAGCTTCGTTTCCGATATGCATAACGATCCGCAACGGATGGAGGTCGTTCGCACTGTTGTGCACCTTGGCCAGTCTCTCGGCAAGCGGGTTGTTGCCGAAGGTGTGGAAACGGAACAGGATCTTCGTGAGCTGGCGGCCATGGGGTGCGAATGTGCCCAGGGCTGGCTTATCAGTAAACCTCTGCTCGCCGACGCCCTGGAAGCCAGCTTGCCTGCCATTCAAGCGCGCTCGGCCATGTCCGTTCATGCGCCGCTTGGTTCCTTTGGCGCGAAACCGAATGCCCAGGTGCAGCGCCAAATAACAAGCCGGCCAAAAGGAGCGCTCACATCCGTTGCCTCCCTGGAACCCACGCTTTAAGCGCTCGCAAACGGCCGACCTCGCCCTGCGAGCGAAAACTCTTCCACGGGCGCGGTACGCCCAGCACGGCATGCCTAGCAGCACGTCCAGCACAGCAGGCGTGGACGCTGCATACATCGGGGTGGTCGGTGTGGTGTTCTCAAAGGTTCTAAGCCGCGCGAAACAACCGCAGGCTTACAGGTACCGTACGCCCGTGAGCTCTTCACTGCGCTCCCACAGGGCTTTGGCGGTGGTTTCGTCCAGCGCATGCGCCCGTGCCTGCACTACTTTGGGATAGCCCTTCAACTCGCCAAAGCCATCGGGCCCGATATACTCGCCGCCGCGGACATCTGCGGCGGTGGCCGCGTATTCGGTCGGCAGCGCCCCCATGCTGTCTGTTTGCATAATCAGGGGCGCCACGAGTTTCACAATCCGCGCCTTTAGATCCGGCTTTTCACCCATGCCATTGGTGAAAATATTTGTCTTTGAAACGCCGGGGTGAACAGGCACACTCAGCAGCGAAAGCCCCGCCAACCGTGCGCGGCGGTCCAACTCTCGGGCAAACAGAATGTTGGCCAGCTTCGAGGTGTTGTACGCATCCCATGACCCATAACTCTGCTCGCTTTGCAGATTGCTGAAGTTGATCTTGCCATTCCGGTGTGCCAGCGATGCCACTGTGACCACACGGGCAGCCGGCACTCGTTGCAATGCCGGCAGCAGCAGCCCTGTAAGCGCGAAGTGCCCCAGATGGTTCGTGCCAAACTGCCGCTCGAAATTGTCCTCGGTCACTTCCCGTGTGCGCAGGCCCATCACCCCGGCATTGTTGATTAACACGTCGAGGCCGACCTGGCGCGCCAGAAACGTGTCCGCAAAGGCTCGGATCGAGGCTAGCGAAGCCATGTCCAGCTGCGCCAACTCCACACTTGCCCCGGGCGCCTCACGCCGCAGCCGTTCCAGCGCCGCTTGTCCCCTCGTCAGGTCGCGGCAGCCCAGCACGGCATGCGCCCCATGCCGAGCCAACTCCAGCGCCGCTTGATAACCCACGCCGCTGTTTGCCCCGGTAATCACGATGATCTTCCCAGCCTGCGATGGCATCTGCGCCGCTGTCCATTTTTCCGCCATACCGTTTCCCAACCTTCATATCTTTCGCTTCGCATGCGATGCGAACCGTGTGTCCGCAGCCGTCCCGCAAAGGTAACTTTCCACTGGTGCCTTTTGAGTGCCAAGCAGCCTCTAGCCGTTTTTTATCATCTGCCTTTACAATCAAGCGGCAAGCTGAACAATGGTTGCAGTCTGCAGGTGCGTGCCTATTGGGCCGCTCCGGGCGCCATCGTCGTAAGGGGATAAGGCTGATGACACGAAGCGCACGATGCGCACACGTCGCGGGGAGCATGGCGCTCTTCGCTTTGCTCGCAGGAACCACGGGATGCTCCAAACTCAAGGCCCGTGATCAACTCGTCAAAGGTGTGCAGGAATTCAAGGCGGGCCACTACGAAACGGCAATCGACCATTTTCAACAGTCGATTCAGTTGGATCCAACCTACCCGAACGCCAGGACGTATCTGGCGACCGCATACAGTTATCAGGTGCAGCCGAACAACAACACCCCCCAGAACCTCGCCATTGCGCAGAAAGCGCTGGATGGGTTCAACCAGGTGCTGGCGCGCAAGCCCGACGATGTCGATTCCTGGCGCCAGATCGCGTCTATCGATCGCAATGTGATGAACTTCAACAAATCCCGAGAAGACGAACTCAAGGTCATCCAGCTCGATCCGAAGGATGCCGAAGCCAATTACGCTGTGGGTGCGCTCGATTGGCAGCAGGCGGATAAAACGGCCACAGACCTGCTCAAAGCCAACAAAATCACAGACGATCGCATGGGCAACGTCAAACTACCGCCCAAGGTTTGCGCGCAGCTTGCTTCGCAAAACGGCCCCATCTTGAATACGGCCGAGCAGTACCTTAACAAAGCCGTGGACCTGAACCCGAATTACGAAGAAGCGATGCAGTACCTCAACCTCGATTGGCGGCGTAAAGCTGACATCGAGTGCGGCAATGATGCCGCGCGCAAAGCCGACATCGCCAAGGCCGACGACTGGGTACACCGCGCTATGGGTGCCGCCAAAGCCAACGAAGCCGCCAAAGAGCAAAAGGCCTCCGGCGGTATCGACATGACCAAATAGGCCAGCACTCGCGCGTACTCTTCGCCAAACACAAACAAGCAGAAAGGCCTCTCATCGGAGGCCTTTCTGCTTATTCATCCCGGACGGTACTCTGCGACGATGCTTCGACTCATGCGGACAGCGTTGCTTTTGCTCTATCTGACCTTGGGTTGTGCGCATGCACGCTCGTCAGAAGCACAACTGTCTGACCAGGCTTGGGTCGCCGCGCGTCTCAACGCCGTGTCGCAAGCGGCAGCGGCTGTTGACAGCATGCCCCTTCTGACCCAGCTATGCGACCGCATCGGCCCGCGACTCACCGGCAGTGCGCCCGCCCATGCGGCGGAACTCAAGCTTCTGGCTCACATGCAGGACCTCGGCCTCCTCCATGTGCACTCTGAGGCTTGGACGTTGGAGCGCGGCTGGCATCGCGGCGCCGCTGAAGTCTCCCTCGTCACCCCATTCGCGCTAGCTATTCCAGTAGCCGCCTACGGTTGGACCGGCTCGACGCCGGTACATCGCGATCCAGTTCCTGTGGCACTGGTCGACAGCGAAGCCGTGAATACGCATCTGCGTGAACTCGTGCGCACCGAGAGTGCACACTGGCGCGGCAAAGCCCTGCTCCTTTCCGGTGAGCCCCATGACGCTCTGCAAAGCTATGCACAGCTGCTACCGCTTTTGCGGGCTGCAACGGCCGCTCAGGCGATTGCTGTTCTTCAACATGATTCCAGACCCGGAGCAGGCCTGGTACATACAGAACCGATTGCATTCCCATTGCCCGGACATATCGATACCAGCCTCATCCCCGCACTGGATCTTTCCGCCGAACACCAGGAACTTCTTGAGAACCTTCTGAGGGCACAGCAACCGGTACAGCTCCATCTATCGGTTGCGAACAGCTTTACCTCTGCCCCGGTTACCTCTCCCAATCTTGTCGCGGAGATCCCTGGATCGACTCATCCCGAGCAAACCGTTATTGTCAGTGCACATTTGGACTCTTGGGATCTTGGCACCGGGGCTACCGATGACGGCTTCGGCGTCGCCGCCGTACTGGGCGCGGCGGAAGCTATTCTGCAGTCCGGCATGCGTCCCGCTCGCACCCTACGCTTTATCCTGTTCACCGGCGAAGAGCAAGGGCTACTCGGATCACGCGCTTACGTCCAGCAACATGCCGCCGAGCTACCGCACGTTCTCGCTGCGTTTGCCCTGGACTGGGGTGCGGGAACCATTGTTCGCTTTCCTACCGCCGGTCATCCGGAGCTTGTGCCGCTGCTGACGCAACTGAACACACTGGCACCGCAACTCCAACTCCAGCCGCCCGACAACGGTTATCTCTCCATGACCGATGCCTACGCCTTTACACTGCAAGGACTGCCGGGGCTTGCACCCTTAGTGCGCGACTCCCGGTACTCGATGCAGGCCCATTCAGGCCTGGACACGCTCGATAAAGTCGGTCCCGCTGAACTTCGGCAGGCGACCACAGCTTTGGCAACAGCCAGCTTCTTCGTCGCAGACACACCCGAGATGCCGCAAACCCACCTTACCCCCACACAGACCGCCGCATCGCTCATCGCCGGTCAACAGCAATCCTTGCTGGAAACCCTTGGACTCTGGCCCTTCTAGGTGGTTGCACGCAGGAGCGACGCTCGCGAAAAGCCGTCATCCTCTTCTCATCCTCAGCGTGGTGGAGAACCCTTGCGTGGGCTCGTGGCAGCACCGCTCCGCATGGAGAACAGCGCCAGCCCCGAAAGCATATCGACGTGCATAACGCAGATCCCTTGTGCTACGGTCTACGCCGCTCAAGCTTCACCGGCTTTTTCGGTTCCGGCCGCAGCGCCTCATCGTTTTCCTTTGCTGTCGGATGCACGCCGAAGTCCCATACATTCGCATTGACGGTGCGATCGTTCAGCACCTCAAGCAGCACGTATTCTCCGAACTCAAGCCGCTGTTTCGGAGTCAACTGCTTCCAAAATCCTCCAGGCAGCAGATCGGACTTCATCGCAACCAGGTCCGGTTGGGGTCTCCCGCTGTCCAGCAGGCGCAGCTGCAGGCTGCTCACCGCACGCTCCCCGCGCCGCACATCCACGCGTTGCAGCACGTACCGGCTTTCCGGAGCACCGCCCTCCGGCGTCGCCCGGCCAGCCTGCCCTTGCGTGTCCACGGTAAATCCTCCACCGTTCCCAGCCGTTTCACGGTCTTTGTTTTCCAGGCGCACAAAGAAAGTAGGGTCCGGCACATGCAGTTGTACATCCGCGCGCTCATCTTTCAAGAACAGCATGTCGTGTGGGCTGGCAGCGGGATTTAACTCTTTCCGCAGCACAGCATGCGCGGTTTCGCGGTTCAGATCGCTGCCCTGTTGCGGCAAGGGCACCAGCTCCGGCGTACCTTGAAAGGTATCAAGGACCAATACACTGTCTTCTTCGGGTAGCCGCAAATCCTTCGCAACTTCAGGCATCCGTGCCGTGCGCTCGGCTTCTTCGCGCGCGCGCTCCGGACTCAGAACCGGCGGCTGCTGTGCACCGTCGGCAGCCGTCGCCTGCAACGGATCGTGCGCTTTGGCCCAGGCCTCCGTTGCGGGCAGATCCACCAAGGATCGCGGAATCTCCTCTTCGGCGCCGTTGCGCTCGGCGGAACGATAGCGCACCACCTCGCCCGCCACGTGGTAGCTCAGCACGCTTTGGTAGCTGCCATCCTTCAAATAAAGCCGTGTTCGGTGCTGCGGCGTTTCCGGTTGCGTGGCGACCGGCGGCTCCAAGGGTCGCCGTTGCTGCGCGGGGGCCGTTTTTTGCCCCCCACACAGCAAAAAAGCATCGACGACCCCCGCAAGCAACGACCGGCAACCCCGGGCGCGCGACCCTGTGCGCGGCACCGGCCGAGAGCCACAGCTCCGCCCCAAGCCCAGGGAAGCCAAGGGACTCGGGACGGCCAGGGAGCTCAGAAAGTTTGCGTACGTAGCCATGCGCGGAACTTTGGACCAAGGTCTTCGCGTTTCAACGCAAACTCCACCGTCGCTCGCAGAAACCCGAGTTTATCTCCGGCATCATGCCGCTGCCCCTCATAGGTAAACCCGTACACCGACTCGTGTGCGAGCAGGGCCTTGATCGCATCCGTTAACTGCAGTTCGCCACCTGCGCCCGGCTTCAGATTTTCGATCATTTCAAAGATGCGCGGCGTCAGGATATAGCGACCGATGATCGCGTTCTGGCTGGGCGCTTCCGCAGGCTTGGGTTTTTCGACAAGATTGCGCACCGCCAGCAGCCGCGGATCCCGGCTATCCCGGGTGCAATCCAAGCATCCATAGTTTTGGATAGCCTCGCCCTCGACCACCTCAGAGGCAATGATCGAAGCACCTGTTTCTGCGTAAGCCGCGACCATCTGCTGCATGCAGGGCACAGTGGCATCGACGATATCGTCCGGCAACATGACCGCGAACGGTTCGTCCCCCACCAAAGCCTTCGCCTGGTATACGGCATGGCCCAAGCCCAGCGCCTCGGATTGCCGCGTGTAGCTGATGTGCGCCAATTGCGACATGGAACGGGCGACCTCCAGCAGCTTCAGCTTGCCCTTGGTTTCCAGCTGCCGCTCCAACTCCGGCGCACGGTCGAAATGATCCTCCATCGAGGTTTTGCCGCGGCTGGTCACGATGATAATTTCCGTGCACCCGGCCGCCACCGCTTCTTCCACCGCATATTGAATCAGCGGCTTGTCGACCAGCGGCAACATTTCTTTCGGCACCGCTTTGGTAGCCGGCAAAAACCGCGTTCCCATTCCTGCCGCGGGGATGACCGCTTTACGCACCTTTTTCAAAGTCATTGCCCATCGATTCCTTTGCAGTTTCGCTTCTTACGCATAAGGGCGACAATACCATGCCGAACGCACGATTTCTCTTACACAATGGTCCGCACCAAGGTCACGTTGTGACCTAAAACAGATCACCTGCACCCCAGCAGTCACCCCTTCGTTGCAGATTCAGCCGGCACGCCGGCATTCCACACCGAGACAATCTTTCCAGCGACCTTCGCTTTCGACGGCCGCAAAGGCCTCATCTCCGGAATCGCCGAACACGGCTCGCCGTATGGAGGTAAACCCCGCCGCGGCCAACTCTTCCGCGAAATTCCGATAATCCCACATCCACAGGTGCTGGCTGCGGCCAAACAGGGCCTTGGGCAAGGAACGCAAACCGCGCGCGGACTCACGTTCGCCCAGATACGTTTCTGCCATAAAGGTGGACGCCGCATCGGCATGCGACGCGTTCAGGTAATTGCGTGCGTAAAATTCGAGGTCCGGCACCACGAACCGGAAAACGCCGCCCGGCTTTAAATAGCTGTACACATTGCGCAAGGTGCGGCGACAGTCTTCGAGTGCCAAATGTTCCAGCACGTGCGAACAATACACGCGCTCCGCCGAAGCCGCATCGACCGGCAAACCTTTAATCACGTCGCCATAATGAATGTTTGCCGGATAGTCCGGAAAGCCCCGGCGCACCAGCGCCGCTTTTAAGAACGGCAACCGCTTTTCCAGTAGAAAGGCCGGTCCCGCATCGAAATTTAGCCACAGCTCCGGCGCACACGTGCCGCAACCAAACTGCACATTGGCGCTCCGCATGTGGCGATTATAAGCGACACTGCCCGCCGGCCTCATAACACATCGGAGTCATCGTGCAGCATCGCCTTGCGCACCACCTTCAGCGGCGCCGGCCCTTGCCGCATCAGCTCGTCGTGGAACTGCTGCAGCGAAAACGCCGCGCCCTGCCTGGCTTTCACATCGGCCCGCAGCTTCAGGATTTCCAGCTTACCCAGCGTGTAATACAGGTAAAGCGCATCGGCGGTGCCGCGCTTGGTTTCCACCTCCGCGATCGGCCGCGCCTGGTATCCCTGCTGCACGAAAAAGTCCTCCGCCTGTGCCACAGTCAGCACGCCGCCCACGCCCGTGTGCATGCGGATCGCGACAACGAAGCGTGCATCGCGCAGCAGGGCATCCTGCAGCTGCCCCAGGCGGATCAGCTTCGTTTCGCGCTCGGCTCCCGCGGTGCCGGCAGCCGCCGCGGTGCCTACGCCAGGCGCGCCGTAGCCCTCATCCAGCATCATCTGCTCGCAATAATGCGCCCAGCCTTCGATATAGGTGTTGCCGACCCCGCCCGCACCGCCCACCACCACGGCTTTGCGGATCTTTGAGGGCACGCTCAGCGCAAACAGGTATTGCACATAGTGCCCCGGGTAGGCCTCGTGCACGCTGGTAGAAACGATCGTGCCCACATTGAACGCCGCTAAATATTCCTGGGTACGCTCCGGCGTCCAACCAGGATTGGGCAGCGTTACATTGAAGTACGCCTTGGTCGAGTGCGTTTCAAACGGTCCCGGCGGGTCCATGGAGGCCTGCGTCGTGGCTCGCAGAAACGGCGGCGTTTCTTCGAGCACCGGCTCCACCGTACTCGGAATCGTGATGATGTGCCGGCTGTGGATGAAGCCGATTTCCGAGGCGAAACGGTCCTGAAACGCGCCGAGCAGGCGATCCGGCGCTGGATGCATCGTGGCAAGCTCGGCCAGTTCCTGTTGGGGCGTCTTTGCCGGATCGATCTCCTTGGCGATGCGCGCAAACTCGGCCTGGTTGCGATGCAGATCATCAAGACCGATCTGCAACAACCGGTCGAGCGGGGTGTCCACCATCTCGTTCGCCGCAAGCGCCTTTGCAAACGTGGCCGCACCGTAGCGGAAATCCCCGTCCGAGCGCGGCAGCAGGTCAGTCTTCAACCATTGCCCATAGCTTTGCAGTGCGGCGATCACCGCCGTGTTGCTTGTCGAAAACTCGGCTTTCGCCTGCGCGTCGTCGGCAGCGGCAAAGGCCTCCGGCACGTCCTTTTGAAAGAAGCTCACCAGCCCGTCGATCTGTTCGAGGGCGACTTCGGTATAAATCTTTGGCGGATTCTTTAGGTTGGCACGCGCTTCCGCAAACACCTGCGGGATCTGCCGTTCCCGCGCAATCGCCGCCCGCAAGCGCGTGTTCACCGGCGCATATGGCCGCTCCATAATGGTGAAAATGGCATTGGTGACCCCGCTCGAATAGGTGTCCGGGTTCTTTTCCCCTGGCCGAATCACCTCCAGGGTCAACAAAGACGAACGAATCTGATGCAGCAGGATCTCGCGATCTTCCCTTTCATCTGCATCGAGCGCTGTCCCGTCCAGGGCACTGATCTTCTTTTCCCACCCATGCAGCGCGATAATTTCGGCCTGTGTGCTTTTGGCCGAGTAGTTTTCCAACTGCGTGTCGTACTGATGAAAGCCGGCCGCCGTACCCGCGGTGGGCGCATACCTGAAATAAACCTGATCGAAATACTGGTTCGCGAGGAATTCCAGGGTTTGCCCCGCGCCGTCAGCGGCTACACGCTGGGCGCGAGCATCGGTGGCGACACAGCAGAACGCTAGAAAGGCAGTAAGAAGGTGTTTACGCACGAAAACAGTGTACGTCGCCGCAAAGACAGATTACGGCGTCGCTCGGTCTTCCTCCATCCTAGGAGTTCGGACCATCCTGCCCAGCACGCTTTTGCTGGTCCGTTCAGAACGCCGCGAGCAGCATACGAGTTGCAAACGGTCTCGCCAGTTATCCCTGACTCAGCTCCAGCGCCGCCAGGAGATCCCGCGTTTCCCGGATCACATCTTCCGCTTTGGCGCTCGACAGCGGCCAGCGCAGCACGCCCTGGGGCGTCAACTGCGCACCCTCTTTGGCATTGCGGCCGACAAGCTTCATCAGCGCGCCCACGTTCACGCCTTTGCCCGGCGTTGCGGGCGCGGCATGCAGCTTTTCGCTGAAGCCCAGAAACAGCATGTCGCGCATGGCCTTCATCTGCCCGGCTTTGGCCATCGGCGCGTCGGCGGGGCGCGGCGCCACCGCTTCGCGCACAGCCCTGGCCGCATTGCTGGCATTGGCATTGTTCAACGCCGCCCGGCCCGAGAAGTTCAGCGCGGCTACTTGCGGCGCCTGGCCGTGACGCCCCGCCAAGGGCTGCGGCCGGGCAGGCTGCGTCCCAAAGCGCGAAGGAACTCCCCAGCCCGGAGCCGGCCGCACTGGAAGCGGGTGCCCCATCTTCGGCGCGTTTTTTGCGCCTAAGGTGGGTGCCGATGCGGCAGCCTTTTTCGGCTCCTCAATCGCTACACGCTTCCGCTCCAGGTTGGCCACGCCCAAACGCTCGCAGAGCAAGCGAATCTCGCCCACGGCCAAAAGGTGCAACACGGTTTCGGGCGGCTTGCCGTAGCGGTCTTCGAGCTCCGCACGCACGTCGGTCAGTACCGCCTCCGACTCCGCGCCCGCGATGCGCTTGTACATGCGTAACCGCTGATTTTCCTCACCGATATACGTATCGTCGATCCGCAACGACACACCCAGATTCACCGTCACCGCCGGCCGTTCTTCGCGGCCCTCACCCTTCATCCGGCTCACGGCTTCTTCCAGCATTTGCGTGTACATTTCAAAGCCGATCGCCTCGATGTGCCCACTCTGCTCACCGCCGAGCATGTTTCCCGCGCCGCGCAACTCCAAATCCAGCGCGGCGATTTTAAAGCCCGCGCCAAGGTCGGAAAACTCCTTCAGCGCCGATAACCGGCGTCGCGCAATCTCTGTCAGCTGCTGCTCCGGCGGAATCAACAGGTACGCGTAAGCCCGTTTGTTCGACCGGCCCACCCGCCCGCGCAGCTGGTACAACTCGCTCAATCCGTGCCGGTCGGCTCGGTTAATCAAAATCGTGTTTGCACGCGAAACGTCGAGCCCGTTTTCCACGATCGACGTGGCACACAGCACATCGAAGTCGCCGTTCATGAAGCCCAGCATGACGCGTTCGAGCTCCGCTTCAGCCATCTGTCCGTGCCCCACCGCCACGCGCGCCTGCGGCACCATCTCGCGGATCAGCGTCGCCATCTCGTAGATGGTTTCAACGCGATTCGACACAAAGTAAATCTGCCCGCCGCGTTCCAGCTCGACCTCAATGGCGGTGCGGACCAGCTTTTCATCGAATTTCGCCACTACCGTTTGAATCGCCATGCGATCCTTGGGCGGCGTTTCGATCACGCTCATATCGCGCAAACCCACAAGCGACATGTGCAGCGTGCGTGGAATCGGCGTTGCGCTCATCGCCAAGACATCCACCGACGCCCGCATCTTCTTCAGCCGCTCCTTGTGCCGCACGCCGAAACGCTGCTCCTCATCGACGACCAGGAGTCCAAGATCCTGAAAATGTACATTTTCGGCCAGCACCGCATGCGTGCCGATCAGAATGTCG
The DNA here is from genome assembly GCA_964246645.1 of uncultured Acidobacteriaceae bacterium. Lineage (GTDB taxonomy): Bacteria > Acidobacteriota > Terriglobia > Terriglobales > Acidobacteriaceae > Granulicella. The sequence continues at coordinate 16,576 of CAXTRN010000064.1, forward strand.
ACTTTGCCGTCGGCCACCTGCTCCAGCACGTCCTTCTTTTCCTTCGCCGTGCGGAAGCGCGAGATCATCTCCACCTTGACCGGGAAGTTGCCAAAGCGCTTTTTGAAGCTCTCGAAGTGTTGAAAACACAGCACCGTCGTGGGCGTCAGCACCGCCACCTGCTTTGAATCCTGAATGGCCTTGAACGCCGCGCGCATCGCCACTTCGGTCTTGCCATAGCCCACGTCGCCGCACAACAGGCGGTCCATCGGCTGCACATTTTCCATGTCGCGCTTGATGTCCGCGATCGCATTCAGCTGATCGTCGGTCTCGTTGTAGTCGAACGCGTCCTCAAACTCCCGCATCATGGCCGTATCTTCGGAAAACGCAAAGCCCAACGCCGACTTGCGCTGCGCATACAGTTTCAGCAACTCTTCGGCCATATCCTGCATGGCCTTTTTCACACGAGCCTTGGTCTTCTGCCAGGCGGGATTCCCAAGCCGGTTCAGTTGCGGCGCCGGCCCACCCTCGGCCGAACGGTACTTTTGAATCAGGTCGAGCCGCGTCAATGGAACGTACAACTTCGCATCGTTCTCGAAGTTCAGAATCATCAGTTCAAGACGCGATCCATCCGCCCCGTCGGGCTGGTCGAGCACACGCAAACCCTCGTACCGCGCGATGCCGTGCTCCACATGCACCACGTAATCGCCTACGGCCAGATCGCGAAAATCCGATATAAAGGCCGCTGCTTTTGACTTGCGCCGCGCCGGCCGCGCGTTGACGTCGGCATCGTCGTTCAGATCATTGGCGCCGAATACCACGAACTGCCGCGCCGTACGGTGTTCGGCGTCGATCACCTGCACCCCGTTGGCCACCGTCGCGCGCACAATCACCGGGGTGCGCAGGTCCCCTGCCAGGTAGCTCGACTCCGAATACACCGTCGCCGATGCCCCCGTGGTCGAATCGGCACGCCAGCCCAGTCGGTACGGCACGCCATACTCCTGCAACAGCCCCGCGAGCCGCTCCACCTCGCCCTGATTCGGCGCCGCAATCACGATGCGCGCTTCGGCCTCCATCAGCTTGCGCAGCTCATCCACCATCGCCGGAATGGAGCCGTGAAAGCGCATCGTCGGCCGCGTCGCGAACTCGATCTCCGAGCCCTCGTTCGTGTCGCCTTCCAGCACATCCACCGCGCCCAGCTGGTCCAGCTCGCAGCCCGGCATGCGCCGTATGCGGTCTTCAAGATCCCATGGCGACACATACAGGTCTTCCGCGCGCACCAGCGATCCAATGCCTGAACGCTCATGC
>CAXTRN010000065.1:0-8325 GCA_964246645.1 uncultured Acidobacteriaceae bacterium
AGATCGCTCCACGAAGGTGAGTACGGTGGGGGTGAGTACAGCGTAGGTGGGTACAGCGCAGGTGCATACGGCGCCGGCCGCCGATGCAGCCCCACAGCCCCGGCCAGCATAGCCATTGCCGCACCCACCCCTGTGGCGCGAAAGAATACCTGCGCAATAAGCACGGCCGTGAACGTGATCAAGACGCGTCCGGCAGATGCGAAACCGCGCAAAAAACGGGTGCGCGCAAAAAATGGCACCGGTTTGCCGCCTTGAAAGATGCGCCACCCATGGTTGGCCGTCAGATATACGCCGTGCAGCGCGCCGAAGGCGAGAAACTGCAGCCCGGCGCCATGCCAAAGGCCCGCCAGCAGCAAGGAAATCGCGGTCGGCATCGCGATCATGCTGCTGAATCCCGCGGGGGTGGCCATCGCCTTGCGCGTAATCTTTTTGCCCTGCGCCGCGCGCCGCCGACTCACCGCAAGGGACAGCGGGTTGTACAGGTAGGTGTTGATGTAGCGCGTCAACGTCATATGCCAACGCTGCCAAAAATCGATGATGCTGCCCGCTTTATAAGGCGAACTGAAGTTCAGCGGAAAGTCGATGGAAAACATGCGCGCCAGGCCAAGCGCCATGTCGGAATACCCGGAAAAATCAAAGTAAAGCTGCAACGCATACGACAAAATGCCGACCCACGCGCCAAAGGTGGTGATTCCTGCAGAGGCAGCAAAGGAAGGGTCGGCGACCAGCGCAAAACGATCCGCCAAGAGCACTTTTTTTGCAAGCCCGAGCAAAAACCACGTAAAGCCCACGGCAACATCGTCGAGCCGCAAACGATAATCGCGATCGCGCTGGAACTGCGGCATGATCTCCGCATGATGCAGAATGGGACCGGCAATCAGATGCGGGAAAAAAGTGGCAAACAGTGTGTAGCTGGCCAGGTCCTGCTCCATCGCCTGTCCCTGCTCAAGGTCGACCAGATAGGCGATTTGCGTGAAGGTAAAAAACGAAATGCCCAGCGGTAAAAATACGTTTTCCCAATGATTCGGCCGATGCGCAACGGTCGCCGCAAAATTCAGCAGCGGGATCAGGTATTTGTAAAAACACAGGGCCAGCAGGTTCACGGCGATCGCTGCCACAAGGAGCACGCGAGGCGACAGGCGATGGGGCACGCGTCGGCTGATCAGTGTTCCCGCGCCATAGTTGAACAGGATGGAGCCGCACAACAGCAGCAAGTATTGCGGCCGCCAATACGCATAAAACGCAAGCGACGCGATCGACAACCAGATCACCACGGCACGCCGGTGCCAGTACGCGGCAACCTGGTAGCCGAGCAGCGCGATGGGTAAAAAGCCGAAGAGAAATGCGTAGGAGTTGAAAAGCATCGCCAGAATTGAAGTTTGCGCTAGTTCAGCTCCGCAGGCACGCCGTTGCTCCGCAGTTTTTGTTCAACCAGCGCCGCAAGGTGCCCCACATTGTGCAACGATTCAAGCTCAGATGTTTTAAAGCGAATCTTCAGCCTCGTTTCGATCGACACTACCAGCGTGACGTGATTGGCTGAATCCCAATCGCGCACATCGGCCGTCGTTGTTTCCGGCGTCAGCACGATCGCCTCGTCATCGAAAACTTCCCGAAAGATCTCGGTCAGCTCGCCATAAACATGGACGGTTTGCATCTATCTCCATTCACCACGCGCATGGGCGCAGGTTGTTCCGTGTAGTTTTCAAAGTTCAGCACCCATTGAGTGCTGCCGTTTTCCTGCTCTCCCAGGAGAGAAAACCCGAGCCGGCTGTAGTGCTCGCGCACCATGCCGTTTTTTGCCGTGGGCACATAAGTGCCGATGAGCTCGCGATAGCCCATGTTCCGGGCACAAACAGCCAGAAGATTCAGCGTTGCCGCTTCCACGCCGCGGCCCAGCACACGGCAACTCATCAACCACGTGTCGATGGCAAGGGACGCCTTTTCAGGGGCATCGCGTTCCATAGGCCGCGCCAGTACCACGCCGATCATGCCATTGTCGCCATGCACATCCAGGAGGCGCAGCTGCAGCGTGAGCGCCGCGGCATCGTCCATCACCGCGCGTACCTCAGCTTCCGTGTAGCGCCGGGTCGTCAGATTGAACTGATTGGTTTTGTTGATGAGTTGCACGATGCGCTTCAGCCCAAGTTCATCGAAGCGGCTCCACACGAGCTGCATGTGCAGAGCGTCCAGGTACCCCGCCATATCGGTTGCTGTCGACCGCAGCGCTGCACGGTCGGCGTTGGCGCGATAGAGTTCGGTTCGTTGACGGTCTTCTGCGGTCAACGCCACGGCTTCGAAATACCCCGCCGCCGCAAGGCAGGCCACATAGCCGGCAGGCTCTTCAGGCAGCTCCGGTACGGCAACCATGGGTAGTTCCCGGCGAATCAGCTGCCGTTCTGCGGGATTGTCGTCCACAAACACAAGGGCATCGAGGCCGATGTTCAGAGTTTCGGCAACGGTGCGCAGATTGGTGGCCTTGTCTTGCCAGTTCGCCACGAAGCAGGCGATATCTTTGCGCCGCAGCACCATCTCCGGGTGCGTCTCAAAGGGCGCCATGGCGTTCTGTTCGTCGTTTTTGGAACACACCGCCAGCAGCACGCCCCGTTCCGCGAGATGCAACGCATACTGCTGAAAGGCCAGAAATGCTTCGCCGGTGGGACTGCCCTGACCCAGCACCAGACCCTCAACGCCGTCGTCGCCGACCACGCCGCCCCAAAGCGTGTTGTCCAGATCAAGCACAAGGCATTTGGCGCTGCGGCCGCGCAGGGCGGCGAGCAAACGCCCGAACTGGTCGCCATACACTACCGCCGCGCGCGGATGCACTTCCTGCTTGGCCGTGTACCAGAGCGCAGGGTCGAACCACTCGGCGATGCCGTCTTCCGCAGCCCATGTGTCGAGGCTCAGCAGCGAAACGCCGCCGTCCGTGGCACGCTCACGCAGCCCTTCATTCAACTTGGTAACGAGGTGGGCCTGTGAGGCCGGCAAGCGCTGCTCATTGTTGCCCATCAGCCGGGGAAAGCGGGGCAACACCGTCTGCTGCATCACCTCACAGGGGCACAGCTGCCGGGCAAGCGACCAGCAGCGCTCCAGGTGCGCCAGCGTTTCCTCCGTGTTTGTGCCTGCACGCGGAACAAGGTGCGCGGCGTCCAGGAGGAAGCAGACAAACTCCGGCCGGAAGCGGACGAGGCCGGAGTCCGTTTCCATCAACTCCTGGAGGTACATCCCGTACGGTCCGGTGTATAGGTCTAGTAAAAAGCCGCGCCGCAGCGCTCCCAGCCGTATGCTCGGCAACAAGTGGCTGAGCGTGGACGAACCGAGCAGAGCGACGCGAAGCACCGGCAGCTGATGCCCATCCCTGTGCGCAAAGGCATCCCGATGCTCGTTAAGATATCGCTGCACTGCCTTGTCGAGCTGGCCCGCACGCACAAAATCCATGCGAGTGTTGCTCAGTCGCTGGAAGGCAGCCAAGGCCGTTGCGGGGGGCTGCCGCCGCGCCGCCTCAAGGTCTTCTTTCCAGGCCGTGGCCGGTGGCAGCCATATGAGATCAAGGGACACAGTCAGGCGCTCCACGGGGCATGAGGAAAGACAGCAGCGCGGGTTTGCCGTCGCAGGCCTTTTTCGAGGAATTTCTTGCGGAATTGCCGCGCGCGGGGGCTCGGGCCCGACAAAACGACCAAAACAATTGACCCGAGTGTACCGGAGCCGTCAGTAAATTGCATGTTTCGCGAAGAGTGCCCGGCTGGGGCCTCGCAAACTCGACGAAACACTATTTGGGACGATGCCTTCCAGAAACATCCGCGGCGCCTGGTAGATTGCGGTGCTCAATCGCGGGTTTGGTGATGGAGCCCATCGCATGGTTGTTTGGGGCAAGGGTGGGGCAGTAGAATCGGGAACGCTTCCGCATCGCTCATGTGCTCCGCTTATTCACCATCGACCTTTCTCGAAAACGGCGTGAAAGCTGTCGCGCCTAAGTATCCGGTGATGGCGCGCAAGCACCACCCGCGCTTCGCGATTTTGTGTGGGCTTGTTTTTACCTGCCTCGGCTTCGCTGCCGGACAAACTCCACCTGGCCCGCCCCTGATCCAGCCCGCGGCCATGGCCACCGCGCAACAGCTCTTTCAGGACAAGCATTACCGTGAAGCTGCAAATGTTTTCACGGAAGTGGCGAGCCGAGAGGCAGAACACAATCCGGTCGCCTCCAGCCGCGCGCGGTTGATGCAGGCAAAGTGCCTGGTAAATCTTCATACCTGGGCGCAGGCGGATGCGGCGTTGCGGCTGGCACTGGTAGCAGAGCCGCGCTCGGCAGAGGCCCTGTATCTGCTCGGCTTCGTGTTGCAGCGGGAAAACCAGCCGGCGGCCTCGCTGCGCATGTACACGCAAGCCGCGGCGATTACCCCACCTTTGCCGAACGATCTCAAGCTTGTGGCGCTCGATTACGTTTTGTTGAACGATTATTCCGATGCTCTTCACTGGCTTCTGCGGGCCGTGGCCGCGGACCCACAGAATGCCGAGGGCTGGTACGATCTTGGCCGTGCGGAGATGCATCAGGGGCACTTCGAAGAAGCCGTGCAGGCCTTTCGCAAGACGCTCAGCCTAGAGCCGAAGAACGCCAAGGCGTGGGACAATCTCGGCCTCTCCCTGGAAGCACAGAACAAGGCCGATGCCGCGCTGAAAGCGTACGCAAACGCCGTGGACGCCAACAACACAGGCGCGAAGCCCAGCGAACGCCCGTTGCTCGATGACGCGGCGCTGTTGAACAACCGTCGCGAATATGGGCAGGCCGTTCCCTTACTGCTGCGCGCGACCGAACTCGCCCCGGGCAGCAGCCGTTGTTTCGAGGAGCTCGCCCGCGCCTACACCGGACAAGCGCAACCGAAGCTCGCCCAGGCCGCCCTGACGCAGGCTGTCGCGCTCGACCCCAAAAATCCGCGTCTGCACTTCCAGCTTGCGCGCATCGATCGCAGCCTGGGACTTGCCGCCGAAGCCAAAGCCGAGTTCGAGCGCAGTTCCGCGCTTTATGGAACGCATTCGGTCGCCACGGAGGAGTAAGAGGAGTAATGGGTGCCGTGCCTTCCACATCGCTGCACCGCTCGCGTCACCGAATCGCCGGCGCGGCGCGAAGCCGGCACCGCCTTTGCGTCTTGCTCCTCATGGCCGTGTGTGGAAGCGCGCCAGGCGCGGGGGCACAGCAGGAAAGCCAAAATGCCGCCAGGTCGAGCTCGCTTCTGGAGAAGGCCACCGAAGCGTTGCAAGCGCGGCAGTACCAGAAAGCCATGGACGGCTTTGAAGCCGTGCTCACGGCCGGCCTCGACTCTCAACGAGCCGCTGCCCAACAGGGTGAGGAGCGAGCCGCCATCGCGCTAGCCCTCGAGGAGCGCAACGCCGGAAACGGCGAGGCCGCGCTGCAAACCCTGGAACACGCCTCTGCGGTGCTGCCGCACGATGTGTCCTTGCTCACCGACCTCGGCATCCAGGCCGAAAGCCTCCACCACTTCACCAAGGCCGGCAAGGCACTCGAGACCGCCCTGGCCCTCACGCCTGAAAACCTCACCGCGCTGTATGCGCTGGCGCATGTGGAGCTGGACCAGGAACGGTTTCCAGCTGCGGAAAAGCATCTGCAAGCATATTTGCGGCAGCGCCCGGATGATGCGACAGCCCATTACGGACTCGGGCACCTATACCAGATGCAACAACGCACGGACGAAGCCGCAGCGGAGTTTCGCCGCTCCGTTGCCTTGCAGCCGGTGCAAACGGAGTCGTATTACCAGCTCGGGCAGATGGCGCTCGACGCGCACCGCGACACGGAAGCCGCAGCCGGCTTCGAAAAGACGCTCGGCCGCATGCCCACCCACGGGGGCGCGCTGACCGGCATGGGCATTCTGGCCTTTCGCACCAAGGATTTTGCGCACGCGCAGGACTTCCTCCAACGCGCCGTTGCTGCCTCACCGGACTACCAGCCGGCGCACTATTACCTGGGGCTTACGGAATCGCGGCTGGGCGACAAGGCCACGGCCGAGCGGGAGCTGAAGCTCGCTACCGACCTCGCCGCCAGGCAGCAGGGCAAGGGGCAACCGATACAGCAGGCTCCGTGAGGCCTCCCCCGCGCTCCCCTTCCTTTCCCCCCGCGCTGCCAAGCTGAGATGTTCTACATGAAATACAGCTGCCAAAAGGTGAAACCCATAGCGAACCGTCCATGCAAGCGCTTACAATCTGCTGATCTCAGGAGATTGTTATGCCCTTGCTACCGGGATGCCGTGTGTGCCAGCTCTTTTCTACCGTTCAAGCCAGTGCGCTGTTGTTTGCATGCGCCGGCTCACTTTTGCCCTCCGCGACCGCTCAGCTTACAGACTCAACCTCCGGCCCCGCCGTCACGCATCTTCGCGTCACGGTGCCGGCGACCCCGCAAATTATTCCCAAAACGCTCTTCGGCAGCTTTCTCGAACCGATCGGCCATTCCACCTATGGCGGTCTTTGGGCGCAGATCGTCGAAAACCCATCGTTTGAAGAAGGACTCTGGTCGGCCAACCGCGTCAGCGACATGCTGCGGCTGCACCCTGAACTCCATCGCGCCTCCGAACTCGGCCTGCCCCTGCCGTGGCAGCCGCTCGAGGGCAGCCAGGGCAATCGTTACCTGGTGGTCCGGGGCGACGCCGGCAACTCCAACCAGTCGGTGCTGGTGATGTCGCTGCCGCATAAAGAGGTCGGCATCCTCCAGGAAGTTGATCTGCCGGTGCAACGCGAACTCAGCTACCGGGGCAGCCTGATGTTGAAGCATGTTCGCGGGCCTGCGGAGGTCAATATTTCGCTGCGGCGGCATGCGCACCCGGAGCAGGTGCTCGCGCACACCACCGTGCAGGCCACGGCTGAAACGTGGACGACCTTTCCGTTCACCCTTGCCCTCCCCCAAAATTCGGTCGCCCGGCTTGAGCCGGTGGACTTGGTGATCTCGTTTGAAAACGACGCCCGCGCCGAGGTGGACAACGTCATGCTGAACCCGGCGGATGCGGTCGACGGCATGGACCCGGATGTGCTCGGCATGGCACGGGATCTTCAAAGCCCGGTGGTCCGCTTCGGCGGTAATTTCACCTCCGCCTACCATTGGCGTGACGGCATCGGACCGGAAGACAAGCGGGTTTCCATGATCAACCCGTCCTGGGGCATCCCGGAATACAACACCTTCGGCACCGATGAATTTTTGCGCTTTTGCGAGTTGATTCACGCCGAACCGCAGATCGCGCTCAACCTCGGCACCGGCACTCCCGCCGAAGCCGCCGATTGGGTCCGTTACGTCGACACTCACTGGGCCGACCGCCAGGGCGGCCTCTTGTGGGAGATGGGCAACGAGCTTTGGGGTGACTTCCAGATCGGCTATCCTTCGCGCGAGCGCATCGCTGAGGTCACGAAGGCGAACAGCCAGGCGATCCGTGCCGTCGATCCCAAAGCGCGGCTGATTGCAACCGGCGGCGACGAAGATTCCTTTCACGACTGGAATGCGCAACAGCTTTCAAACCCGGCGGGCACCTTTGATTTCCTGTCCACGCATTTCGTCGTGGAAGACCGTGTGCAACTGCCCAATGCTTCGAATGATTTCCGGGCCATGGCCGCGCTCGCGCTGCCGTGGGGGCTTGGGGCGCGCATGCACAGCATCCAGCAGCAAGCCGCCGCCGCAGGGCAACCGGCGGTTCGCGTCGCCTTCACCGAATGGCTGATGGTTTCGTCCGCGCACGACGGGCCACATTTCACCAACCTCGGTGGCGCGCTGTTTGCAGGCGGCTTCCTGAACATGGTGATGCGCAACAGCGACGCGGTCGCGATCTCCGACATGACAGGCATTCTCGAGTTCGGAGGCATATGGAAGAAGCACGCGCAGGTATATGGCGCACCCGCGTATTGGGTATTGCGTGAATACAGCCGCACGCATCCGCATTTGCTGATGAATGTGAGCTCCGACGGCCCGACCTACTCCGTCACCCAAGGCATCACCCGCCTTCCGGAGATCGGGGGCGTTCCTTACCTAGATTGTGTCGGGAGTGAGCCCGAAGACCGCAAAAGCCTCACCCTGACCTGTGTGAATCGTCATCTGACGCGTCCGCAACAGGCGGAGATCGACCTCAGCCAGCTGCCCGTCGCCGCATCGGCCGGCATCCAGAGTGCGTCGATCGTCGGCAGCAACATTCTTGAAGAGAACGACGAAACCGACCCGAACCGGATCGTGCCGGTGCATGGCACGGCACGGCTTACCGGCAAGCACCTCGTGTACACCTTTCCCAGCGGAAGCATCACCGTGCTGGAGGTGCCGCTGGCCCGCTAAATGGGCACCGGAGG
>CAXTRN010000065.1:8425-17605 GCA_964246645.1 uncultured Acidobacteriaceae bacterium
TTCCGCGGGTCGGCTGGACGGCATGACCCAAAGTAGCAACCCGGTCTCATCATTTTGATTGACAGCCGCTATGGCATTCTTCTACCTTTTCCTTCGCTGCAAGCGCTTACATACAAGTAACTGCGAGTTCCCGGTCGAATCTCGGTCAACCCCGGCGAACGCGCAGGCAAAACGCCCATCCCCGGCCGATGCAGCCGGTGTGGGTGGCCATCGAAGTACCCCTTTTGGAGGAAGAAACGGTTATGTTACGTATTCGTCACCACGGCCGGCACCTCGTCGCGTTCGTCGCCCTGCTCTTGATGGCGACCTTCGCCCGTGCCCAAACCAACCAGGGCCAGATTGCCGGCAACGTCCTTGACGCCACCGGTGCGGCCGTCCCCAACGCCCACATCACCGCCAAAAGCGAGTCGACCGGTTCGGTATATGACGCGACCTCGACCAGCTCCGGCGCGTACCGCTTTCCTTCCATCGAACTGGGCCGCTACACCATTACGGTGAACGCTCCGGGCTTCCGGCAGGAGGTCGCGACCGGCGTGGAAGTCCGCGTCGAAACCACCAGCAGCTTCGACGTCAAACTACAGGCCGGCGGCACAACCGAAACCGTGACGGTCGACGCCACCGCGCCCACCGTGGAAGCCGATTCTTCCGATGTCGGCGGCACGGTGACCAACCAGCAGATCATCGAGTTGCCGCTTTCGCTCGCCAACGGTGTCGGCAATCTGCGCTCCCCCGAGTCGTTTGTTTTCTTGATTCCGGGCACCGCTGGTCCGGGAACGGGCAACAACGCCAATGGCGTCTTTCTCTCAAAAATTGGCGGTGGCCAGAACTTCGGCAATGAAGTGCTGCTCGACGGCGCTTCGCAGACCCGTTCTGAAAACGGCTCGTCCTTTGATGAAGAAGCACCCTCGGTCGAAGCCATCTCTGAGTTCAAGGTGACCACCTCAACCCCGGCCGCCGAGTTCGGCCGCACCACTGGCGGTTTGGAAAATTTCGTCACCAAATCCGGCACCAATGCCTACCATGGCAGTCTGTTCGGCATCTTCCGCAACGAGTACCTGGATGCAAACGATTATTTCAACAATGGGCAAAAAGCTTTTTATCAATCAGTAGGCGATCCCCGCGCCTCGAACTTCAACCGGCCGCCGGATAAGCAGTATGACTTCGGTATCAATGTCGGCGGCCCTGCCAGCATTCCTCACCTGTACAACGCCAAAGACCACACCTTCGCCTTCTTCTCCTGGGAGCAGTACCGCCTCACACTGGGCGGCCCCTTCACCAGCACCGTGCCTACACTCGCCGAGCGTACCGGTGATTTTTCGGACCAGTTGATCAACGGGGCAAGCGGACAAATCAATCCTTGCGACGGTACCGCGATCCAGAACGGGCAGATCTTTGACCCCGCTACGACACGGACCGTGCAAACATCCACCGGTCCTATACGTTGCCGTACCGCCTTCGCCGGCAATAAGCTAAATCGTTTAAGCCCGACGGGGCAGAAGATTGCGGCTTTCTACCCCACGCCCACCACGGGCGCGCTCGTGACAACTACACGCTTACCTCATCTTCGCCTCTCACCAATACGACCTACTCCATCCGTGTAGATCAGTCGATCGGTACAAAGGACAAGCTCTTCGGATCCTACAGCTCCCGCGAGAACACGCGCGACAGTCCGCAAAACCTGTCCTTTCCTTCGCCGGTGGATTACAACACCCAGACCCAGGATTTCATCACGCATTTCGCACGCGCCGGCTGGGATCACATCCTCTCGCCCAATCTCCTTAACCACGTCAATCTTGGCTTTAACCGTTCCAACTCCATCAACGGTTCGATCGAGGCTTTGGCGAACGTCAACTACTCCACCCAGTTGGGCCTTCCATTTCAGTGCTGCTTCCCCAACGTCAACGTGGGTGGGTATTCGCCGCTCAGCCGCAATCAACTCGGCGATAACGTGGATAACGGCATCCGGGTCGACGACAACGTCAGCTGGCAACGGGGCCGGAACAGCTTCAAATTTGGCTTCGATTATCGTTATCAGCAATACTCTTCGCTGGCGCTCGGGCAGATTAACGGCCAATTGAACTTTGAGGGCAGCGAAACCAAGGCTACACAGACCGGTGTCTTCCAGAACGGTACAGGCAACGGCTTCGCCAGCCTGCTTCTAGGCGAGGGCGATTACTCCGCCTCAACAGTGCCTGCACACCAACCGCGCTGGATCTCGAACTACTGGGCCGGCTTCGCTCAGGATGACTTCAAGGTGTCCAATAGCTTAGTGCTCAATCTAGGCATCCGCTACGACGTCGACCAGCCGCGCCGCGAAGCGGAGAACAACACCTCCAACTTCAGCACGACCGCTATCGATCCAACAAATGGCTTGCCTGGAGCGATGGTTTTCGGGACGACCTGCCAGCCGAATTGCAATACACGCTGGGCGAACACCTGGTTTAAGGACGTTGCTCCACGTGTGGGCTTTGCCTACTCTCCGGCATCCCGCAACAATACGTTCGTCGTTCGCGGCGGCTTTTCTACGCTGTATGGTCCCCTGCTGTATTCCGATTTCGGCGGCAGCACAATTGCCGGCTACAGTGTGCAAACGCAACAGCTTTCCAACGGCTTCGATCCAGCGTTCTCCGTTGATGGCGGCGTCGCTCCAATCAATGCCGGAACCAGGCTCGATCCCGCCTACTTTGATAACGGCAACGCCATGGCTCCCGAAAATGTGACTGGCAGCTACATCAGTCCAGGCCAGGGCCGACCGCCCCAGATCAACCAGTGGAATCTGCAGATACAGCAAGAAATCACAAAGGACCTGATCTTTACGCTTGGTTACATCGGCTCGTCAGGATCGCATCTGCGCTCCAGCCTTCAAAACATCAACAATATCCAGCCCTCAAACTTCAGCCGCGGCGACGCACTCACCGATTACAACTTGGCCCCCAATGGTGTCGCAACGCCGTACACCGGCTTCAACGGCAATGTGCAGCAGGCTTTGCGGCCTTTCCCGCAGTACGGCTACATCGCCACAGACTGCTGCCTGCAAAATGTGGGCCACTCCTCCTATGAGGCTTTGATCTCCAGCCTGGAACGCCGCTTCCGCGCCGGTCTGAACCTTCAAGCCTCCTACACATGGTCCAAGGACATCACCAACGCCGATTCGTCCCTGCCGGGAACCAATGCCGGTGTCAACCAGGTGCAAAATCCCTTCGATCCCAAGAGCACCAAATCGCTTTCCATTCAGGACATCCCGAACACCTTTGTCGTGAGCTATCTTTACGAACTGCCATTTGGCAAAGACAAGGCATTTCTCAATGTGCATAACGCCGTTGTGCGCTCCCTCATCAGCGGCTTTGAGATCGGCGGCGTGCAACGCTACCAGTCCGGCCAACCCATCTCCTTCGGCGGAGCGACCGGCATCCCCGGATGGGACAACTTCATCGAGTTCACCCGCATTCCCAGCGCGAGCCTGGCCAGCAATGCGCGCAAGGGGCACATTGACCCTTTCCGCGAGTTGCGGCTCGGCTATGCACCAGCCGGGCAAAAACCCGCGAATCCGCCGCTTGGGCCGGACCCCAATGTCGATTCAGAGTTCAACGGCCTTGCGATTCCGTTTAGCCGTGCTACTGGAGCATCTGATAACGCCGGCTATGCTGCCCTGCAAACCTCACCGGCTTTTCTGGATCAGAACACCGCCGACGTCCGCGGGCTCAGAACGGTCCAAGCGGCTAATTGCGGCGATACCTGCAGCAACGGAGGTTTTCTCTTCGGCAACGTCCCGCGCGTCACGGGTGAAATTCGCAATTACCGCTACATCAACGAGGATTTCAGCTTCTTGAAGAAAACGCCGTTATCGGAAAGGACGACCCTTTTCCTCAAGATCGAAATGCTCAACGCCTTTAACCGGCACATCTTCGCCAACCCTGATACCAATCCCGGTGACCTTAACTTCGGCGTACCCGGTGGCGATATCGACGGGCCGCGCAAACTGCAACTCACGGGCCGTATCCAGTTTTAATTTAACGACGTCTCCTACCGCGGCAGGACGGCTCTTACGAGCCGGCCTGCCGCGTCTTTTTTGTCCTGCCTCTTTCTACAATCGGGTCTTTTATGATGAGAACGCTTCAGAGTGCCTTTTATGACGGGCCTCGCCGCATGCCTTGCTTTGTGGCCTTGTTGCTCATAGGGCTTTGCTCGACAATTTGCGGCGCTCAAAACGCTGTCTCCCTCGGCAACGGCACGGCGCTGTATCCACGGGTCGTACGGCTGGCGCATCAGCGCCGGGCGAGCCGGAACGGACGGCTTGTCCTCAGCGTGACCGCCATTACCGGCACCCATGCGGAGGAGGATTTTTATACCGGCGATGCAGAGCACGGTTTCCACCGTTTGGGCGCGATCAACACCTCCAGCTTTCAGCAAGGGCTCTGCTGCGGAACCCTGTATGAGTTGCCGCGCGCCGTGGGCCGATTGGCGCAGGGCACGCTATTGTGGGCCGGCTCGGTCGGTCTATCTTCGGCAACGTCGCCGATGCGTCTTGAAATATATGCCAGCGAGGATGGCGGTGCTGATTGGCGGTATGTGTCGAACTGCGCCCAGGCCAAAGCGCCGCGGGCTATCGGGGGCGGCCTGTGGGAGCCGGAGTTTACCCTGGCCGCGGATGGCAGCCTGGTCTGCTTTTATTCGGACGAAACGCAACCGGGCCACAGCCAGGTGATCGAGCAGGTGCGCTCGCACGATGCCCTGCGGTGGAGCCGGCCTGTGAGCACGGTGGCTGTGCCGAACCCGGCAGGCCGGCCGGGTATGCCGGTTGTGACGCGGCTGCCCGGCGGACGCTACTTCATGACCTATGAGCTTTGCGGCACGGCTGCCTGCGCCGTGTACTCGCGATCGTCAGCAGATGGCTGGCAATGGGGCGACCCGTCCGCTGACGGCAACAGAATCGTCACCGCGCGGAAGGCGGCTACCTGGCGCACGCACCGACCCAGGTGTGGAGCCCCACAGGCGGACCGGGAGGTGCTTTGCTCTTGACCAGTCAGATGGCCTTCAGTTCGACCGGAGAGCTCGCACCGGAAAACGGCCAAGCCCTGTGGAGGAACGACAACCCGGAAGGCACCGGCCCCTGGCAGCGTGTGGCCGCGCCCATCCCGGTGCCGGCAGCTTTTGACAACTATTGTCCGAACTACTCGTCCGCACTGCTGCCGGCACTAAACGGAAGCTCCGTCCTCGAACTGGCGTCTGCGTATGTGGGCAAAACCTGTCGCATGTTCTATGCGACAGGGCCCCTGACGCCCTGAACCTGACGCCCTGAACCTGGCGTTTTCCGATTGGGCAGCCCGGGCGACGTGAACCGATCATTCGGGCTTGCCTTGCGGGAGCACCGTCGTTTTGGCAAGGCCGCCGGGCCACCAGTTCCAGTCGCCCGCCACCCGCAGCAGCGCGGGGCCGATCACCATGCGCACCAGTGTTGCATCGATGAGTACGGCGATAGCCAAGGTAAACCCGATCATCTTGACGACCAGGAACTCGCCAAAGGTGAACGCCGTAAAGACCGCGATCATGATGGCAGCCGCGCTTGTAATCAGGCCACCGGTATGTGCCAATCCTTCTGTAATGGCGTTCGTTTCGCTCAAGCCGGCCTTGCGGCCTTCGCGCACGCGGGCGACGAGAAAGACCTCATAATCCATGCTGAGCCCGAAAACAATGGCAAACGCAACGATCGGCACCAGCGGAAAGATGCTGCCGGTGGCTTCGTGCACGCCCAGCAGACGGCTGCCGTGTCCGTCCTGGAAGACCAGCACCAAGGCCCCAAAGGAGGCCATCACCGAAAGCAGGTTCAACGCAATCGCTTTTACCGGAGCAACCAGCGAGCGAAAGCCAAGCAGCAACGCCAGCAGTGTGCCGCCGACCACCAACGCAGTGACCGGCGCAAAGCTGCGCTTCACCAAGGTCTGGTAATCCGCATTGAGCGCCGGGATGCCACCGATAAGCAACGTGGAGCCGGGCACCCCGGTCAGCGCCGTCGCTCCGGTGTGCCGCAAAGCACGCACCCAGTCGACCTGGTCACGCAGGGTCACCGACCCTTTGGGCAAAACTTCAATCAGCGTCGTCCGGCCATCGGCGCTGAGGAAGGTGCGGCGGGTTTCACGGGGAAAATCATCGAGCAGCGAGCGGTTGCTGTCGGCAACCGTGGTGATGGAAATCACCTGCTGTGAACGGGGGTCGCTTGCCAGTTGCTTTGAAAGATGATCGATCACGTTCCAACCCGCGTCCGAGTGCGCAATGGAATCATTGGGTAAACGGATCATCACGCGCATGGTTTGCACAACACCGGCGCGATCCATCTGCTCCAGGGTATGCAGGGCCTGCACCGACTCGGCGGCCGGCGGCAGCCAATCGCCTTGCGGAACGCTGGTATCCAGCCGTGTCGCTTGCCACGCCAGCAGAAGTAAAGGCACACCGGCCAGGAGGATGGCGCGCCATGGATGTGCGACGACAAGGGTTCCCCAGCGCCGCCAACGGACGCCTGAGCGTTCGCTGCTGCCGGCGTCGAGTTTGGGTGTAAACGGCATGCGGCCAAGATCGATGCGCGGCCCGAGCCAAGCCAATAATGCCGGCACAAGCGTATTGGTGAGCAAAACACTGATGCCCGCCACCAAACATCCCGCTACCCCAATCGATCGGATCTCACTGATGGGAACGATGAGGAGCGCTAGGAAGCCGATGGCCACCGTGGAAGCGGAGATCAGCAGCGTTCGGCCTGCCTGGCGTGCTGCTAGATTCGACGCGGTTGGGCCGTCGTGCCCGGCAGCGATGGCCTCTCGAAAGCGGCTGACCATCAGCAGCGCGTAATCGATGCCAAGCCCCAACCCCAGCATGGTGGCCAGGTTTTGCACCAGGATCGACAGATGAAACCGCTGTGCCAGAAACCCGGCAATGGCCAGCGTGGTGGCAATGGCCAGTTGTCCCACGGCCAGCGGAATGAGGGCGGCGACCAGGCTGCCGAAGGCCAGCAGCAGCAGCGCGAGCGTCACCGGGATGATCAGGCTTTCTCCCCGGCGAACATCGTTCGCACTGGCCTGGCGAATGTCGAAGTTGAGTGGGGTTTCACCGGTCAACGCGATCTTTACCCCCGGATATTGGGGTCGCAGTTGATCTTCCAAAGAGTGTTCCAGCGTGTGCAGCCTGGGCACGAGCTGTTCCACGGGACCATCGGCGGACGAAAGCCCGACCAGAATAAAGGTCTGTCCCCCTTTGCCCAGGAAGACAGAATCGCGATGTTCCAGATAAGAAACCACCCCGGAAATGCCGCGCTGTTCTTTCAAGGCCGCCGTGATGCGCGACAGGGCCTGGCCGCCCTCCGGTGAGTTCGCCGCCGGCAGACCCTGAACCACCAGGGCCACCTGATTCACAAAAGGGGAATGAAAACCGGTATTCAGTTCCGCATTGACGATCTCCGCTTCGCTTCCCTCGACGCGGGTTGCCGTTTAGAGGCGACGCTCGGTATGAAACGAAAACGGAAGAAGGGCGAGGACGGCCACCAGAACCGCCAAGGCCACCCAGGACCGGCGCAGATGCATGAAACCCATAGTCATACAGATGTCATAAATAGAAGCGGCGGCGACCGCCTGTTTGTTGATGTGGGTTCCCCTCCAGAAAGGGTGCGAAGAACGGGCAAGCGGCCCGCGCGCATGCTTCGGCATCTATCCAACGGAATACGTTTTCTTTGCTCATGATCGATTCCCGCTTCAGGAGAAGCCATGCCTTTTCTCGCCGTTCTCGCGCTCGCGGTCGCACCTTCCCCGGCAAATCCTGATCCGCGTCTTGGCTCCTGGGCGCTCGTTTCCGCCCAGTCTGCCTTGGACCCCCCAAACAAGCTCTCGGTCATCCCCGTCCCGAATGGTGTGCATCTGGTGATGTCGGGCGAGACTCATCTTGATTTCACGGCGCGCTCGGATGGGCACGGCACCGCCGTGGCGGGCAACCCGGCCTTTAACCAGATCGAACTCCATAGAACCAATAAGCGGCAATCCGAAGTAAAAGAAGAAAAAGACGGAACGCTGGTAGCGACGGTTCGCGAAAAGCTCTCGAACGACGGGAAAGAACTGGTCACCACGACGGTAGCCCAGGGTCAACCGGACCAGATCACCGTGTGGACGCGAACCGGAGGCGCCGCGAGCGGGCAAAACCTGTTTGCCGGCGAGTGGACCGAGGACCTCAGCAAGACCCGTCTGCGCCAAGGGCTGGTCGTCAAGATCGAGCCCGACGGCGGCGACGGAATCCGCTTTTCCGGCGGCTACAGCTTCACCGGCCGCTTCGACGGCAAACAATACGATCTGCACAACTCACGCAACGACACCGTGCAGCTTTCCCTCGTCGATGCCCACACCGTCGATGCCGTGTACCGGCGCGACGATCAGGTCGCGCAACGGGATCGCTGGGTCGTTTCCGCGGATGGGCGAACGCTGACGCTCACAAGCAAAGGCACGCTGCAAACCGGCCAGCACATTTCAGAAACCCTGGCCTTTCAGAAACAGTGAACTCGGTCCGGATTGAGTCGCACAGAAATTTTCACCTCACTCTTTTCGGCTCTCTTACTCGTTAGAAGATAGCCCAATGAGACCAGCTTTTCTCTGCCACCTTCGCTCGCTCCGGAGGGTGTTTTGTTCCAAAACAGCACAAACTTAATTGGCCGGCACGGCCACCGGCACAGGCGTTGTCGCCAAACCTCCGGGAACCGACCGCATCCGCAGCAAGGTACTGCTGTCGGTGGCTTCGAGCAGCCACTCGGTCACTGGACCGAAGAAGACTGCCAACTCCGCCGCGGTCGCCGTCGGTAAAAAATCCCGCAACACGCGCGGATCGTAAAAACGAAAATACACCTGTTGTCCTTGTTCGATCTGCACCATCAAAAACCGGCGGAAATGGTGCCGCAACTGCGCAAACGGTGCGGGCGACAGAAAATAGCTCGCCCAAGCTTTCCCCCAGCCTTTTTCGAGCAGCACCCGCAATAGCGGCGACTCCGGCGTGACCGACAACAGGTACGGCGCCCAGGGCGCCAGCGTCACCGCCGAATCCCCCTCATAGAGCGACTGCGTCGGATGCTTGTCCGCCCCCACCGTTAACAGCGAATAGATCATTGGATCGACCGCTGCATCCACAAGGCAGAACACGGGCTGCCCGGCACTCCGC
>CAXTRN010000066.1:0-14812 GCA_964246645.1 uncultured Acidobacteriaceae bacterium
GCCACAACTCCGGGCGAATTGCGGGTCACTGGGCTCGGCAGCAGCTCTGCCCCGTGGACCATCGTTCTCCTGCTGACCGGGCTCACGCTGATCCCTTCACTGCTGATCTGCGTGACGCCTTTCGCGCGCCTGCTCGTGGTCTTTCATTTTTTGCGGCAAGCGCTTGGGCTGCAAACCACGCCCTCGAACCAGACTCTCATCGGGCTCACGATGATTCTCACCTTTTTCATCATGGAACCTGTGGGCAAGCAGATTTACACGCGCTCCTTCGAGCCCCTGCAGCGCGGCGAAATCACGGCCTTCGAAGCGATCTCACGTGGGCAGGATCCTTTGCGTGACTTCATGGTGCACTATGTGCGCGAAAAAGATGCGGCATTGTTTTTAGAGATCGCCAAAGAACCGCGGCCCCACGATATCCACGACCTTTCCATGCGCGTGCTGCTGCCGGCCTACATCGTTTCGGAACTCAAGGCCGGCTTTCAGATCGGCGCTGTGCTGTTTCTTCCTTTTCTCGTCGTAGACATGGTGGTGGCTTCCATCACCACCTCGGTCGGCATGATGCAGCTGCCCCCGGTGGTCATTTCAACGCCGCTGAAGTTATTGCTGTTCCTGATGGTGGACGGTTGGCACTTGCTGATCAGCGCCCTGATGCGGAGCTTTCAATAATGGGCGTCGACCAGGTGGTGAGCCTGGGCCGGTTGATGTTGATGGAGGTTGCCATCCTGGTGGCGCCCATCCTGCTGATGGTCATCGTCGTCAGCTTTGTGATCAGCATCCTGCAGGTGCTCACGTCGCTGCAGGACCAAACCCTGGCCGCGGTGCCGCGCCTGCTCGCCACCGGCGTCACGCTCTTTTTCCTGATGCCATGGATGTGGCGGCATCTGGCGCTCTACACTGTGGGGCTGTTTTCAGATTTTCGCGGGGTACTGCGATGAACGCCTGGGGCCTGCAACAGCTCACCGCACAGCAAGTCATCACCGCGTTCCTCACCGTCGGCATACGGCTTTCCGGTTTGATGCTGTTTGCGCCTTTTTTCGGCAGTCAGGCCATCCCACCGCGCGTAAAAGCCGGCCTCGTGGTGGCGACGAGCCTCCTGCTTTTCCCAGCACTCTCGCCCGGGCTCGCGCATATCGATTTACACGCGTGGCCGGCGCTGGTTTTCAGCGAATTGCTTATTGGGGCGGCCATCGGCATTGCCACCAACCTCGTCTTCGATGCGGTGCAGATGGCCGGTCAGGTCCTCAGCACGCAGATGGGTTTTTCACTGATCAACATCCTCGATCCGCAAACGCAGGTCGACACGACCGTGATGGCGCTCTTTCATCAGATGATCGCGATGCTGATCTTTCTCAGGCTTGATGTGCACCTTTGGCTATTACGCGCCGTCAGCCGCAGTTTTCTGCTGTTGCCGCCCGGCTCTGCACATCTGTCCCGTGCTTTCACGATGACCGCCATCCACGCGGGCGGCGAGGTTTTTACGCTTGGGGTCCAGATGGCCGCACCCGTGCTTTCCGCGACTTTTCTTGCAGACATCGTGCTAGGACTGCTGGGCAAAGCCTCACCCCAGGCTCCGCTGATGATGCTCGGCACGCCAATCAAAACGATGCTCGGCCTCGGCATTCTGTTTGTCGCGCTGAAGTATTGGCCGGCGATGCTGGACCGCTTCTTTTTGAGTTCCATGGAGCTTTCCAGCCGCTTGTTGGAGCAGGCCCGGTGACCGCTCATGGCTGAAGCGAACAAGACAGAAAAAGCGACGCCGCAACGCCGCAAAAAGGCCCGTGAACAGGGCCAGGTCGCGCGGTCGCGTGAACTGCCGAATCTTTTAGCCCTGGCAGGCATTGCCGCGGCCGTGCCGCTGATGAGCACCGACATGGCCGCGCATTGGCGCAGTTTCTACAGCAGCTTGTTGGCGAGTGCGAGCACCGACAACTTCAGCGCCGATGGTCCTGTGCTGTTTTGGAGCGCGATCGAAGTGCTGCGCTGGATCGTGCCTACCTTGTTGATGGCCATGCTGCTCTCCGTCGGTGCCGGGCTCGCGCAGGGCGGCCTCAACATCGCACCCGCTGCACTTGAGCCGAAGTTTGAGCGCTTCAGCCCGGGCAACCGCCTCCGGCAAATCTTTTCCCTGTCCAGTCTGAGCAGCCTGGGCAAGTCATTGATTCCTTTCGGGGCCATTCTGCTCCTGGGCGTCCATGCCTTGCGCGATCACTGGGTGGAGCTGGTGCGGGCGGCCGACGTGGATATCCGCTCCCTTGTTTCCACCGTCACAGCCATCGCCTTCAGCGTGGTTTGGAAGTCGGGGTTGGTGCTGCTGGCGTGGGCGGCGGTCGATTACGGCCTGGTCTGGCGGCAGAGTGAAAGCCAACTCCGCATGAGCAAGGAAGAGATCAAGCAGGAACACAAACAGACGGACGGGAACCCGCACACCAAGGGCCAGGTACGCAAGCTGCAACGGGCGATGCGCAAGCGGCGCTCGTTGCAAGCCGCCGCCACGGCAACCATTGTGGTCACCAACCCGACGCACTATGCGGTGGCGTTGAAATACGACCCGGCCATGGCAGCCCCCGAAGTTGTGGCCAAAGGACGCGACTTATTGGCGCAAAAGATCAAACAGATCGCTTACGACAACAACATTACGGTGATGGAAAACAGGTCGCTCGCCCAGGCGCTTTACAAGAGCGTGGAGGTAGGTGACACGATCCCGGCACAGCTGTATCAGGCTGTCGCTGAGGTGCTGGTCGTGGTCTTTCGCGCCCAGGCCGAGTTGCGCGAACAGGAACAAAGGCGCCGCGCAAAAAATGCGGCCGGTGAGGTGGTGCAGCCGCAATGAATACCGCAGCCCTGAACAAATTTCTCAAAGGTGCGGGCGAATGGATCGTGCCCGTGACCGCTGTAGCGATGGTGTTTGTCATGCTGGTGCCGCTGCCCAGCTTTGTGCTCGACCTGCTGCTCACGTTTAGCATCGCGGCTTCGGTGCTGGTGCTGCTCACGGCGATCCAGGTGCTGCGCCCGGTGCAGTTTTCAGTTTTTCCGAGCCTGATTCTGCTGCTGACCCTGATGCGGTTATCGCTCGACCTGGCGAGTACGCGCCGCATCCTGCTGCACGGCAACGAAGGCACATCCGCTGCGGGCGCCGTGATTGAAGCCTTCGGCCAGTTTGTCGTGGGCGGCAATTACATCGTCGGTTTTGTACTATTTGTCGCTCTCGTGGCGATCCAGTTCCTCGTGATCAGCCACGGCGCCGTGCGCACGGCCGAGGTCACCGCCCGCTTTACGCTCGACGCGATGCCGGGCAAGCAGATGGCCATCGACGCCGATCTGAATGCAGGGCTCATCAATGAGGAACAGGCACGCGCGCGGCGTGAAGTGGTCGCGCAGGAAGCGGAATTTTGCGGCGCAATGGATGGTGCGGCCCGCTTCAGCCAGCGCGATTCGCTCGCCACCATTCTTATTCTCGCCATCAACATCGTTGCGGGATTTCTTATCGGCGTTTTTCAGCAGGGTGTGCCCTTTGCGGAGGCGCTGAAGACCTACACCATCCTCACGGTAGGCGACGGCCTGGTCTCGATCCTGCCGTCGTTGCTGGTCTCGGTGGCCGGCGGCATCGTGGTCACACGCGCAGCATCCAAGCAGTCCCTCGGGCTCGACGTGCAGGCGCAACTCATACGCCAACCCATGCTGCTACGGATCGCGGGCGGGGTGTTGTGCGCGTTCGGGCTCATTCCCGGATTGCCCAAGCTGGCCTTTTTTGCATTGGGCGGCGGGCTGCTTTATGGCGCTTACCGAATGAAAAAGCCCGAAGCTGAGGCGATTGCCGATGCCAAGGGAGGCGAAGCGTCCGCCGCGAAGGCGCTCCCCTCGGTCACGGAAGCCATCGATGCGGCGCTTAAGCTCGATGAACTTACCCTGGAGGTCGGCACAGGGCTGGTCGCCTATGTGGATGAAGCGCAAGGCGGCCAACTGTTGAACCGCATTCGTGCACTGCGCAAAAAACTTGCGCAACAACTCGGGTTCATGGTGCCTTCCATCCACATCACCGACAATGTCGGCTTGCGTGAAGGCCAATATGTGGTGCAACTGCGTGGTGTAGAAATTGCGCGGTGGGAGTTGCGGCGCGGCAACCTGCTCGCGGTAAGTTCCACACCCGGCACCATCGATCTGCCGGGGCTCGACACGCATGAACCCGCGTTCAACGTCACCGCCAAGTGGATCACGCCGGAGTTGCAGGCACAGGCCATCGCCAGGGGCTGTGCCGTGGTGGAACCGATGTCGGTGCTCGTCGCACACCTTGCCGAGCTCATCAAGCAGCACGCGCATGAACTGCTTTCCCGCAGCGAAACGAAACGCCTGGTCGACCGCTTGAGCGATTCGCACCCGAAGCTGGTGGAAGAGCTCATCCCCAAGCTGCTGACGCTGGGCGAGCTGCAAAAGGTGCTGCAACAGCTGTTGCGCGAACAGGTATCCATTCGCGATCTCGGTTCGATCCTTGAAGCCCTGGTTGAGGCGGCAGCGGTGAACAAGCATCCCGTGTCGCTGGTGGAAGCCGCACGGCAGTCGCTTGGACGTGCGCTGATCTCGCCCTTGCTGGCCGATGGCGGCGAGCTCAAGGTGGTCACACTCGACAGTGCCCTTGAAGAAGAATGCACACGTGCCGGCAACCTGCTACCCGGCCAGATACAGTCCAGCGCGTTGCAGGTTTCCGTTGCACGCCGTGTTTTGGACAGTTTGCGCAATAACTTTGGTGAAGAGATCGGCGGTGCGCCGCCGGTGCTGCTGTGTTCCTCACCGGGGCGCTTTTATTTGCGGCGTTTGTTGGAACCGTTTCTGCCCAAAATTATTGTGATCTCGCCTTCAGAGATTCCACCTGTGACGCAGGTGCGCACGCTGGGGATGGTGCGCTGATGCAACGCAGATGCGCACCAGCCACGCTTTCTTTTGTCACTCCCGAAGGGAATCTGCATTGCGGGCGCGCGAACTGCAGGTCTCTCCACTTCGGCTGCGCCTCCGGTCGAGATGACACCTTCCGCGGTGACGCCTTCGACGAAGCGCTCAACCTCACTTTCATGGACAACCCCTGGCACAGCTTCCGAAAGAACTCACGATGACCGCTACCGAAACGATGAACGCACCTGAACCCAACGCTGCCGCCGAGCTCACGGTGCTGCCCTGCAACTTCCGCTCCGCCGGACGGCTTTCCAACGACAGCACACGGCACCTGCGCACGATGCACGATACCTTTGCGCGCAACCTGTCGCACTCGCTCGATCTGTTTCTCGGTTCGCCGCTGGATGTAAAGCTTGTGGGCGTAGAGCAGGTCGGCTCGCGGGAGTTCGTCACCACCCTGGCTGCCGGCACATACCTTGTGCCGTTTACCCTGCTGCCGCTGCAAAGCCGGGTCGTCGCGAAATTTGACAGCGCCCTCCTGTTTCCGCTGCTCGATCTGCTGCTGGGCGGCTCCGGTGATCCGCTCGACCAGGTACGCGAGTTGACCGACATCGACGAAGAGCTCATCCGCAGCGTGACGGAGTTGATTGCCGTGCAACTGGAGCGCACCTGGAAGGCGTGCAATGTTACGGTGATGCCTTCGGTCTCGTTGAAGCCCGCCATGGTGGGCCAGGTCTTTGCGAATGAAGAGCGGGTCGTTGCACTGCACTTTGAGCTTGCGTTGGGCAGCACCACGGCGGGCATGCGCCTGGTGCTGCCCATGGCGTTTTGCAACGCGCTCATCCGCTCCAGCCATACCGATGCCACCCGTCGCATCGGCCGGGAAACCGCGTCAACCCTGCGGCTGCGCGACCGCGTGCTCGACTGCACAATGGTGGCCTCGGCCGAACTGGCCGGGTTGCACATTTCTGTGGGCGAGCTGATCGACATGCGCCCGGGCAGCGTCGTGAACCTGCGTACCGCGGTGCACACCCCCGTGCGCCTCGGCGTCGGCAGGTATCCGCTCTTCGAAATGACCCCGGTACGCCGGGGAGACCGCAAAACCGCACAGCTGGGTGCTCCTGCCAGGGCCACCCCCGAACCGGAAAGGATGTAACGCCGATGAACGAGAACGCAGAACAACAGAGCGCCGACCAAGCCGCCGACCCCGCGCAACTTCCACCCATGCCCGCCGCTGGGGACGATAATCTTTTCCCGGATGTCAACCAGGAAAAAACGCCGCTGCACCGCGTGATCGACGTGCCGCTGGCCGTGACGATTCGCTTCGGCCAGCGCCACCTTTCCGTGCGCGAACTGCTGGAACTCAGCACAGGGTCGCTGGTCGAGCTGGACCGCCAGGTCGAGGAGCCGGTCGATCTGATGCTCGGTGAGCGGGTCGTCGCACGCGGCGAAGTGGTCATCATCGACGGCAACTACGGCATGCGGGTCACCGAGGTCATCGAGA
The DNA here is from genome assembly GCA_964246645.1 of uncultured Acidobacteriaceae bacterium. Lineage (GTDB taxonomy): Bacteria > Acidobacteriota > Terriglobia > Terriglobales > Acidobacteriaceae > Granulicella. The sequence goes on from CAXTRN010000066.1 coordinate 6,389, forward strand.
TGCCGCCTGCCGCGTGGCATGGGCGTGCGCCCGTGGCAAGCCTTTCCAAGCCGCCCACAGCTGCTGTCGCGTCCACGACGTCCGGGTTTTCGGCGCATGGATAACGGATACACAGAGGGGAAATACGCGGACAGCCGGTCCTTGCCAGTTGCGAAGCGGGGGCAAACAGGCCCCACCGCCGTTCGCGCTTCGTCGCTGAGCCTTGTGCCGGCCACGGTGAAACGGTTGCAGGCGCCCATCGCGTGCCTGCCCGTGCTCGCAAGCACGCAGTTGTACTTCGGTTTGCTGCTGCACGGACCCGTGTTCGATCTCGCGGCTGTTGCCGATGTGATCGGCCGGGATCCATGCGCGGTGTTGCGCCTGTTTGCCCTGGTCGCCGATGAGTTCCCCGACCCAGCCAACCGGCCGCAACGGCTCGAAGACTGCCTTGCCGGGGTTGACCGGGCGGCGCTGTGGCAAGCGCTTGCGGAACCGCCGTCGTGTCGAGAAGAACAGCAGCGCGCCATTCCCTTTGCCGGGGACTCCTTCACCTCCGCGCATTATGCGCGAACGGTGGCGCTCTCTCTGGGGCTGGCCGGCGATCAGGCGTTTTTGCTGGGCCTGCTGCACGCCATCGGCAGCTTACCGGCAGTGTTGGGGCGCACAAAACCCGTGCGCCGGGCAGAAGCACTCGCAGAAGAAGCGGCAAAGATCGCCGCAGCCTACCATCTGCCGCCAAGCCTGTGCCGCGCGCTCGTCGCCGTGCATCGGCAGGAACCCGGCTCCGTTTGGGTCGCCGTGCTCGCCGCCGCGTACGATTTGGCGGCAAAGGCCGGCTTCTGCCTTCAGCTTAAGGAGGGCTCGGCCACCGTTTTTCCCCCGGAAAAGGCGTGGCCGGCACCAGAGGATTGGGACGCACATGGCGACTTATCGTAGACTCGCTTCGAACGCTAATCTTCAGGTCGAAACGCTCGACCTTGCCCGGAGCCGTCCGTACCTGAAGCATGTTGAAGCCCCTCGTCCAATTCGCGGTGCACCGGTCCGGGGCGATGCAGCTGGTTCAACGGCTGAATCGCGAACGCATTCGTATTTTGATGTATCACCGGTTCCCTCCGGAGCACCGCGGCAACTTCGACCGGCAATGTGCTTTCGTCGCGCGGCACTACACCGCCGTTTCCCTTGCAGAAGCTGCCCGCCGGTTGCAGCACAGGGAAAGCATCGCGAATCTCGCCGTCATCACCGTCGACGATGGGTATGCCGACATGCATGACGTAGCCTTCCCGATCCTCCAAAAGCACGGTTTGCCCGCGACCCTGTTCGTTACGACCGGGTTCATCAACGGGACGTGTTCCATGCCGGGGGACCGTGTGCGCCTTTACTTCGCACGGACAAACCGTGCAAGCCTGGAACTCACCGACGACCGGGGCGAGGTACACGTATTTGAAACCCGAGATCCCGGTGCAGCGGACCGCCTCCGGTCGCTGCTGAAGCGCGTGCCCAACCACACCCGCACACAGATGCTGGCTGCCCTGGAAACCAAACTTCCGACACAAGACCCGCAAACGCTGCCCTCCGCGTACGCGCCGTGCACATGGGACCAGCTGCGCACCATGGCCGAAGGCGGCATCGCCATCGGCGCGCACACGGTCACGCATCCCATTCTTTCCCGCGTGGAAACGACGGAAGAAACAGAGCGCGAAATTCTCGACTCCAAAGCATGTATCGAGCGCGAACTGGGCAAGGCCGCAGACACGTTCGCCTATCCCAATGGAACGCCGGCCGACATCAACGCCGCAAGCGTGCGGTGCGTGCGCTCTCATTTTCGCAGCGCAGTGACCGCCATCTATGGCCTTAATGCGCCCGGCGCCGACATCCACCAGCTGCTGCGCTTGCCATGCGATCCCGACATTCCCGTTCCGCAATTGGAACGCATGCTCGCGGGACCGTTGCGCCGGCGCTGAACCGTATGCAGAGCCACTCCGAAGGACGATGCCGCACATGGAAGAGGTCCTAAACCAATACGATGTTGCCGTGCTCGGCGCCGGACCCAGCGGGCTAGCTGCCGCCTATCGCCTGGGCAAGGCGGGCGCGCGGGTGGTGGTGCTGGAGCGCGCACCGCATTGCGGCGGGCTAATGCGTGGTGTGCGGCACGGTGATTTTTCGCTCGATCTCGGCCGCAAGGAGCTTTATGCCCGATTCCCCGAAGTGCATCAGCTTTGGACGGATTTGCTTGGCGAAGAATATCGCGAATATCCGCACCGCGTCGGAGCCCTGTACGGCGGACGCATCCTTGAAAAAGACACCGCAGCAAAAGGTCGGTTTCGCGGTATGTCCCTGGCGCAGATCGCGCATCTGGGGAGCTCTTACCTTTTCAGTCAACTCAAGCCCGGTCCACGGCTGGCCCGTTCGGTCGAAGAGTTCTACCTGCTCCGCTATGGCCGCGCCTTTTACAACTTTTTCATCCGCGGATTTCTGTTGAAATTCGAGGGCCGTTCCCCGGCCGAGATGCCGCACACGGACACCCCCGAATCTGTGCCGCGCTTCAGCTTCCTGCGCCACAAACGGAAAACGGCGGAAAAGAAGCCGGACATCCTGTTCCGCGGCCAAGACACCTGGCGACACCCGGCAAAGGGCACCCAGCAAATTGTCGATCGCCTGGAAGAAGAGTGCCGTCGTAGCGGCGTCACTTTTCTACTCGACACCGAGGTGCTCGCCCTCACACTGTGTGGGGAAGAGCCGCATCGCTTTCGTTTTCGGCAAAGCGGCACCGAAGCCGAGCTTTCAGCGCAATCTGTCATTTCGAGCGCTCCTTTGCCGCTCCTTACGCGTCTGCTGCAGCCGCCCGTGCCCCCAAACCTGCAAACACCGCCGCCGGATGAGGTAATGTTCAAAAAATCGACTTCACTGGTGTATCTCTTTGCAGAGGGCGAGCCGCTGTTTCCGCATAACTGGCTTGAGGTCAACGACCCGAAATTGAAGATGGGGCGCGTCGTGAATTACGCCACCTGGAACGGCACGATGGTGCCGCCCGGAAAAACCGGTCTGTGCATTGAATTTTTTGCCGTAGAGGGCGACCCGGTACTCGATCTCGACAAGGAAGGCCTGTTCCAGCTTGCCGTCAAAGAAGCGGCTGCGAATGGATTGATCGACCCTGCCCGCATCGAGGACCATCTCGTATTGCAGCTTCCGAAGACCAATGCGAGTACCGTGATCCATGAGCGCAAGCAGGCCTGGCTGCGTGAGGTGGCAGGGTACGTCGAGGCACTGCCGCGATTCTTTGAAACCAGCCGTCCAGGCATGGATCGCGCTACGCTCGCCGGCATAGAAGCCGCGGAGGCCTGCCTTTCCGGTGCAGCCATGCGCCGGCGCAGCCTGGCCGCGTCCGCCGCGGAGTTGTAAGCCGTGTGGACGCCCGACATCGAAACGCGCCGCCGCTATGTGCACGGGATGGTTCGGCTGGGCGTGTGGTACACGCGGCTTTTGCTGGAACGCGGCGAGATTCCAAACGACGAGCTGCCCATCGCCTTGTCGAGACGCGTCGATCTTTACCGTTTTACAGACCTTTGGAACGGCGTACACGAAGCCGAAGACGGCCTCGCGGACACCGCATGGATGATCCATGCCACAACCATTGCCCGCTGGGTGCGCGATGCGCCGATAACGGCCACGGATCGGCTGGAAGCGCAGGTGTTGGCACATCTGACACCGACGCTCGAAGCGCGTTTGCCCAAAGATGTGGGGCCGCCGCCGTTGCGTCCGTTCGGTTGCTGGACCTTCGACCTCGGCTGGCCGGGGCTGGCGGATGGTCCCGGTCTGCTGGGAAAACTTTCCAATCGCGCCCATGTGGCGGCTATCGTTCGCAAAGCTGTAGGGCTTTCCCCTGCGCCATCGCGCGACGGCGTGCTGCACATGATGAACGTGATGGTGCCACGGTCGCCCTTCGACGATCTTCCCGCACTTGCCGCGTCGTTACGGGCCCTGATCGCCCATCTGCGCACCGCGCAGCCGCAGGTGCGCGAGCTTTGGTGCAACACCTGGCTGAACGAACATCCTGGGTTCCACGAACTCTTCCCTGCAACCTGGTTCAGCAACGCCATTGTCGCGCCGCCGGGCAACCACCGCAACTGGTGGGGTCAGTTCGCGCGACGGGACGGTGACTTCAACGAGACGCTAGCCGCGCAATTCCGAAGCAGCGCCGGCGTTTTTCCCTTCCGGGCGCTGCTTTGTCACGCGGGACTGGAAACGATCGACGCGCACCTGCAGCATGTTATGAGATGCGCCTGATAATGAAACGCGCCTGCTGACCTCCGGGATCGGCTGGGTTCTGCTTCGCCCGAACAAACAGCAACGAGACAGGCGAAGGAGCACCTCGAAAAGGTATCTTCTTCGCCCCTCGCATGCACTTAGACGCCGTGAAGAAACCGGCGCCGCAGCATACCTGCGATCCCGAGCGCCCCAGTGCCGAAAAGGAGTAAAGAGCCCGGCTCTGGAGTTACTGCAGGCCCTGGGGTCGGCGGGGCCGCAGCATCGAAGGCTTGTTCAAGCGAAAAATAAGTGTTGCCGCCATTCGCAGCGAGCGGAGTAAGGAAGTTCACAAGACCTGTCGTTTGATCGGCCGAGATATTCGTAAAGTAACTATCTGGTCCGCCGTAGCCGGTATCATCGATGGAATTTCCCGGAGAACCAAAGGTATCAATGCCGTCTCCATCAAAACCGAAGATATCCACACCATTGCCGTTTAGCGAAATACTGCTAACGACAGCTGAACTGTTATTCACGATGCCGACCAGCGCATCATCGGAACCGTCGTAGTTTGTCCCATTTACGGGAACGCCGGTTACAGTAAAAGTTCTATCTGCATTTACTGTGATGACTTCGTTACAACCAGGGGCGGCGCCATAGGCCGGGCAAATATCAGCGGCATTTGCCAAAGACGGGGAAATGGTCGTTGCAACGACGACCACTGCGTACCATAACTTCATAGATAGCTCCTGAGATGAAGTACGAGCCCAATAACCGAAATCCATTTTAAAATGCAGTAATGGCAGACTTTTTCAACGTACACTTCGCCCCATGCCGCGCCTAAAAGTGCAAGGCACGGCACAGGCCGTAGACGCTGTCATAAACTGCTGCCACCGAGAGTACATCGAAGCGACATAACTTTTGCACTTTGTCGCCTAAGATCGACATAGACGCTGATCCGCGCCGGCCGGAGCAGATTTACGTTCAGAGATACGTAAGCTCCATCCAAAGCGAACGCCATTTGCTCGAAGTCGTGCATCCGGCACCCGGATAGACGCTTACCTTTTCCGGGTGCCGCATTACGCTTTGCCGACTAATTGCCGCAGCACATAGTGCAAGATGCCGCCATGCTGGTAATACAGGATCTCCTGCGGTGTGTCGATGCGCAGCGTCACCGGGAACTCAACCGTTTGCCCGTCGCGCGTGGCCGCGCACACGGTCAGATTTTTTCCGCTCGCAAAGCCGGAGTCGAGCATGGCACGCAGTTGGCCGGGCTTGCCGAGCGTGAAATCCTCCTCGCCGGTGAGGCCGTAGGTTTCCGCGCTCTCGCCCGTCTGGAACTGCAGCGGTAAAATCCCCATCCCCACAAGATTGGACCTGTGGATGCGCTCATAACTTTCAGCGATGACGAAGCGTATACCCAGCAGCTTCGGACCCTTCGCGGCCCAGTCGCGACTGGAACCCGAACCGTACTCCTTGCCGGCCAGAATGCACAGCGGCACACCCTGTTTCGCATAGGCCACACTGGCATCGTAGATGCTGGTCGGCTCGCCCCAATGCGCGCCTTCGAGCAGCAGCCTTGTGACGCCGCCCTCGGTTCCGGGCGCCAGCCTGTTCCGCAGCCGCACATTGGCAAAGGTGCCGCGCACCATGACTTCATGGTTGCCGCGGCGCGATCCATAAGAGTTGAATTCGGCCTGTGAAACGCCATGCTCGGTCAGGTATTTCCCTGCCGGGCCATTCGCCTTGATCGAACCCGCCGGCGAGATATGGTCCGTCGTCACCGAATCACCCAGCCAGGCGAGGCAGCGAGCGCCCATGATGTCCTCCACCGGCGCCGGCGTGGCCGTCATCCCATCGAAGTACGGCGCCTTGCGAATATAGGTCGAGTCAGCCTCCCAGCCGTAGGTGTCGCCGGATGGGAACTTCAGCTGTTGCCAGTTCGCGTCGCCTTCTGCGACGGTGCTGTACTGCCCACGAAACATTTCGGCGTCGATGAAGGCATGCACGGCGTCGGCGACCTCCTTCTGCGTCGGCCAAATATCGCGCAGATAGATGGGTGCGCCGTAGTGACCGCGCCCCAACGACTCGGCCTCGAAGTCATGTTCGATATGCCCGGCCAGCGCATACGCCACGACCAGGGGCGGGCTCATCAGGTAGTTCGCACGCACCTCCGGCGAGATCCGCCCTTCGAAGTTACGGTTGCCGCTGAGCACCGAAACGGCTACGAGCCCGTGCTCCTCAATCGACTTCGAAACGTCTTCCGGCAGAGGCCCCGAGTTGCCGATACACGTGGTGCACCCGTAGCCGACTACCTGAAAACCCAGCCGATCCAGATAAGGCAGCAGGCCGGAACGCTTGTAATAATCAGTCACCACGCGCGAACCCGGCGCGAGCGACGTTTTCACCCAGGGTGGTGTACGTAATCCAGCCTCTACGGCCTTTTTCGCCAGCAAGCCGGCAGCCATCATGACGTAAGGGTTGGAGGTGTTTGTGCAGGAAGTAATCGCGGCAATCACGATCGAGCCGTCACGCAGATACCGGTCCGGGTCGAGCCCAAAGCGCTGTGCCACGCTTTTGATCGGCTCCAACACCGCGGTGGGCACACCACCGTCATTCCACTGCAATGTTTCGACGCGATTGCTGGGCGTAAACAGCGCCGGCAGCTTCGCCTCCTGGAGCGCTGGCGCGAGCGTTTCTGCCGGATTCGTATGCTCCGTCAGAAGAACCTCCACCGCATCCGGAACGGCGGCAGCCGCCTGCCCTGCCGTCGCGGTGACGTCGCCCGTCGCGGATACCTGGCCGCCCTCACCCTCCCAGCGCACCATTTGGCGCTCGGCGGTGCGGTTGCCGTTGGCGCCGATCAGGGATGGCAGCACCTTACGGAAGCTTGCAGGGGTTTCCGAAAGCAGCACGCGGTCCTGCGGGCGTTTGGGTCCGGCCACGCTCGGCTCCACCGTCGCCAGGTCGAGCGACAACAGGGCGGAATATTCGGCGTCGGTTGCGGTTTCCGCGAGTTCAGGGGTATAAAACATTCCTTGAGCGCGGTAATACGCCTCAACCAACGCGATCTGCTTTTCGGAACGCCCTGTAAGTTGCAGGTAACGCAGCGTTTCGGCATCGACCGGAAAGATGCCGCAGGTGGCGCCATACTCAGGAGCCATGTTGGCAATGGTGGCCCGGTCGGCGAGCGGCAGCTCCGCGATACCGGGGCCAAAGAACTCGACAAATTTGCCCACAACACCGAACTTGCGCAGCATTTCGGTGACGGTCAATACCAGATCGGTCGCGGTCGCGCCTTCGCGGAGCCGTCCCGTCAGTTTGAAACCCACGACCTGCGGCAACAGCATCGAGACCGGCTGACCCAGCATGGCCGCTTCAGCCTCGATCCCGCCCACACCCCAGCCGAGCACCCCCAGGCCGTTGACCATTGTGGTGTGTGAGTCGGTACCGACCAGCGTGTCCGGATACGCCAGCACATTGCCGTCTGCGTCCGGAGCCGTCGTAAACACGACGCGGGCCAGATATTCCAGATTGACCTGGTGGCAGATACCCATGCCCGGCGGCACTGCGGAAAAGTTACGGAATCCCGTTTGCCCCCATTTCAGGAAGGCATACCGTTCGCGATTGCGGCTGAACTCAAGCGCCGCGTTCAGATCGTAGGCATTCTTTGTGCCGTACTCGTCGACCTGCACGGAATGATCGATGACCAGTTCGGCGGGCACCAGGGGGTTGATGCGCTCAACCTCGGCGGGCCCTCCGCCGAGCGCCCGCATGGCATCGCGCATGGCGGCTAAATCGACGATGGCCGGCACGCCTGTAAAGTCCTGCATCAGCACCCGGGCGGGCATGTAGGCGATCTCGCGCGAGGGCTCCGCCTTCGGCTCCCAGCGTGCCAGAAAAAGGATGTCGTCGGCTGTGACCGTAATGCCGTCCTCACGGCGAACGAGGTTTTCCAGCAAAATGCGCAGAGAAAACGGCAAACGCGCCAGTTGCAGGCCATCGATCTTCTGTTCCAGGGCGGGAAGGCTGAAGTATTGCACGGCCGTGTCGCCGCATCGCAAGCGTGCGGCGGCAGCGAAGGTGTCGGGGTGTAATGGATTCGGGCGAAAGGTCATGGCGTTCTCCTGGAAATTGCCGGTTCTCGGTTCCCAGCCTGGGTTTCTAGGTCGTTCGTTTGGAAGGCGCGAGGCGCACGGGCAG
>CAXTRN010000066.1:14912-17368 GCA_964246645.1 uncultured Acidobacteriaceae bacterium
TACGGGGACACGGTGCGCGGTGATGCGATACATCCTGCGTAAAAGCTGTGCCTTCAGCTTCCGGGACAGCGCTTTGGGGCAGCTTTGCTGCCGTCAGGGCCGACGCAGGGATCGCCGCTCAGCAGGGCCGGCCGCGATCGTGGCGGCCATGGCGAAATCGCTTAAGAGTCGCGGCGCGCATGTACATATTCTACGGCAAATCCTAACCCAGGTAATAACACTTGCGTGTCGCTCAAGTTACCAGAGTGTGGCGACTTGAGCGAAAACGACGGTCACTTCTGCGATAGGTTTGCATCTGACCCATTGCGTGCAGCCGAATTGCGTGTACCCACTTGCGTGTATCGCTGGGCGGACGCGCCATTCAGCAGCGGAGCGCAGGCGCGTCATTCAGCAAACGCCCAAATGTGTAAAGATCGGGCGCGCGGCTTTGGCGTTCGCGTCCTTTTCCGAAGAACGGGGTCAATAAAAGCGCGAGCTACGAGGATTGTATGAACAACAGCGGCAACGACGGTCAATATCGCGCAAAGCAGAGTCATCCGGCCACTTCATGGACTCACCCTTCTCGTGGGCTGGTCCGCTCCCTCGCGCTGGGGATGGCGGGCACCGGGGTGCTGCTGCTGGGCACCGCCGGCTGCAAAAGCCAAGTGAATCCCGCCACGATCGTGACCCAAGGGGCTGTTGCCCAGAATGGGCAGGACCCTGCCACTGCCAACATGGCGCAGCCCTATATGGGCGGATCGGCTGGCGGTTACAACGCCGCTTCACAGCCAAATCACCGGTCGACCCGTGTGCTGGGTACAAGCCAAAGCTATCCGTCGCAGGCCAGCGGAGAAAGTTACCCGCAAAACGAGCAAGCCTATGGGTACGCCCAAAATGGGTACAGCCAGAGTGGGTATGCCGGGAGTGGGTATGGGCAGGATCAGGCCGCGCCCATTGTGCGCCAAACGCCCTCCGGCGCGCAGGATGGCTATGGTGACGGTTACGCAGATGCGGAAGAGGCCGGCGAGCAGGCCATCGCCGAAACCGACCAGGCGCCCCCGCCGCTGCCCGAATACGACCAGCCACCCGCGCCCGACGCCAATGACCTTTGGACCCCGGGCTACTGGAATTATGCTTCCACCGGATATTACTGGGTGCCTGGCGTTTGGTGCGCCCCACCGTTCTACGGTGCGCTTTGGACGCCTCCCTGGTGGGGTTTCGGTGAAGGCCGTTACCGCTTTCACCGTGGATATTGGGGACCCCACGTCGGCTACTATGGCGGCATCAACTATGGTTTCGGCTACGTCGGCACCGGCTATTACGGCGGGTATTGGCGCGGGCGGGATTTCTACTACAACCGTGCCGTGACCAACGTGAATATCACTCGCGTGCGCAACGTGTATGAGCGTCCCGTGGTGGTCGACGGTCGCCAGTACGGTCCGCGGCCGATGGATCGCACCAGCTATAACGGCGGTCGTGGTGGCCTAACCGCACAACCGCGCCCGGCGGAGTTGGCCGCCGATCGCGAAGCCCACTACGCGCCCGTTGCTGCCCAGCGCGACAATCGCCTAAACGCCGCCGCGAACCGCGCCCAGTTCTTCCAGGCCAACGGCGGCCGGCCGGCCCAGGCTTTCGCCAACCGGCCCATCGGTCCCCAGGGAGGCATCGCCGAGGCCCCACGGGAGCAGCCCTTCAACCGGCCCGGCAACCAGCACCTGGTGTATCCCGGACCTGTGGGCACAGGGGAACGCTCCGCAGTGCCCGCAGGCGTGCGGCCCGGCGTTCCCGATAACCGTGCGGGTGGCTTCCAGCCCGGGGCGCGCCAGAGCAATACCGCCCAGCCCGGGGCCACGCAACCAGCCGGCAGGCCGGGGTTCGCGAATCAGCAACCTGGCTTTCAGCAACCTGGGTCTGCCAATCAGCAACCGGGCTACCAACGTCCCGGTTCCCAGCAGCAGGGAGGCTTTCAGCAACCTGGGTTTGCCAATCAGCAACCGGGCTACCAACGTCCCGGTTCCCAGCAGCAGGGAGGCTTTCAGCAACCCGGCAGCCCCCAGCCGAACCCGCAACCGAACCCCCAGCCAGGCGGCCAGCCGCAGCCGGGCAATCGCCCGAACCTTGAAACTCGGCAAGGGACGCCCGCTTACTCCGGCACACAGCCGGCTTCCCCGTCGCAACCTGGATCCGCTCCGTCCAGCGTTCGTCCCGGTTTTTACAACCGGCAGCCCGGCGTTCCGCCCACTGGAAACAGGCCAAACTTCTACAATCGCCAACAGCTGCCCACTACCCAGCCCGCGAATCGCCCCAACCCGGCACAGCAGCCTGCGGTAGCCCAACCCGCCATACGGCCCGATGCGCGTCCCGATGCGCGTACCGATGTGCAAACCCGACAGCCGGGCTTCCAGCAGCCTGGATTCCAGCAGCCCGGATTCCAGCAACCCGGCAACCGGCCGAGCTTTGATAATCGCCAAGCAGCG
>CAXTRN010000067.1:0-17207 GCA_964246645.1 uncultured Acidobacteriaceae bacterium
TTCCACGATCCTGCCCACCAGATGCAGCAGCAGTGCGGCACAGGCGGCCGGCACCATAGCGAGCCCCGCGCTTACCAGCCCGAGGAGAAACGTCGCGAATCCGGCCCCGGCCAGCACCATCGCCAAGGGTGCCACCAGTAAATTTCCGGGCATGGCTAGCGGCACGGCCCGGTGGAAGTACACCGCCATCGGCAGCGCCATGCAAAGCTCGATCGCCCCCGAAACCAGCGCCGTTTCTGCCAGGATCAAGCATCCGTGCAGAACGAGCACCGGCAAACGCCCGGCCTGGCGCCAGCCAAACAGATCGCGGCAGAGTGCGCCCCAAAGCCGCAGCCGCACGCGCCGGCTCGCCACGCGCGGGGGAAGAAATGCATCGAGTTCCACAAGATCCAGCTGCCGGCGTGTGCTTTGCCAGGGTGCAAAGAGTCGTTCGGCGACGGGAGCGCCCAGGCCGGCGCCGGCGAGGATTACAAGCGCAGTCATCTGGAAGCTGGGTTCGAACAAGGCCCGCGGATCGAAGATCAAGATGAGGAGTGCCGCGCCTCCCAGCGCATTCAAGCCGGAGCTTTGCCGGTCCAGTGCGCGGGCAATCAGGTACACGCTGCTCATCGCCAGCGCGCGCTGCACCGGTACGCCGAAGCCGGTGAGCAAGGCATAGCCGAAGGCCAGGGTTACCGTAAGCGCAACGGCGGGAACTTCCGGCAACTTTGCTCGTCGCAGCGCCCAAAAAAGCACACCGGTAAATAGAGCGATGTGCAACCCGGAGACGACAAATAAATGAAAGGTGCCTGTGCGTTCGAAGCCGGCGCGCAGTTCGGTGGTGAGCGCACTCCGGTCACCAAACAGCATGGCTGCAAGCATCGCCGCATCGTCCGGTGTGAGCCGCAGTACGCCGGGGAGCCGTCGGATGATGGGCGCGTGGGGCAGGGCTTCCAGCTTGCCGGCTGCCCATCGCTGGGTGAGTTGCAAACGGCATGGCAGCGTCCCCGGCCCGGCTCGCACTCGCTTCAGCTGGCTGGCCTTGGCGCTGGCACTCACGCCGATGCCTTGCCCCGACAGCCAGTCCGCATAGGAGAACGCGCCGGGGTCGCGGTACACCTCGGGAGTGCGCAAACGCAGCGGCACCTCCACCACATCGCCGCAACCGAGCGGTGCGGTGTGCCCGAGCAGCGTCATCCGCACGCCGCCCGCGACGGGCTGCAGCACGGAGGTGTCCGGTGTCACCTGCTCGACTGCGTCAACGGCCAGGTCGACCGTGGACCCGGGGTCGCCCGCCTCGCCTTCCCAACCGCCCGGTTCAACGAGCCAAGGGGTGTCAGTTATTTTGCTGATGGACGGTGCTGCGGTGTTTTTTTCCGCTGGATGGAGTGCGTGGACGGCGGTGACCCTGCCCCGCACGGTCCGGCTCAGGCCGTCGGCATAGCGACTCAACGCCGTTTGGCGAACCGCGGGCGGCTGCACCTGCGCGCACCAGCAACCCACGCCAACCCACAGGGCCAGCACCGCAGCCCATGCCACGGCAGCCTGCCTTGAAACCGCTGCACTCGCCAGCGCCAGCAAGCCGGCAACGGAAAAGGCTAAAAATGCCGGTTCATGCCATTGCCGCGCCAGCAGGATGCCTGCGGCAAAGGCCAGCGCGGCCCCGAGCAGAGGAAAACGGCGCGCCCGCAGTGGCTCCACAGCTGGCGTGTCGTTCATCCAGAACGTCGCAGCCCCGAGAGCCGTCATGGCGAGCGTTCCCCAAGGCCCAACGCGACGTTATCCGGTGGCCTCGCGGCTTTGTTCCCGGCCGCGCTCCAGCACGGCGAGAGTTTCCAGGTGAAACGTCTGTGGAAACAGGTCTATCAGGTGCAACGCGGTCAGGGTATACCCCAAAGCGGTCATTACCTTCAGGTCCCGCGCGAGCGTGGTGGGATCGCAGGATAGATATACGATTTTTGCCGGTTGCAGCTGCGCAAGCAGCCGCGCTGCTTCCTCACCCAAGCCTGCGCGAGGTGGATCGAGCACCACCAGCTCCGGACGTTCGCGCTGCAGCGCCGCGCCGCGCAGAAAATCCAACACGGTTGCCTGCACGGCACGGTGTTGCGGGCTCGATTCGCCCGTCTTATTCAATTTTGCCGACGCGTTCAGCTTTTCCAGCGCTCGCCGAAGCTCGCCGGCAGCCACTGGGTTCGCCTCCACGGCTGTGATTATGCCGTATGCGCGGGCCAAGACGCGGGAAAACAGGCCAACCCCCGCAAACAGATCCCACCCCATGCCACCCTGGCGACCGTCGCAGACCAGATCCACCAACGTGGGCAGCAAAAACCGGTTCACCTGAAAAAACCCGCCCCGCGCCACCCAATACGTTTCGTCCGCGACAGGGTAGGGCAGCCCTGCTGTTCCCCACGCAGCGCCTGCCTCCAGCATGCGGCCGGAACGTGGGTCGAGCTGCACGAGACCCGCACCCGTCAACGCGGGGCATTGGCGGTGCAGGGCGTCCATTGCCGCCGCGAAGGCGCGCGTGGCCACCGATTGCGGCTTGCCCGCGCACAGCAGCACCAGTTGCAACCGCGTTTCATCCCTATCGCAGAACAACTCAAGCTCGTCCACTGAAGTGAGCAGGCGCCTCGTTTCGCGATGAGTCGTGCTCAGGCCAAGCAGCGCTTCTGCCGCACGCCATAGCAGCGGTGCCGCGATCGGACACATCCGGATCGGCAAGAACTCCTGCGTGCCGCGAACGCTGTAGCCCACAAGCAGTCTGCCGTTGACTGCTCGGATTCGCAGCCGTATTCGGTTGCGGTATCCATACGGCTCCGGCGAGGGCCAAAGCTGCACAGGCGGCAGCTCGTCCACGCCGGCCCGGGTCAGCGTTTCACGCAGGATCGCCTCTTTCATCCGTAGCTGTTCCGGGTAGCTTGCCATCTGGTACTGGCAGCCGCCGCATCGGCCGAAATGCACACACGGCGGCACCACGCGTTCCGGCGAGCGCTTCAATACGCGAAGCGGAGCCGCTTCTTCAGGCCCGTACCCCGAAGCTCCCGAGACGTCCAAGCCAGCCCCGGTCTGCGGCTCCGGGTCGTTCACCTCGACCAGCTCTCCCGACAGGCCGAAAGACACGAAACGGACCGCCCCCGCTTTGTTGTGCGCCAGGCAATCACCACCGTACACGGCTTTTTCCAGCCGCAAAGGCTCGGGTCCGCCGTCGGAAAAATCCATGGTCACGCCTGTGCGTCCTTCCCGTTTTCATCTTCGAGCGGCATGTAAAACAGGCTCATCCGTGGAAGCGCATGCATGGCAAAAAGCCGTTTTTGCACGAACTGTTCACGCACCTGCCGAGCCTGCACCGCGCCCATGCGAGCGCGAAACGGCTGTAGCTCCTGCTCGGCGGCCTCGCGCAGGTGCAGCAGCTCGGCTTCGGGCGTTGCGGCGACCACGGCGGCCAGCACCCGTTCTTCCAACACCGTCAAGGTGCGGTCGAGGGTTTCCAACGCCGGATGCGCCCCGGCCAGCACCTCCGCTGCCAGCGTCCGCAGCCGGTGCGCCGTTTGTGCCAACGCCGGCCGCGCCGCTTCGATCCCGTTTGCCTCTACCGGAGCGGCCTCAAATGCGTCAGCATTGCTGAGCAGAAAGTGGGCGACCCGCTTTCCTTCAAACCCGGAATCCTGGGCTGTTTGCGGCGCAACGGCCGTTCCCAGGGCGGCATCGGCCATCTCCGTGGCGGCCTGCATCACTGCCTGCGCACACCAGGCCAGCCCATTCACCTTGCCGAGCCGGCCTTTTGCCAGCCGTTTGCGCGCTTCATAGCGGTCAAAGGCTGCATCGATACCACGCAGCACCGCCGCGAGCGGCACCCCGGCCGCGCGCCAGGTTTCGATCAGCGCCCAATCCAGCGTGGAAAGCAGCAGCAACGATCCGCGCCGCTCCGTGAAGCGCGCTTCCACCTCGCTGAAATATTCGAAATAGTTCATAAAAGCGCAAGCATCCGGAACGAAACGGCAGGCATAGGGAGCACGGGGAAGCCTCGTCTACTCTCAACCTTTTGGCCCCAAGCTTCTGGCCCCATCCGCCTCACCGCCTCCGCAGCCGCTCCTGATTTCTTTCCCAGATCAAACGCAATCCGTTCAGCGTCAGCATCGGTTCCACGCGCTGCACGTGTTTGCAGTCGGCCAGGATCAAGCTCGACAGGCCACCGGTGGCCACGGTTTTGGTTTCGGGCCCCAGCTCGGCGATCATGCGTTCCAGCACCCCGTCCACCAGCCCGATGTAGCCGTAATATAGGCCGATTTGCAGGTTGTCGGTTGTGTTGGTGCCGATGATCTTCGGTGGCTTCTTGATTTCTACGCGGGTCAGCCGAGCGGCGCGCGCAAACAGCGCTTCTGCTGAAATTCCCAGCCCCGGTGCGATCGCCCCGCCCAGAAACTCGCCCTTGCGCGACACCACGTCAAACGTGGTCGCCGTACCCATGTCGACCACCACCGTCGGGCCGCCGAGCAGATCATACGCGGCGACGCAGTTCACCACCCGGTCCGCCCCTACCTCGTTGGGGTTATCGGTCAGGATGGGCAGCCCCGTTTTCACGCCGGGCTCCACAAACAGCGGCTTGGTCCGGAAGGCGACCTCGCAGATACGGCGCAGGCTTGCATCGAGGGGAGGAACGACCGAAGAGATCGCCACCCCGGTCACGGCATCCGTTTTCAAGCCGCGCAGGGCAAACAGCGTTTGGAATAACACGCCGATCTCATCCGGCGTTTGTTTGTAGGGCGTGGTGATGCGCCAATCGGCGACCACGCGTGCCGGCCCGCCGCCCACGCCGCCATCAAAAAGCCCCATGACGGTGTTTGAATTTCCGACATCCAAGGCAAGCAACATACGCTGCCCTCTCCTTTTGCCACAGATAGCTGCCGTTCCCGGACACAAGCTCGTCAAAGCTGCGTACGCGCCCATGGCGTAAAGCGCAGCGCCGTTAAAGCTCGCGTACGCCGCCCGCATGCACCCTGTGGCGCACGCCATCATCGCCTTCGACGAGCAGAAAACCGCTCGGGTCCAGCCCGGCCGTCGTGCCAGTATAGCCGCCCTCCTCGGGCACGCGGACCCGCTTGCCCCGCAGCCAGGTCGACGCCTGCTCTAGCCTCGTCCTCATGCCGGCGCCAATCTTGGACGCGGTCTTGGACGCGGAGCCGGGCGCGGTGCCGGGCGCGGTGTCAGATATCGACGGTCCCTCGGCATATCGCTCTTCCAACTCCCCCACATGGGTATGGAGCTGCTGCAGAAGCGCGATCAGTAGCCGCTGCCGGTCGGGAAGCTGCCATCCTTCCAGCCGCAACGAACTCGCCATGCCACCTAGTTCAGCGGGAAAGCCCTGGTGCCCGACGTTGATACCGATGCCGATCACAACATAGCGCAGCATGGCGCTCTGGGCTGTGCCGCCCGGCTCAGAACTCCGTCCTTCAGCACTCTGCCCCGCGGCCTCGCTCTTGCCCGCCGGCGCTGCCGCTGTTTCCACCAGAATGCCGCCCAGCTTTCGGCTTCCGCCGCGTTCGCTGCCTGGCCGGGTCATCAGGTCGTTGGGCCAGCGAATGTCCACTCGCAGCCCACTCACGGCCAAAATGGCCTCCCACGCGGCCAGCCCTGCTGCCAGCGACAGATCAGCAGCCGATGCCGGCAGTTGCGGCGTGCACAACACGCTGACATACAGGCCGTCGCCCGGTGCTGAATGCCAGCTGTGGCCGCCGCGCCCCCGCCCCGCCGTTTGCGCGTCGGCCACCCAACCGCCTGCCTTCGCGCCGTTCTGCGCCGCCGCCAGCGCCAGGTCATTGGTTGACGGCGTTTCTGCCAGATGCACAACCCGCCCACCCCAGGGCGTGTCGCGGACCGCCCGGTTCACCTCGGCCACGTCGATGGTGCCTGCCGTGGCGAGCTTGACCGCCGAACCGCCCGCACCTGCCGTTGAGTGGCCTGTTCCTGCCGTGGAATGGTCCACAGCTGTATCGCCATCGTCAAGCCGAGCCGAAATCATTCTGCCATGCTATCGCGTCGTTCCGGCGCAGTCCGCATCCAATGCTGAACCGAAGATCGTGCTGCGTCGCAGACCGCTTCCCCTGAGAACACCCGCATGCCCGTGCCGCTCGCTATCCCGCTCACCCATCAAGCCGGCATCCTCCTCCTGCTCGCGCTGCCTATCGCCTGCGCCACCTGGACCGTCACGCATGAGGAGGTTTTTCGCGAGCCGCGCGATTTTTGCAAGCGGCAAAGCCAACAGGCACGCCAGTTGCCAGTGCGAAAAGTGTTCTATCTGTTCACCTGCGAGTATTGTTTTTCGCATTACGTGTGCGGGCTGGCGCTGCTGTTATTCCAGTTTCAATTGCTCTACACCGGTTGGCGCGGCTATCTGATCGCCTGGTTTGCCTCTGTCTGGATCGCCAACATCTACATGAGCCTGTACAGCCGTCTTCGGCTCGATATCAAGCATGAAAATGTCGCAATCGCAGTCGAGCAGGAAGCTTTGTCGCCCGATACCGCGCAACCGGCCAAAGGCTAGTGCAAAGTGGTAGCAGGTATACAGAAGTTCTTGCTTTTTCCCGGTATTACCCTAACGGATCTGCTGTCGGAGACGGCAAACTGCAGGTCTCTCCACTGCGCAGACGATGAAACTGTCTGCTTCGGTCGAGATGACACGGTATACCTACAGGTAAACCGCTCTAGTGCATGCCATCCGCGGGTTCCCGACATCATCCTGCAAGCGGCAACCGCTGAGCCTGCATCCTACGCAGAGAGGATTGTGCATGGCAGCAGAGGACACACAAAAGCAACGCGCACCGGAGCCCCGCGGCTTTGGCGAACACAGCCGCGGGCTTGCCGGCGAGTACGCCCATGAGCAGGGATGGGGCCTCGATGTCGAAGAGCGCACCAAACAACCCGAGGTCCCGCAGGACACCGACGGTGGCGTCGATTACGAATACGGTGCTCGCGATTTCGGTGACGAGCCCGTCAATACGGCTATCGATCACAACAATGGAACACAAAAACCCTCCGCCCCATCTGAAAACCAGGCGGAGCAGGGTAAGGAGTAACGCATGTCAACTGAACACACGCACAGCAGCAAGGCCTCGCAGGAGGCCATGAAAGAAAACGACGCCCACACTCTCGGACAGGAAAACGCCGTTCCGGGCGGGGCCCATGCCCATTCACCCGCTGCGCACGAAACCGGCGCCGCCCCGCACACCAAGCCGCAGGGGGACGAGCGCGATGTCATCGCCAAGGAAGAAACGAGCCGCCGCCTGAACCGCGGCGAGGCCAACAACCGCGGCATGGGTGCCGGGCTACGCGGCAACTCCGGCAACCGCGGCGACTAACTTCCGCACGAAGCAGGGAACATCCAAGCAACCGCACAATAAGAGGGGATCTGCAAACTTGCAGATCCCTTTATTGTTTGTCATTCCCGAAGGGAATCTGCGTTTTCCCACCGGCAAGCCCACAAAACCAGCAGCAGACTACTTCCCGATTACCTTTTCCTGCGTTTCCCGCTCCCGCGCGCCCGGGCTGTTCGTAACGCCTTGCGCGTCGCCCGTGGGCACCTGCGCATGCCGGGACTCCGTCAGCCCTGTACCTTCGTCGATCGACTTGGGTTGGTTGTCCGATCCTGCGGTGGAATGAAAGGAACGATTGCCTGCGGTTTGCGCGCCGTCGCTGTTGTTGTAAAGCTCGGGATCGGCACGGTAGGAATCCTGCGGATTCATACTCGGCTCAAGATCCATATCGGCCGAGTTCACATCCTGTTCCGTACCGGGGTGCGTTGTCTTCTGAATTGCCATCGTGTATCTCCTCGCCGGTAAGACGCCGCCAACCCCGCCCCCGGGTGCCCCATGCCTTGCAGCTTCTCGCCAAAGGGTGTCAGCAGCGCCGAAGATCGCACCTCCGGAGGACCTCGTCGCCCAGCTTCGAAGATCGACCTACGCCGGCGGCAACGCTGCCAGTGCTGCTGCCGCTTTTTCCTGCAAGCTCCGTGTTTCGCTCGCCTGCTTTTTCAATCCGTCCACGATGTGTGCGGGCGCTTTGGCCAGAAAGCTCTCACTACCCAACTGCTTTTCCGCGGCACCCAAGCCTTTTTCCAGCCGCGCCAACTCCTTTTGCAACCGCTCCCGTTCCGCCGCAACGTCTACCTGCCGCTCGTACACCACCGCCACATCGAACGCCGCGGTCGCGCGCGCACCGTTGCCTCGCGGCACTTCGCTCAACAACTCCACCCCGCGCACCCGAGCCAAACGGGCCAGCAGGTCCGCATGCGCATCCACCAGCGCCGCCACCCGGTTGGACCCATAGACCTGGATTGCCACTGCCTCCTTTTCCGGCACACCGAGCTCCTTCCGCAGCCCGCGCACCGTCACCACAAGCTCCTGCAGCAGGTCCATGGCTTCCACACTCGCCGCGTCCGCCGCGAAGTCTTCCGGCTGCGGATATCGGGTCAAGGCAATCGACTTTGCCGGCACATCGGTGTCCAGCTGCGCGTGCAATGCATGCCACAACTCTTCGGTAAGGAACGGCATAAAGGGTGAAAGCAGCCGCAAGGCGGCCTCGAACACCGATACCAGCGCCCCCAGCGTCAGTGCCGTCGCTTCGTTGCGCTCAGCTTCGAACTGCAAACGCTCCTTGGACAGTTCCAGGTACCAATCGCAAAACTCGCCCCAAAAAAACCGGTACACCGCATTGGCCGCTTCATCAAAGCGATAGTTTTCCAACGTCCGTGCGACTTCGGCGCTCACTGCGTGCAAACGGGCAAAGATCCAGCGTGTTTCGAGCGGCGTTCCCTCGGGAACGGCAGCAGCGACAGCAGCAGGAACAGCAGCGACATCGGCGCCTCCGTTTCCGGTGAACTCCCCGTCGACGGCCAAAGGTGAATGAAGCGCCACGCGATACCCTGCGGCGCGGCCACGCTCCACATTCATCGCCAAGAAGCGCGCTGCGTTCCAGATCTTGTTTGCAAACGCGCGATAACCCTCGGTCCGCCCTTCCGAAAAGGCGATATCTGTCCCCGGCGAAGCCTGGGACGCCAGCGTAAACCGCACCGCATCTGTTCCATACTGCGAGATGATCGAGATCGGATCGATGACGTTGCCCTTTGTCTTCGACATCTTTTGCCGGTCCGCCGCCCGAATCAGCCCGTGAATGTACACATTGCGGAAGGGAACCGACGCGGCCAACGGCCGTTGGCTGCCATCGGCCATGGGCACATCGGCCATCAGGTGGCAACTGAGCATCACCATGCGCGCCACCCAGAAAAACAGGATGTCAAACCCGGTCACCAGGAGATCGGTCGGGTACAGCGCGGCCAGATCGGGTGTCAACGTGCCGCTGCCGTCCCACCCAAGGACGCTGAAAGGCAGCAGCGCGGAAGAAAACCAGGTGTCCAGCACATCGGTCTCTTGCATAAGAGACGCGCTGCCGCAATGCCGGCACGCCGTCGCGTCTTCCCGCGCCACAGTGATCTCGGAGCACGCCGCGCAGTGCCACGCCGGAATGCGATGCCCCCACCACAACTGCCGCGAAATGCACCAGTCATGGAGATTGGTCATCCATTCGAAGTAAATCTTTCCGTAGTTGTCCGGGGTAAAGCCGATGTGCCCTTCGCGCACGGCGGCGATCGCCTTTGCCGCAATCGAGTTATCCGACTCGCCCGGTTCACCCGCCTTAGTAGATTCAACCGACTTATCCGATGCGCCGGCCCCACTCGCCGCCACGGGCTGCTTGTTCACCGCCACAAACCACTGCATCGACAACCGCGGCTCGATCACTGCGCCCGTCCGCTGGCTTACCGGAATAACCATCGCATGGTCTTTCACCGCCACCAGCGCGCCCGCGGCTTCGAGATCCGCCACAATCCGCTCCCGCGCCGCGAACCGGTCCATCCCGTCGTATGGCGAGCCTTCCAGCCGGATACGCCCGCGTTCATCCATGATGTTTGGCTGCGGCAACCCGTGCCGTTGGCCGATCGCAAAGTCGTTCGGATCGTGCGCGGGCGTTACCTTTACCGCGCCCGTGCCGAACTCCGGATTCGCCCAGCTATCGGCGATCACGGGGATGCTTCTGCCCACCAAAGGCAGTACAAGTACCTTGCCGACAGCCCCCTTGTAGCGTTCGTCCTCAGGGTTGACGGCCACGGCCACATCGCCCAGCATCGTTTCCGGGCGTGTCGTCGCAATCACAATGGAGCCTGTTCCCTCCAGCAGCCGGTAGCGGATGTGGTACAGCTTGCCCTGGCGCTCCTCGTTTTCCACCTCCAGGTCCGACACCGCGGTTTGCAGCTGCGGGTCCCAGTTGACGATGTACGCCCCGCGATAGATCAGCCCCTGCTCCCAAAGCCGCACGAAGGCTTCGCGCACCGCGCGGCTCAGGCCTTCATCCATCGTGAAGTATTCACGCGTCCAATCGACCGACGCTCCCAAGCGCCGCATCTGCTCGGTGATGGCGCCGCCGTACTCTTTTTTCCAGCGCCACACGCGTTCCGTGAATGCTTGGCGGCCTAACTCCGCACGGGAAGGCCCACCCTCCGCGGCAAGCTGGCGTTCCACCATCATCTGCGTCGCGATGCCGGCATGGTCGGTGCCCGGCACCCACACGCTGCGCTCGCCCAGCATGCGATGCCAGCGCGCCAGAATGTCCATCTCCGTCTGGTTGAGCATGTGGCCCATGTGCAGCCGCCCGGTTACATTGGGCGGCGGCAACAACTGCACAAAGCTCTTCCGCGCAGAATGTAGCTGTTCGGGCGTTTCCGCCGCGAAAACCTGCTCTTCAATCCAGTATTTCGCCCATTTTTCTTCGATCGCGGCAGGGTCATACGCCTTTGGAAGTTCAGCACTCATAGACCTTCAAGCCTAGCAGGGGAGGCTTACGGGTGCAGGCTCCTTTATGCTGAAACGGTGTTCAACTCTGGGAACCGGTACCCAAGGCTTACTGCCCTTGTCGGGCCTCTACTTTAGCCACTCGCTCGTGAATCATAAGTAGATCAGAGTGCACCTGGTTGCGTAGATTGACCATTTCTGACCGAACCTCACGGCTGTCTTGGCGCTGCATAAGAATCCCGATAAAAACAGCAACCGTCGGCGTCAATGCAGTCAGAATCGCAATCGTGAGTTGAGCAATCGGAGACGTAGCGGCTTACCCCAGTTCTGATATTTGACTCTA
Source organism: uncultured Acidobacteriaceae bacterium (assembly GCA_964246645.1). Classification (GTDB taxonomy): domain Bacteria; phylum Acidobacteriota; class Terriglobia; order Terriglobales; family Acidobacteriaceae; genus Granulicella. The sequence continues at coordinate 11,161 of CAXTRN010000067.1, forward strand.
AACCAGAGCCGAAGCGATTGCATCGCCTGACGGTATCAAGGACCTACAACCAGCGGAGTACCCAATACAGGCCATTTTTGGACCCAACCCCAGCAGCTTAGCTGGTGGCACGAGTCACACCTCAAAACGCGTACCGCACCCCCGCTTCCACACGCCGTCCGTTATCCGCCGCGAACGGCACATCGAACAGCGGCGACGCAAACACCCCGCCCACCTGCGTCACATTGGTGTGGTTCAGCAGATTCGATGAACGGAGGTTTACCGTCACCACCTGTTGGTGATCGGCTTTTGGATTGCGGGTCAGCGTCCATGCGCGCTGGATATTGGTGTCCAGATAAAACGTCCACGGCATCACGCCCTGGTCGCGCGGAAACACCCCCGTGCCGCCGGTGGCCACCAGCAGGCCGTAGGGCGTGGGCACCGCTTGCGGCGTTCCCACCGCGGCGTACTGCGGCCGGTCGTTGAAGTTACCGTCGCCGTTGTTGTCGAAACCCGTGGTGATGTTGAAGGGTTGCCGTCCGCCGGCGTGGAAATCCCCGCTCAACGTCACCTTTTCCGGCAGGGTGAAGGTGCCGTTGCCGAAGACCTGGAAAGCGGGCTGTGTGCTGCGGCGGGCAAACTCCCCGGCATTCGAAAACGAGTTTTGTGGACTGAAAAACAGATCGTCATTGGTGTCGTCGATCTGGTTCACACGCACGCCGCCGAAAAACAATTGAACGCGTTTGATGGAATGCTGCTCCACGCCAGCGAACTCCACATCGACATGTCCTTGACCGCTGTTCTGCACTTGCAAAACATTAAGATTCGGCACGCCCCCGGCTCGTGGTCCTGTCGGCACGCCGTTGAGCGGGGCGTTGATGTTCAGCGACCGCGTGTCGTTCCATAAGCGGCCCAAAATGTAATCGCCAAAGAAATTCCAGCCGTGCGGAAAGTTGTAGCTCCCACCCACGTTGAAAGCCGACCACGTTGTGAATGACAGATGCGGTGAAAACGTACGCAAGCTGCGAATCGGCGTCGTGCCGGTGAACGGATCATTGAACAGGGGGTTGTACACCGTACTGGTCACACGATGGACACCATCTTCGCGCTGCACCTCCGCATAATCCGAGGTGCCGTAAAAGCCCGTAAACAGCCCTTCATGCGCGTGCAGCGTCCATGTGCCCTTCTTCGTGGGCGACCAAAGAATGCCCACACGCGGCGTCGCTCCGTTCAACACCTCGGGTGCGGTGATGAACAGATACCGCATGCCCCCGGAGATTTGTACGCCATGGCTCAGCTTCCAGTCGTCCTGGATATAAAACGCATCCCGCACCTGGGTAAAGTTCACGGTCGGCGTGCCGGCCACATTGCTGAACGCGGTGGGTGTGCCCCCAGGCAAACCGACCAGCGCGCGCCGGTATTGCTCCAGCCCCGTGATGGTTTCCGTTTGCCCGGGAATGGCCATATTGTTCGCGTCAAGCACCGGCGCCACGCCGCCCCCAAAGGCATATTGCCCATTGAAGTTCGTTGTCAGCTGGTCCCGCTCGCGCTCCACACGCAGCTGCGTACCGAACTTTAGCGTGTGCGCCTTGGTGGTCAAAATCGCATCGTCATCGACCTCCACATCGAGCTCGTGCAACTGTTGCGGCCCCAGCGTCGATCCACCGCCGGTAAACGAGCCCGCCACCTGCACCTGCGGCGCCGTCGAGGACGGCAAATCGTTTTCCCCATCCCAGCGAAAACCCACATGGCTTTCATGCATCAGGTGCGGCGAAAAGGTCGTGATATCCGCGACCCGCAGCACATGCTCGTATTGCCCGCTGGTGTAGCCCGTTTCCGCGAGATTGGTGCCGCCCACGCCCACATTCAATAGGCTGTTCACGTTGGCATCATAGGTCGCAATCAGGGTGTTCTTCGCGCCCAGCTGCCAGTCGGCGCGCGCTTCGCCCACCCACAACCGTTGCGGCGTCGGCACATTGGCCGTCGTGCTCGCCGGATTGCCGTTGCCGTCAAGCGTAATGGCATTCACCACGCCGAAGTTGTCGATCGACCGGTGCTCCAGAGTGACCGAAAAATCCGATCCCTGCCTGGTGATCGGCCCATTCAGTTCAAAGCCGTAACGCTGCTTGCCGATCGCCGCTTTGCTTGTCGAAAACGGATCGCGCGCGTTCTCCCAAGGGCTGCCGTTGGTCGCAAACAAGGCACCGTGGAACGCCGTCTGGCCGGGTTTGGTGTATATCTCCACGCGTCCGCCACCGAACGGCGGCTCGCGATATTCCGCCGAGTACACATCCGGGTTGACCTTGATGTACGCAATCGAACTCTTCGGCGGCAGCTTGGTCGAGCCTTGAAAACCGTTCACGGCAAAGGTCACATTGCTCGGGTTGCCGCCCATCGTGGCCGCCATCTGTTGCAGTTCGCGCTGCAAATCATCCGGATCGTCGGCCAGCCCTTGCAACTCCTTGCCGGAGATGGTGTGCGTCGCTCCAGTGGCGTTCGGGTCGAGCAATGGCTGGTCGTCCGCCGTCACCTCCACATTGGTCTGCACCGACGCCGGCTGCAGCACCAGCTGCATCTCCGCCGTCCGCGGCAGCGTCACCGACAGCGTGTCGTCTGCAAAGCCTTCGGCATGGATGTCCAGCTTGTGCGCGCCACCCCCAACGCAAGGGAAGCGAAACCGCCCATCCGCCCCGCTGGTCGCCTTGCGGCCGCCGTCGAGCGTCAACGCCGCCCCCGGCACCAGCGCCTCCGTGCTGTCCCGCACCACGCCCGTCAGAGCTGTTTCCCGCGCCCGGCAGGCAGAAGCTCCTTCAGCAGCAACCTTGGAAGGTGTCCCGGCATTTTGGGCTACAGCGGACAACACAGGAAAAACCAACAAAAGCGCCCCAGCGGCAAACTTCATCTAAACCCTCACAACACAAACGCCTATCCGTTACAAAACAGACGCCGCATACGATTTCCCCTTGCTCTTACGTGAACCGATGCGCGGCGGTTCCCTCCGTTGCTGCTTTTTTCGCAGCACCCGCACCATGCTGATTTTCTCCTCTGAGGGGAGCGACGAGAACCCGGACCCGACCGCGCCGGTAGGCCCGGTGCGCATCCGTATGGTGCCCAGCCAGTCCGCATGTTCGAAGTGGGTAGCGCCATTGGCCCGGATCAGCAAGGGTTTGCCGTTCCAGTACACCAGCGTGCAACAACTCTTTCTAGCGTCGTCGCCTTTTCTCCAGATTTCTCCATAAGAGTATGCCGAACAAGTAGCCAGTCAGTCCACATATCGCTGCATGGATAACTAGCTTAATCCGTAGTGATGGATTCGTAGTGTCTCGAAAGAGCTGGATTGAGGAGAGCACAAACATGAGGCCTCCCCAGATACAGACTCCGTTGATGAACACCACACGTGTTCTCTGCCCCATAGTTGTCTCCTATAACGCCAAGCACACCATTACTTGGGGAGCAGATTTGCTAAATTTCCACTGCGCAGGTTGGCCATACAGTATCGGTTCTAAGAACGGACTGCGCTCTTGTTTACCTCTCGTCCCCACTTGTCCACTTCAGTTCCGCATACGCTACAGGTACTGCCTCCCCATAGCGTCTGCCTAAAAGACGTAGGCTTCCTAATGGTTGGTAGCGGTGTACCGCAATGAGAACAGCGTACTGGGTCAAGGTTTATTCCCCACCGGTTCTTTGCAAAACTGCCATGTATGACTAAGAACAACAGCAGAAAGATGAAGCATGCAAAAGCGATCAACAAAGTCATAGTGCCTCGAACTTACGGGACTGTGGACCCATATGCCCCGATTGCAGAACACCCAGCGGCTGTAGCTGCGCCCTTCAGCACGCCTCCTGCCCCGCCGACCACACCTCCGACAAAGGCACCCAGCAACCCCCAGGAATAGCACCAACACCCGCTCCGAAAGGCCAAAGAATGCTCCCTCTAGGTCTAATTAAATGCCTCCGATTACAGCGCCGTTGAACGCTGAGAGACTACGGCCTGTCCTGGAGAGTTCTTGCAAAGATCTTTGGTGAGCTTCTGCTGAACCGTTTGCGGCGGATTTGACTGGCGTCGGGTTACTTGGGGCCAAAACGTATCTGTAAGCGTTCGAGCATGCGCCACATGACCAAACCCCAAACGTAGCCACCCACAATGCAGATAACGAACGACGCCAGCAGCCACAAAGGCACCAATGAACTGTGCAGTGTGGCAGGGTCTTTCACGAAGCGCCATATGTTTGTGACTATGAACATCGTAGCGCCTGCGCATAGCGCGCCCAGTCGGTAAACGATGATGTTGCGCTGCTTAGCCTGACCTAAATCCATGGCGTAGTCTCCGAGCGTTTACCTTATTGTGCTGCGCAAGCTTGCATATCGAGATTATATTGTGCCTGGGCCTCGATCGCTTGGTAGCTGAACACAACAGCTGTAATAGCTATACCGCCGAAGAATCCATCAATACTCATGCCTAGGGCACCTGCTGCGCACGCGATGGGAGCGGCAGGTGCACCTACTATGGTTACCGCAGCACCTACTGCACCGTAAACGCAACCAATCGGCAGACCTGCCAGCGCACCTACTTTTGCATTCGTATGCGCACTTGACCAGAATGACAATGTGAGATTGCCAATGGTGGCGTTAAATTACTCGCGGCGTTGTTTTCACACTGCTGCACAGCGGGGGATTTCGTTGCTGTCCTGGTTTACTTGGGGCGCAAAACGCTCTTGGCCCACCATGGCTGAAATCACCGCAAGGCTGGAAGGAGCAGGCGTTGGTGTTGGATCGATGGAGCCGGGAACACTTGGTTCAGTCGGAGCTGGGGATCGGGATTACCGGTCACACAAGCGTCTACAAGACAGGGATCGGGTGCCGTGACACAAGCATCTGCAGCTTGCTCCGCTTCCTGTCGACAAACCGTGAATTCGGTTTATTGGACGGCGTTGTTGGTTTATTTCGGGTAACAACTATGCGACGTGCGGCATTCAATTTATGCATGCGTAGGTAGCGATGAGCGTTAGTAAGCTCCAATCGACACATCTGTAGTACTGCGGAGTGTTCAATGAATTTTGGCTCAAAGCCGAGCCAAGATCCCGCAAAAGAACCAACCCTAAGATCATGGGCACAGGATATAGGAACAAGGGGACTGTGCGGCCATACACAGTCCCAGCTTGGCCGTGTGCTGAATTTGCAATCAATGCAGCGTATTGGACAACAAATAAGCCAACCAAGCTGATTTTTAGGAACGTGCGAGCCCACTTGCCTGCAATCCCGTAATCCTCTGCTCTCATACTTTTCCTTGCTGGCCAAAGCGCGCCACAGGTCGATAAACCTTAATCATGTGAAAGATCGGCCCCCCTCCCGGGGGAGTGTTTGCCACTCCTTTAGTGATGTACTTGGAACGCTTTCCCGATTCCGAACACCCCACCGCCAAAAGCCGCGATAGGACCTGCTACTGGAAGTGATCCGGAACGAGTTTCCATTCCAGCCCTTTCAAGCGCCCATCCTCGATCCCGAACTCCGGTTAGAACGGGTTTACCTTATCCAAACCCTTCTTCTTTTTGTGTTTGCTGGAGCTTTCATCGTTCTTGTCAAAGCTCGGCTTGGGATTCTTCTTCTTGTTCGGATCTTTCTGCTCAGCCGCCGGCTGTTTCACCCCTGCCGCTTCATTCACCGCGTCGGGAGCCGGGGCGGCTGCTTCTACCGGGGGCAGCGCTGTGTTGTTCGGCCGGGTCGGTGCTGCGATGCCATAGTTCGCGTCCGCCTTGCCGGTGGCCGAGGGCCGGTCGCTGGCACGGTTCGAGATCGGCGCGCCGGTCATGCTGCCGGCGGTCACGCCGGGCGTCAGGATGTCCGCACCAAGGCTCGCGCCGCCGTTGCCGACCGCCGCGCCGCTCCCGGTACCTGCGTCGGGGGCGGGCGTCAGCTCCGTAACGGTGCCGGGGTCACCGGCGGATTTCACATCCGAAAGCGTCAACGGGCTGCTTACCCCCGGCGCGTTCGACGGTTGAGCGGGGCCTTCCGAGGCGGACGTGTCCGCGCTGGGCACCGCCGGCGCGGCCGCCTGCGCCGCGGCCGGG
>CAXTRN010000068.1:0-17131 GCA_964246645.1 uncultured Acidobacteriaceae bacterium
CCCCGCACCGATCAACATGACATGCGGGCTCCGCTGCATCGCCGCCTTTGCCAGGGAGATCGGATTCTTGGTGCGTGTCACCCCGGCCACCGCGCCCGCGCGCATCGAAGCTCCGTCCATGATCGCCGCATCGAGCTCGTTCTTTCCTTCCGCGGTAAACACCGCACCCTTTCCCGCATTGAACAGTGGATTGTCCTCAAGCACGCGCAGCGCCGCTTCCACCGCATCCACGGCTGGCCCGTTTGCTGCCAAAACCCGCGCCGCCGCGTGAATCGCCTCATCGAGCCCCGCCCGGTACGCGCGATCCCGCTCCGGCGTCATCGAACTCCGCTCAATGACGCCCGCACCTCCATGCATCACAATGGCCCATTTACCCGAAGGTGCCTGCGCCCCGTTCACCTTCGTCGTCACGCCGGCCGAAGCTATGCTCTGGGTCGGCATGGCCGACTGGGCCCCCAAACGGGCGCCCATCGACGAGAAAACAAGGAGAACCAGGCTGGAAACCCGTACACGCACTGTCATGCCGCTTATTCTGCCATGGAATTTCCGTTATGGAACGTCGCTACGGAGCCTCCGCCACGGATTCTGCACAAAGGTTTGCGCCCGCCCGGCCCAAACAACCTCAGTTTCCCGAACCGAGCTGCGATGGTAGAATCATTTTGGATTTGGCCGCTCCCTGCTTTCATAGAGGCCCGAGCGGAGGTGGCGAAATTGGCAGACGCACTAGCTTGAGGTGCTAGCGCCGCAAGGCATAGGGGTTCAAGTCCCCTCCTCCGCACCAATTCTTGGAAAAAAGACAAAAGCCAATCCGAGAGGGTTGGCTTTTGTCGTTGAACCAAGCGCGGTCTGCGGAACCGATGAATGCAGCCTGCCGTATGAAAGAGTGCCCCGCCATGTCGCACTCACCCGGTGCAGCCCAGTTTTATATTTACAGCAGGATGCCACGCTCGCGCCGGGGCTAGCTTCCAGGTGTTGTCGATGTTTCCGACAACGCGAAAGCCGGACTCCCCTGCAACTTGCGAACGATACCCGTAGTGGAAAATCCCTCCACAATCGGTACAAGTTCCACACGCCCGCCTGCGGCCAATACAAGTTCGTGCCCCACGACGGTTTCAACGACGTAATCGCCACCCTTGACCAGCACATCCGGCGACAGCGCCCGGATCAGCTCCAGCGGGGTGTCCTCGTCAAAGAAAGTGACCGCGTCCACGGCGCCCAGCGCGGCCATCACCCGTGCGCGATCCCGCTCCCCCACCACCGGTCGGGTCCGCCCTTTGGCACGGCGTATGCTGCCATCCGTGTTCAACCCCAGCACGACTTTGGAGCCGAAACGTCGGCAATCTTCCATCAGGGTCACATGGCCCACGTGCAATAGATCAAAGCAGCCATTGGTAAACACGATAGTTTCGCCCGCCGCACGCCAATCAGCCACACGCGCCAGCAATTGATCGCGATCGACGATCTTTTCCGCGTCCCCCATCTGCTTGGAAGGTGTCAGCAATGCTGTGAGTTCATGGTGCGCAATGGGCACGGTGCCCAGCTTGCCCACCACCACGCTCGCAGCGACGTTCGCCAGCTCCACTGCCGTTTCAGCCTTCAGCCCTGCGGCGAGCCCCGCCGCCATGGTCGCAATGACCGTGTCACCCGCGCCGGATACATCGAAAACCTCACGCGCACGCGCCGGGGAACGCAAGCTCTTTCCCTCCGCCAGCAGCTCGATACCTTTTTCGCTCATCGTCACCACAAGCAACTCGAAATCGTGCTCACGCCGTTGCGCTTCGCCGGCAGCCAGCAGGGTCTCGGTTTTCGTCACAGCGACGCCGGTGGCCTGGGCAAGCTCCTGCGCATTCGGGCAAACGGCGGTCGCACCGGAATATTTGCTTAAATCCGGCGTCTTCGGATCGACGAGTACCGGTATCCCGAGCTGTCGCGCCCGGCGGATGACGCGCTCACACAAGGCGGTCGACAATGCGCCCTTGGCGTAGTCGGACAGCACCACCGCATGAACCTTTTCCACAAGCGCTTCGGCGCGTTCGGACAACCGTCGGAGGTCCTCTGCGGAGGGCTGTTCCACGCCTTCGATGTCGAGCCGCAGCAGTTGCTGTGTGCGCCCGATAATCCGTGTCTTTGAGATCGTCGGCAAGGGCGTGGTGACCGCACCGACGCTGTCCACCCCGGCCGTCTGCAGCAAGGCTTCCATCTCATGCCGGTCAGCATCGTCGCCCCAAAGCCCCGCCAGCACGGTCCGGCAGCCGAGTCCGGCCAGGTTCATCGCGACATTCGCGGCGCCGCCGGGACGCGCAAAGCGGTGCGCATGGCGCAACACCGGCACCGGAGCCTCCGGTGAGATCCGGTCCACCTCGCCCACGATGTAACGATCCAGCATCAGGTCGCCGACCACCAGGACGTGCAAACGGCTGAACCCGCCTGCCAACAGCCCCAGCACCGCATGCAACTCTGGAAATCCGCTACGCATATCCACTCCATCCTCGCACTTCACCGTTGCATACCGCGACCTCATAGCCAATCGACAACAATCGCAGCGAGATCACATTGCAGGCTCCCCTCGGACAGCTCCGCTCCTTTCACCTGCTGAGGCAGACACGACCTCGGCAAGATCCTGCCGCCGCAAACGCCGTACCTTCTCCATCACTTCTTCCACCGTGATCGACGTGATGCACTTTTTCCGCTGTTCCACACAGGTTTCCAGTCCACATCCCCAGCAGTCCACCGCGTGGTACACCACTTCGTGCCGGGTTCCGGCCGGAAACCACTGCTTTGGAATATTCCGCGCGGCAAATACTGCCACCAGAGGGGTGCCAACCGCTGCTGCCAGATGCATGGGGCCGCTGTCGTGGCCGAGAAACAGGCACGCACGCCTGATGGCCGCCGCACTTTCGCGCGGGTTCAAGCGTCCGCACAGATTTACCGCTGGCCCGCCGCCCCCGGCAACCCAACCGGCAGCCGCGAACGCGCTCGCTTCGCTTTCCTCCGGCGCGCCCAGCAGGAGCAGTCCCCGGCCGGGTAACTCACCCGCCATCTGACGCAGCAGCGCCTGCCAATTTTCGCGTCCCCAGTCTTTGGCTTGCACTTTGGTTCCCACGCTCACGGCCACTGGCGGTTCACCCAGCGCTTCAGCTCCGATTGCCTTTGCCGCGGCCGCCTGTTCCGCTTCGGTCAGGTGCAAGGACCAACTCGCCGCGTCCTCCAGATGTGCGTCGCCCAGCTCGCTGAGGTTGCGCGCTAAACGCGCCGCTTCCGGCTCCAGATCTGCCCCGAGCAGCAGGGCTTCGGCCTGTGCCGTACCAGGCGCCGCGCCGAAATAGTTGCCCTGCATCGCCTCGGTCACCGGCGCTCCAACGATCTTTCGGACTCCGCACATTTTGAAGAAGCGCACATCCCGCCGCGCCGCCGCAACGCCGCGCGCCGCCGCGAGATACACGACCACCTTCGGCCGAAAACACACGATCTTCCACCACAGCCGAGCCAATTCAAGCGGATTGCGCGTCCCCGTCCCGTACCGAAGATAGCCTTGCACGAGGTTTGTATGTTCAAGCACCGCCGCCGCCGCGGGAGCTTTTGCATGCACAGGCACATTGGTCAGCATGCGCCGTTCAGCATCGGGGTACGCGCAGGCAACCAGGTGCAGGGCCGGCAGCGCAATCAACGTGTCGCCCAGACTGCCCAGACGATAAATAAGAACCCTGCTCAGAAATCCCCCGCGCCGTCGTTTGCCATACCTGTCCAGTGTCGCCGCCTACGCCACGGTAAGCAATGCCACCATCCGGCCATAGGCGATGGCTTGCAGCGGGCCACCTGTCCCGTTATGCTCCAAGCTACCCTCCATGCTTGATGCGCTTCAGGTCGCCGCACTCCACAAAAGGACCACGGCTCTGTGGCACACGCCTGAGGTGGCTGCGCTGCCCAACCTGTCCGCGTTGCTGCAACTTGTGTGGGATCAACATCGCGCGAACTTCGACCTTTGGCATCGCGAAGACGCCGCCCGCGATCCTTGTGCTACAAATGCTGAAATCGCCTCGGTAAAACGCAGCATTGACGGGCTGAATCAGCAACGCAATGACCTCGTCGAGCGCATCGATGTCATGCTGCTCGCCTTTGTGTCGCAAAATGAGGCAGCCCCTCTTCACTCGGAAACCCCGGGATTGGTGATTGACCGCCTGTCGATCCTTGCTCTAAAGTCCTTTCACACCCAGGAGGAGCTCGATCGGCCGGAAATCAGTGAAGACCAGCGCGCCCGCAATCGCGAACGCTTCGATGTGCTTACCGAGCAGCTTTCTGACCTGACGGGATGCTTGACGTCGCTTTGGGAGGACATTCTCGCGGGCCGGCGCCGCTTCAAGCTATACCGCCAACTGAAGATGTACAACGACCCCACCTTGAATCCAGTACTGTATGCAGCCCTGAACGGGCAATCTGGCCGGTACATTGGCCGACAAGTTGAAAGCGGCACCCACACTACGGGCGGCCCTACATCGAAACGGCGAACGCGCGTTCCCGCACCGAGTGCGCCACCTCCCCATTGACCGGAAGGCATCACAGCCCTTATAACTCCGAAAGCCTTCCAACATCCTGTACCAACGAGCTATATCGCTCCCTGAGAGATCCATGGCCACGAAGACCGCACGTCCTGTTTCCCCGACCCTGTCTACCCCTTTGCCCCGTAACGGCAAGCCGGAAGAGCGTACAGGCAAGCTCCATCGCATGCCACGCACCCTCGCCGGCACCCCGGCGCCCGCTGAAGACGGCCACCGCAGGACGTTGCTGGGGTTGTACGAAAAAGCCATCCAGCTCATGCAGTCCGGTCAATACCCTGAAGCGCACGTTGCATTTCAGGAGATGCTGCAAGGGGCGCCCCACGACCTCGCGGATCGTATCCGGATGTACATCGCTGCCTGCGTGGCGCAGATCCACAAGGGAACCACCGAATTTCGCAGCCACGAAGAGCGGTACGATTACGCCATTTCGCTGTTGAATCACGGCCATTACGACGACGCCCGTGAGCACTTTCGCGACATTCTGCTTGAAAAGGACGACTGCGACTACGCGTTCTATGGGCTCGCCCTGTTGGCCAGCATGACCAAGTCCAGCCATGAATGTCTCAACCAGCTCGAAAAAGCGATTCGCCTGAATCCTCAATACCGGATTCAAGCCCGGGCGGATTCGGATTTCGCCAACATGGCCGAAGATCCCCGCTTTACCGAACTGCTCTACCCTGAGGCATAACACCTTCGTTCGCTGCATGGGGGGCGCAAGCCTCCGCGCTTGCGTCTAGACTAAGGCGAATGGTAGCCATGCCACAGGTTGAAACTCCGCTGCGGGTCGTTGCCATCGGCGGTGGAACCGGCCTTTCCACCCTGCTGCGCGGTTTGAAGCGCTTTGTGGCCCCGCCGCAAAGCGCGCAGCCCGATCCCACTCTCGGCTTTGAAGATCGTCGCCGCCCCCGCCGTCCGCCCGCGCAGATCGCCGACCTTTCCGCGGTCGTTACGGTTACCGATGACGGCGGTTCCTCCGGCAGATTGCGCGAAGACCTCAACATCCTGCCGCCGGGTGACGTGCGCAACTGCATGGTGGCGCTCAGCGAAGACGAAACGCTGCTGAGCCAACTCTTTCAACATCGGTTTTCCACCGGCGATCTCCAGGGACACAGCTTCGGCAACCTGTTTTTAGCGGCCCTGACGGAGATGCGCGGCGACTTCGCCCAGGCTGTGCAAACGTCTTCACAGATTCTCGCCACCCGCGGCCGTATTTACCCGGCCACAACGGCAAATGCAACCCTGGCGGCGCAGATGGAAGACGGCACCCTGGTGCGCGGGGAAACCCGCATCTCCGCGTCGCAAAGCCGCATCGTTGAACTTTTCCTCGATCCCGCTGTGTGCGATCCGTTGCCGGAAACCCTCGCGGCGATCGCGGAAGCCGATCTGATCACTCTGGGACCCGGTTCGCTGTACACCTCGGTCATTTCAAATCTGCTGGTGCGCGGCATTTCAGAAGCGCTGGCCGCCAGCCGCGCCACACGTGTTTACATCTGCAACCTGATGACGCAGGCCAACGAGAGCCTCGGCCTTTCCGCCTCGCAGCATATCGAGAAAATTCAACAACACGCCGGCGGCCGCCAAATCCTGGATTACGCGCTCATCAACACCGGTCGTATCCGCACGGACACGTTGACCCAATACGCCGCCGAAGGCCAGGCGCCGATTGAAGCAGACCTGGCCCTGGTGCGGGCTCTGCATGTTGAGCCCGTAACCGGCAATTTCGTGCACGAAGGTGAGGTTTTGCGCCACAACTATGATGTTGTCGCCGAAAAGCTGCTGGACATCGCCGTCGCCCGCACCGGTCTTCTGTCACAGCGCCCTTAAAAGGCTCACGGTAACGCAAACCACCTATGTCAGGCGACAACCGCCGTCCCGATCTCCACCAGCCGAGGCCCCTGTTCCTCCGCTACGGTCCGCTTCAGCTGCCCGCAGGCCGCATAGATGTCCCGCCCGCGCGGGCGTCGGATGTAGGTGGCGAGGCCACCCTCCATCAACAAACGTTGAAACCGCTCAACAGCCGCGGGTTCCGGCTGGGTATAGGCGATGCCCGGCCCCGGATTCCAGACGATCAGGTTCACCTTGGCGCGCATGCCCGCGAGCAAGGCTAACACCTCGCGCGCATGTTCCGGCTGATCGTTCACGCCGCCCAACAGCACGTATTCAAAGGTGACCCACTCGCGGGTCCGCAGCGGAATCTGCCGGCAAGCCTCCAGCAGTTGCGCGATCTTCCACTTGCGCGTAATGGGCATCACGGCCTCGCGCACAACGTCGTTGGAAGCATTTAAGGAGAGCGCCAGCTTCGGCCGGACCGGTTCCGCCGCAAACCGCTCCATGCCGGGCAGAATGCCGGAGGTCGACACCGTCATCCGCGACTCCGGAATGCCGACGCCCGCAGCCAGCAGGCGCACCGCGCGCATGAACTCGTCATAGTTCAAAAACGGCTCGCCCATGCCCATAAAGACGAGGTTGATGCGATCCTGCCCCACCTGAATGCCATGCCGGTTCAACACGGCAACCACCTGCCCGGCGATCTCTCCAGCGGAAAGGTTTCGCCGAATTCCCAGCTTCGCCGTGAGGCAGAACTGGCAGTTTACCGCGCAACCCACCTGGCTCGAAACACAGATGGTCGCCCGACGGTACCCCCGCTCCGCCAAAGCTCCAAACCGCTGCCTGGGCACACCTCCACCTGCAGCGGCCCCGTGAAGATCCTTGCCATTCATCGGCGCTTTGCCGTTCACCGGCGCTCTGCCGTCCCCGAAGGGCTTGCCATTCACGAACGCCGTGCCGTTCCCGATTTTTTTGTCATTCCCGAAGGGAATCTGCGTTTTGCCCGCAGCCCCTCGACCTTCCAACCCAGCCCCAACCTCGGCCCCAGCCGCGATCTCTTCCGCCTCGTCCTCCGCGTCGGCAGACCCGAATCCGCCATCGCCGTCCGGCATCCAGACCGTTTCGACGGTTTCACCATCCGCCATCTGCACCAGATACCGTTCGGTCCCATCCACCGAAACCGCTGTCTGCGCGATCTCTGGCAGCCCCACCGACCAACCCTCGCTCAGCAGCCGCGCCCGCAACTCTACCGATAGGGTCGTGATCTCCTCGAGAGCTGTCGCCCGCTGCTTGTACAGCGCGTCGAAGATTTGCCGCGCACGATACGGCTTCTGCCCGAAGCCTGCCAGCAGCTCCGTCAACTGCTTCTGGCTCATTCCGAAGAGTGGGTGACCCTGCATCGTTCTAGACTACCGCCTTCGCCCGTCCCTCTCTGAGAATGCGGTGCGTCCGCACCTTGAGCCACCGCCAGACTCACCGCCGGAGACAACAGCCGCTTTACTGGGTACTCCCGTGGGGCTCATGGAATAATAGAGAAATGTCCGTTGTTTTCGCGGTCGACCCCGCATCCTCCTCCACTGACGCCCGCGACATCCGCACCACCACGCTTTCCAATGGGCTTCTGGTCGTCACCGAGCGCATCCCCCATGTACGTTCCGTTTCCATGGGCGTCTGGCTCGACACCGGCTCGCGCGATGAAACCTCCGCCACCAACGGCATCTCGCATTTTCTCGAGCACATGGTCTTCAAAGGCACGACCACCCGCTCCGCGCAGCAATTTGCCCGCGAGGTCGATGCGATCGGCGGCAATCTGGACGCGTACACCTCTAAAGAGACCATCTGCTTCAGCATCAAGGTCCTGGACGGGAACGTTCCCGTGGCGCTCGATCTGCTTTCCGACCTTGTGCTGCACCCGACGCTCGCCGCGGAAGATATCACGCGCGAGCAGGGCGTCATCCTTGAAGAAATCAAGATGGATGAGGACAGCCCGGACTACCTGGTGCACGAGCTCTTCACCCAGAATTTCTGGAAGGGTGATGCGCTGGGGCGTCCCATTCTCGGCACCGCCAAAACCGTGCCCACCTTTACCCAGGGCATCGTGCTCGAAGAATATGCTCGCCGCTTTACCCCGGCCAATATGCTCTTTACCGCAGCCGGCAACCTCGATCACGCGGCCTTTGTGGCCCAGGTTGAGCAGGCGTTCCTTTCGCTTGCGGCAAGTTCCGACAGCAAACTGCCTCGCACCGGCTCCCCTGTCGTGCATCCACACATCACTCTGAAGAATAAGAAATCCCTTGAACAGGTGCAGTTCTGCCTGGCCGTGCCGGGGCTGCCCACCGCGCATCCGGACCGCTATGCACTTTACCTGTTGAACTCCGTGCTCGGCGGCGGCATGAGTTCACGGCTTTTCCAATCGGTACGCGAAGAGCGCGGCCTGGCTTATTCGATTTATTCCGAGACCAGCCCCTTCCGTGACACCGGTTCCCTGGCCGTTTATGCCGGCTGTGCGGTCGAAAATACCCGACAAGTTCTCGATCTCACCCTGGCTGAATTTCGGCGCTTGAAACAGGACCCTGTTCTGGCTGACGAACTCGGCCGCGTCAAAGAACAGCTCAAGACCAATATGGTGCTTGGCCTGGAGTCTTCCGGCTCGCGCATGAGTTCCCTCGCCCGGCAGCAAATGTATTACGGCCGCTTCTTCTCTGTGGATGAAATCACCGCCGAAGTGGATCGTGTCACCGCCGCCGACCTCGCCCGCCTGGCGAACGATCTGCTGCAACCGGACCTGCTCACGCTGACGCTGCTGGGCAACCTCGGCGAGCTTTCCATCACACGCGAGCACCTCGTCTGTTAACGCCGCACCTCTTTTCGGGTAACCTATTTCACACCGTTTCAAAGCCGGGAACGTCTATACTTCGAACGACACAGCTTCGAACGGCACAGCTCGCTCCGCTTCCTGTCCTACCGATTTACAATTTGGCCGCGCGCAGATGCTCTCCACGGCGGCCCCAAAAGGATGCACGATCATGTCCACTGAATTCGTCTCACCGCTCGCTCGCCCCAGCCATGTCGATGCAGAGGCCGGCTTCACGCTGGTCGAACTCCTGATCGTTATGTCCGTCATCCTGATCCTCATCACGCTGGCCGTTCCCGGTTACGAGCGCATCCACGTCAGGGCCGACGAGACCTCCGCCATGACCTCCGTTCGCATGCTCAACTCGGGTGAAGCGGAGTACAACTCAAACTACCCGAGCCACGGCTACGCCTGCTCCGTGGCCGCGCTCGGCGGCAAAGCCGGCTCCGGAACGCCCACGCCGGAAGCCGCGCAGCTGATCTCCGACGATCTGGCTTCCGGCTCCAAATCCGGCTACAACTTCATCATCTCCAATTGTTCGAAGAACACCGTCAACAACCAGGACCAGTACAACAGTTACCAGATCACCGCCACCCCTGTTTCTATCGGCAGAAGCGGCAACCGTGGTTTCTGCTCCGACGAAAGCGGCACCATTCGCTTCGATCCCAAGGGCGGTTCCAACTGCACCGAAATCCTGCAATAAGGCGCATACCCAAACCCGGGCACCCGATGCAGGGCGCAGATGTCTGTTCCACGGCACGGCTCCAGCGCTTCCTTCTTCGTTTATCTCTGCGCAAACTTGCCTGCAGCATGGGCGCGATGCTCCTCATTTCCGCGAACATTAGGTCCGCATGCGCACAAACGCTCTCCGTCGCGCAACTCGCCCAGAGGGTCGATCGGCACTACAACCACTTGAAATCCTTCGCAGCGCGCTACACGGAGCGCTACCAGGGCATGGGTACGGACCGGACGGAAAGCGGCACCCTGCTGCTGCGCAAACCCGGCCGCATGCGCTGGAGCTATGACGCTCCCGCAGGCAAGGTATTTCTGCTCAACGGCAAGGATGCCATCAGCTACACGCCGGACGATGCGCAGGCTAACCGCCTGCCGGCCCGACAGTTGGACGACCTGCGCTCACCGTTGCGCTTTCTGCTGGGCCGCACGGAACTCAGCAAAGAGCTTGACCAGATTGTTCTCGCCCCGGTTCAGGACGGGTACACGCTCACCGGCATTCCCAAAGTCATGCACGAGCGACTCCGTTCCGTGGTGCTCACCGTCGACGCGGACGGGATGATTCACAAATTAAGCCTGGAAGAAGCAGATGGCGCCCGCACCACCTTCACCTTTACCAACCTGCATGAAAACCCGCCGGCCCCCGACAGCGCGTTTGTGTTCACGCCGCCGCCAGGGGTCACCGTGGTGGATGGAGCTGCCCCGATTTAGGCAGGTCTCTGGGTGCACATAGCAGAGCACGCATGCGACCCGACCCGACCGCAATCTTCCCTACACCGTTACATGGCCCGTTTCGCTCACCGCGACCGCGCCGCCGGTCACCGTCGCGAGCGCGTATTTTGTATATCGGACAAGCTTGCTGCTCGAAGCCTCCCAGTAGTCGCCGTCGCTGATGTCCACCCGCATGACCGCGATCTCCGGATCGTCCTCGCCCTTCGGGAACCAGGCCTTGTACATACCGTTCCAAAGCTCGTGAATTTTACTGCGATCCTGGCTAACGCTGCCCCGACCCTTGAGCGTGATGTATTTCGCATCCGCTGGCTCGGCGAAGATCAGGGTTACATGCCGGTCCTGCTTTACCTCTTCCACTTTGCCGGAGGTTGAATGCGTCAAAAACCACAGCATACCGTCAAACGGTGTGCTTTGCACCGCCATGGGCCGGGAATCGATCGCTCCTTCGGCGGTTACGGTCGACATCATGCAGATGTGGATGCCCTTCACCAGCTCCGCAATCTTGTCGCGGGCCTCTGCTCCATGAAGGTTTTGCTGATCCTGCCCCGGTTTTGCGCTCGCTTCACTGCCGGGCTTGCTGTTGGTTCCACTCATAACGTCTCCTTCCCAGCGTAGGATGCGCGGAGCCGCCTGCAGATTGCATACCGGCTTCCGAGCCTCCGCCGTTTCTTCATAGGTTCATCCCGCCATGCAACAGGGTGCGCGTGTACCGTAAAGGCATGCCGCCTCGTGCACGCCACCTTTTTCCTTTTTTGCTCGCCACGTCCTTCGCCTATGCGCAGACCCCGCGCCTGCCTTTGATCCCGATGCCGCGCGAGGTGCACGCCAAAGGCGACCAGCCTGTGACCGGCGGCGTCGAGGTGGTGTGTGCCAGCTGCGATGCGGACGACGCCTTTGCCGCTGAGGACCTTCGCCAAACGCTGGCGGAGCGCGGCATCCCCACAGCCTCGCGCGGTGGCCTGCGCGTGGTGTTGCAGCGTGTGGCCCAGCATCCGAACCCGGCGTTCACCCCGGCCATGCAGGCTGAAGGCTACACCATTAGCTCGACTCCCGGCACACTCACCCTTACCGGCGCGACCGCTGAGGGTGTGTTTTACGCGACGCAAACGGCCAAACAGCTCATCGGCACCGACGCTCAGGGCCAGCCCGTTTTCCACACAGCCGACATTCGCGATTGGCCCGCAATGCACTATCGGGGCCTCCAGGACGACCTTTCGCGTGGCCCGGTCAGCACGCTTGCCTTCCAGAAAAAGCTCATCCGCACGCTCGCCGCCTACAAAGCCAATATTTACTCCCCCTATTTCGAGCACACGCAGCAGTACGCCGCCAATCCGGTGCCGGCACCGCCCGCAGGTTCCGTTTCCGCCGCAGACGCGCGCGAGTTGGTCGCCTATGCTCGGCGTTTCCATGTCACCGTGATCCCCGAACAGGAGGCCTTCGGGCATCTTCACCATGTTCTTGCTTATGAGCAAAATGCAGACCTGGCCGAAACACCGCACGGCGCCGTGCTCGCCCCGGCGCAGCCCGGCTCGCTGCAGCTGATTCAAAAGGAATTCACTGAGCTTGCGCAACTCTACCCCGGGCCCTTTCTCCATATTGGCGCGGACGAAACCGTGGACCTCGGCGTGGGGCGCACCAAAGCCGCGGTCGAGGCGCAGGGGCTAGCCTCCGTGTACCTCGACTTTGTCCAACGTGTCGACAGGGAGCTGCGTCCGCTGGGACGCCGTGTTTTGTTCTGGGGCGATATCGCCCAGGATGCCCCGGACCTCTTGAAAACCATGCCCGCTGACTTCAAGCACAACACCATCGCGGTGCCCTGGTGGTATGAACCCCGTCCACAGGGATTCTCGAGGTACCTGAAGCCCTTCACCGACGCCGGCTTCGAAACCTGGGTCGCGCCCGGTATCGACAACTGGTCACGGGTCTACCCCAACAACAATCTCGCCCTGCCCAACATTCAGCAGTTCACGCGCGACGGCCAGGCGGCAGGCTCGACCGGCCAGCTCAACACCATCTGGTATGACGATGGAGAAGCGCTCGCCAGCAATAACTGGTACGGCATCCTTTTCGGTGCCGCAGCCGCCTGGCAGGCCGGTGAAAGCTCCATCAGCACCTTCCAAAGCAGCTACGGTCCCGTCTTCCACGGCGACACCACGGGCAAGCTCGACCAGGCGCAGGCCGAAATCATGGCCGCGCATGCGTTATTGCGCAACACGGCCAAGGTCGGCGATGGTTCCGACGGGCTGTTCTGGCTAGATCCATGGTCGAAAGACGGCCAAAACTATGCTCCCAAGCTGCGGCCCTACACGCACGAGCTTCGCCTGCACGCCGAAAAAGCCATGCAACTCATCGCCGAAGCTCGCGCCGCCGCAACGGGCACCGCGTCCACACACCCAACGCCATCGGACATCAATGCAGGATCTGCCACACAAGCACCTGGTGCCTCTGGAGATTTCACCTCGAACCCCACCACCTTGCGCGAACCCGATGCGATCGATGCGCTCGACCTTGGCGCCCGCCGGCTCGACTTTATCGGCCTCAAATTCCAGCTTGCCGACGAGATGGCCCAAAGCTACGCCCGCGCCCAGGCCGAAGCCCTTTCCAATGACAAGAAGACCCGGGCAGCCGTCGGTCGTGATCTGAACGATATCCGCAGCATCAACGGTCGCCTCGAAGACATCGTCGACAGTTATTCGCTCGCACGCGACCTGTACGAACAGCTTTGGCGACGCACCAACCGCCCTTACGCCCTGCGGCCCGTGCTTGAACATTACGACTACACCATCGGTCTCTGGTGGGCTCGTATCGATGCCGTTCGCAGCGCCCAGCGGCAATGGGAAACGAGCAAAACTCTGCCATCTGCCGCGCAGCTTGGCATCCCTGCACCGTCGCAGGCAGTGGTCCCCGCAGCCGCAACGGGTCCGGAGTAGAGCATGACGCGACGCTTGACGGCTGCCCATCTACTTACTGGACGAACCGGCGTAACCGGCTTTGCCCCTGCAGAACTCACGCTTGGCGAGGCCGGCGACATCCTCACGCTCAGGTCCATGAGGGAGCCCCCCGCCGGTGTAGAAACCAGCCTTGCCCCGGCCTTCTTTGACGTACACATCCATGGGGCCATGGGCTACGACGTCATGTCCGCCTCCACCGCCGAGCTCAGCGTGTTGCAGCGCTTCCTTGCCACCCGCGGCGTTGCCCACTATCTGCCGACCACCGTCACCGCCGCCCTCGATACGACCCTTTACGCACTGGAAGGCTTGGCCGACGCCATTGAGCGTGGCCCGCAACCGCTCCAGGCGCAGCCGGTCGGCATTCATCTCGAAGGTCCCTTTCTTTCGCACACAAAGCGCGGTGTGCATCCGGCAGCATACCTTCTCGCCCCCTCCATCCCGCTGCTGGAACGGCTGCAAAAGGCCGCCCGCGGCCATATCGCCCTGCTCACCCTCGCTCCCGAACTTCCCGGCGCCCTCGATCTGATTGCCTTTGCCACCGCCCACGGAATCCGTGTCTCCCTTGGCCATACCAACGCCACGGCTGCCGAGACGGTCGCCGCGATCGCCGCCGGCGCCACCAGCGCCACACACACCTTCAATGCCATGCGGGCGATGGATCATCGCGAACCCGGCATCCTCGGCACCACGCTCGATGACGATCGCCTGTACGCCGAACTTATCTGTGACGGCATCCATGTCCTGCCGCCCTTGGTGCGCTTATGGCTGCGCGCCAAAGGTCCCGGACGCGCCATCCTGGTTACTGACGCCATGCCCGCTACCGGTTGCGGTGACGGGGCGTACACCCTCGGCGGCCTGCCCGTTACCGTGACGAACGGCCGCTCCCTACTTACCGGCGATCTCGCCGAGGGTCGCGAGGTGCTCGCCGGTTCGGTCCTCACCATGGACACCGCCGTCGCCAATCTGCAGCAGGTTACCGGTTGCAGCCTGGCGGACGCCATCGTCTCCGCGACCCAAACGCCCGCCGCCATGCTTGGTCGTCCCGACCTCACCGAGCTCGCCCCGGGCCGCCCGGCGAACCTCAATCGCTTCGACGCGAATGGCCGCCTGCTGGCCACCTACTTACGCGGCGAGCAGGTGCCCCCTATGAAGTAGTTTCGGCCCCTCGCCTTACCCTCTCGATTCGCCTTAGCTCTTGATCGCCTTACCCTCTAGATTCGCCTCACCGCGTAAATTCGCCCTACCTCCGATGAGAAGGAAAATGCTCTGCCGCTTGCATAAATACCGATCTATCTCCATTTCAAAGTCATCTCGACCGAAGCAAACGGCTTCATCGTTTGCGCAGTGGAGAGACCCGCAGCACAAGCCGCATAGCCATGCGGTATCGCTAGCTGCGTAAGTCGATCTGTGTTGAGCACGGGGCAAAGCCCTATCATGCATGAAGCGACACACCTTGGAGACGCCGTTGCCCTTCAGTCTCGCTCTGCTTGCCTTGCCAGTGCCAAGCTCCGGCCATCTCCGTACGCCCGATCTGCTCCTGATCGCGGTGTACCTCCTCGCTATTACACTTTTCGGCCTCCGCTTCCGCACCAAACCTGTGGCAGGTACGACCCCAGCAGGTACGACCCAAGCAGGGCCGGACCGCTCACTCAAGGCCTATTTTCTCGCCGGCAACACGATTCCGTGGTGGGCCATCGCCCTTTCCGTGGTCTCGGCTGAAACCTCTACCCTGACCATCATCTCCATCCCCGGGGTCGCCTTTGCCGGTGATTTCGGCTTTCTCCAGGTCGTTCTCGGCTATCTCGTCGGTCGCGTCGTCGTCGCCGCGCTCTTTCTCCCTCGCTACTTCGCCGGCGAAATGCTCACCGCCTATCAGCTCATCGACCGCCGTTTCGGCCCGTTTCTGCACAAAGTCACCGCCGGCCTCTTTCTGCTTACCCGGGCCGCTGCCGAAGGCGTTCGCGTCTTTGCGGTATCCATCGTCGTTTCCATTGCCATCGGCACCGGGGATATCCTTTCTATCGGCATCATCACCGCACTCACCCTGCTCTACACCTTTGAGGGCGGTCTCGCCGCCGTGATCTGGACAGATGTCGTGCAGATGGCCATCTACGTCGGCGGCACCCTGGTCGCGCTGCTCACCCTGGGCCACCACGTTCCCGGCGGCTGGCCCACCATCCTTCACACCGCCGGCGCCGCCAACAAGTTCCACCTTTTCAACTTCGCCCTGAACCTGACCCAGTCCTACACCTTCTGGGCCGGCCTGCTCGGCGGCACCTTCCTCACCATGGCCTCGCACGGGACAGATCAACTGATGGTGCAGCGCCTCCTCGCCGCGCGCAACCTCCGCCAGTCCCAGGCCGCCCTGCTCAGCTCGGGCGTCGTCATCTTCATGCAATTTGCCTTCTTCCTCCTCATCGGCGCCGGACTTTGGGTCTTCTATGGGCAGCAGCTCGGGCCACATGCCGGCGCAGCCTTCCGCACGAACGACTACATCTTCCCCACCTTTATCGTCCGCGAAATGCCCACCGGCATTGCCGGACTGCTCGTCGCCGCCATCCTCGCCGCCGCCATGAGCAATCTTTCCGCCGCCCTCAATTCCCTTTCCTCCACCACGGTCGTCGACTTCTACCTCCGCGCCCGCCCCCACACCACGGATCGCGAACGCACACTCGTGGCAAAATCCTCAACCGCCCTTTGGGCCATCGTTCTTTTCGCCATCGCCGTGTATGCGGTCGGTGTCGGCGGCAAAGGCCATGTCGTCGAGGTCGGACTTTCCATCGCTTCGGTTGCTTATGGTTGCCTGCTCGGTGTTTTCCTGCTCGGCACCCTGACGCGCTTTGCTACCGAATACGGCGCCGCGATCGGCATGCTTTGCGGTTTCGCCCTTAACTTTTGGCTTTGGCAAGGCACCTTCCCCGCCCACCTGGGCTCATACACCGTCCCGCACATCGCCTTCACCTGGTACGTCCTCATCGGTGCGGTCGTCACCTTCGCTATCGGCTCCCTCGCCAGCCTCGTCCTGCCAAAACGACCACAGCCCATGCGCACAACCGTTGCGATCGTAACGCTTTTACCCTTTTTGTTGTCCTTCCCGAAGGGAATCTGCGTCAGCTCGGCGGAGGCGCAATCACCCGCACAGCCCCAAACCCCGACCCGGCCACTTCCGCAGAGCAGCCCACGCACACCACGACCCTCCGTCGCCGAAGCGCCCGCCGAGTTGCCGCACCTTACACCTCCCGGGGTCGACTTTTCCCCCGTTTCCACCCTCATCCACCAAGCCATCGCCGCGCACAAACTCCCCGGCGCGGTGGTCGTGGTCGGTCACGCCGGCGCTATCGTCTTCCAGCACGCCTACGGCAATCGCAAACTCGCCAACGAACCCGGCCTTGACGGCCAGTCCAGCCCCGCTGAGCCCATGACCGAAGACACCGTCTTCGACATGGCCTCACTCACCAAGGTCATCGTCACCACCACCG
>CAXTRN010000069.1:0-17124 GCA_964246645.1 uncultured Acidobacteriaceae bacterium
GCCATCATGTTCTTCGGCAACGCCTCCGGATTGATCAACGGAATAATAATCAGCAGGGCCAAGATGGCGCCGTTGATACCGAATGTAGCAATCATCCAGTACTTCGACTTGGTCTTGATCCGGCCGCTCGATTCGAGCATGGAATCTTCAAACATGGGAGCAACCTCGGGGGCTTGCGAGCGCAGCTTGTTTGCTTAGACACCGGGGTGTTTGGATTTGTTCCCGATACTCTGAATCTTGTGAAGATTTTTACAATCCCCCATGCGGGGGAGGCATGTCGGGCGTTCCCACCCTCTCATTTTCCGGTTCGGCAGGGCCTGAAACGCAGACTTTCTTCAGGGTACCGACATTCGAGCGTGCTTCCGTGAGCCTAAAAGCACCCGCTAGCGCCGCACCACCCGCGCTGCCGGCAGGGCTGCCCGCCGCCCCTGAGCCGCGCGCCAATCCTGGTAAGCAACCAGCATCGGCGCCGCGACTGCAATCGACGAGTAGGTGCCGATCAGGATGCCGACCACCAAGGCAAAGGAAAACCCGTTCAGCACCTCGCCCCCGAACAGATATAGGCTGAGCACCGTAAGAAACGTCAGTCCCGAGGTCAACACCGTCCGGCTCAACGTCTGGTTGATCGAGCGGTTTACCACCTGCGACAGCGTTTCCCGCCGACTCAACGCCAGATTTTCCCGGATGCGATCGAAGACCACGATCGTGTCGTTCATGGAATACCCGATCAACGTCAAGATGGCCGCAATCACCGTGAGCGTCACTTCTTTGTTCACCAACGAAAAGAAGCCCACCGTGATCAGCGTGTCGTGGAAGACAGCCACCACCGCCGCTACGCCATAGATCAGCTCAAAGCGGAACCACAGATAAATCAGCATGCCGATAAGTGAATAGATTGTCGCCAGCCACGCCTGGTGTTGCAGCTGTTTGCCGGCGGTGGGGCCTACGATGTCGACCTGCTGCACCGAAAAGCCGGAATCGTGGTACCCCGCATGCAGCGCGCTTTCCACCGCAGAGCGGCCCTCGTCATGGGCCGTGTCCTGCGCGGTGTTTTGAGGCAGGCGCACAATCACATCATTGGCGGCCTGGCTCGCAGAGGCGTTCCGCGCCGCGCCGATGCGCTGAATGCTGGCATCCCGCACACCGGCTGCGGCCATGGCAGCGCGGATGTGATCCTCATTGGGCGGCGCGTCGAAATGCACGGTAACCTGCGTTCCGCCGCGGAAGTCCACACCCAGGGGAATGCCGTGCCAGAACAGCATGCTGCCCACGCCGGCAATTGAAAACAGCAGTGAAAAGGCGAGGAAAAACCACTTGCGCCCCAGCCAGTCAATCTTTACTTCGCGAAACAGTTCCACGTTTGCTCTTCCTTGGAGGGCAGCTTTTCGCTGCTTCTAAATCGACAGGGCCGCCCCGCGTTCCCGTTTAGTCAGCAGCCAGTCAAAGATCACACGCGACACAAAGACCGCTGTAAACAGGTTCGCCAACAAACCGAAGACCAGGGTGACCGCAAATCCCTGGACCGGCCCGGTCCCGAAGATGAACAGGATGCCGGCGGAAACGATCGTCGTGATGTGTGTGTCGATGATCGTGATCCAGGCGTGGGCAAAGCCGTCCTGCACGGCAGCGGTCGAGCTCTTGCCAAGCCGCAGTTCTTCCCGGATACGCTCAAAGATCAGCACGTTTGAATCCACGCCCATACCGATCGTCAAGATCACGCCCGCAATGCCGGGCAAAGTCAGGGTCGCATGGCTGAAGCCCATAAACCCAAGCAGAATCACCAGGTTCAACAGCAACGCGAGATCGGCATTGATGCCGGCGCCGCGGTAGTAGATCAACATAAAGGCCATCACGGCCAACATGCCCGCCACCGCCGCCACAATGCCCTGATGAATGCTGGTTGCTCCAAGCGACGGGCCCACGGTACGCGTTTCGAGATACGAGATCGACGCCGGCAAGGAGCCCGTGCGCAGCATCATGCTCAGGTCCTGCGCTTGCTGCTGCGTAAATCCGCCTGTGATCTCGCCGGTGTCGCGAATGGCCGATTGAATCGTTGCCACCTCACGCACCTGGTCTTGCAGCACAATGGCCATTTGCCCTGTGCCCTTGTTGGCATCCGTGTACTTGTAAAAGCGGTCGCCCGCTTCGGTGGTGAGGTTAAAGGTAAGGTCCGGGCGCCCATTCTGGTCCGTGGACGGCTGCGCATCGCGAAAATCCTGACCGGCAACAATGGCGGCGCGCTTCAGCACCCACGCACGGTCGCCAGTACCGGGCGCGCCCGAACCCTTCACCACTTCCTGATCCGGCGGCACCGCGCCGCCCAGCGCCGTCAAGGCCTGTGCTTCATCGGGATAGCTGCTGACGACCTCATGAATTTCCAGCTTGGCGGTGGACTGGATGATGTCTTCGACCCGGCCGGGATCGCTGACACCCGGCAACTGCACCAGAATCTGGTTGTCGCCGAGTCCATACTGCGCAATTTCGGGCTCCGAAACACCGAGTGTATCGACCCGGCTGCGGATCGTCTCAATGGATTGTTGCAGGGTGCGCGCTTCCAGATCGCGGATCGCTGCCTGTTTCATCGTGAGCGTGAGGCCGTTCGGGGGTGCCGTCGCGAGATCATAGCCCGCATACGCCGTGCCATTGAGCACCGCACGCACGGCAGCAGCCTGCGCGGGCTGCACGTTGGCAATGGTGATGGTGCTCGCGTGTGCCGGATCGAGCTTCGCCGCGGTCGCGCCGGTGGCGGCGAGTTCAGTGTTCAGCCGCTGCACATCGGTATCGGTGGCCGTGTTTACGGCCTCGTTCACATGCACCTGCAGCACCAGGTGTGTGCCGCCCCGCAGATCCAGTCCCAGGTGGATGCGATCCGTGAGGGACTGCTTCAGCCCCCCGTGCGGTATCCCGAAGATCCCATAAATGAAGATCACCAGCACCGCGATAATGAAGCCCGCTTTTCCGGCTAAATTCTTGCCCATCTCTCTCGTTCCAACCCTTTTGCGCCGGCGCACGTTCCGCTGCGCCTCGGCTTAACTTTTGACCACGTCTTCCGTCGTAACCGCCGCGATGGCACTCTTGACGATCTCAAACTTCACCCCGTCCGGCTGGGTACGCACAATAAACACATCGTCTTTGATACTGACCACCGTGCCGCGCAGGCCGCCGGTGGTGGTGACGCGATCGCCGGTCTTCAAGGCGGCCAACTGCGTTTGCCATTGCCGCTGCTTTTTCTGATTGGGCGCAATCAACAAGAAATACATGGCCGCGAACATCACAAGAATCAGCGGCAAACCGGTGAACGAGGCCAACCCGCCGCCCCCCGCTGCCGCCACGACCCAACCCAACGCATCTACACTCACGGTCACTGCTGTTTCACTCCGGCACGGAAAGGCATGCTGCTTGCCCGTGCATATTCTGCGGATACGCTTGCGATCGGTCTATCCTTTTGGTCGGACAAAGGGATCGCACATGGCAAAATTCCTACGCTGCAAAATTACACACGCAAGGGGCAACGCGCACCCAAGCCTCCAGCATCCTTTGCCGGGCGTCCCGTGTCAAGCGACGCCGTACCAGAGGTGACGCGGAGCGCACATCCTTTTCTATGGGCGTAAGGCTTACCGGAGTGAAGCGTGAAGAACACTGCGCCCGCTTCCTTACGGCATCCCATGTCTTCCGGCATGCCCGCTACGGCGTCCCGTTTGCGACCGTTACCGTTAAGGCCACACCGGTCACATCGCCGTCGGCTACCGTGACCGCTGCCTGTAGGGGTTGAAAGCGAATCGCATCCGGCGGTGCGCTCGGGCCACCGCGGCCGCCCGAGCCTTGCGCCTGCGCGCTGGCATTCACACGCAAAGCGTAGTTGCCCGCTGGCACGTACGGCACGACGAAGCTGCCATCGGCATTGATCACTCCCGTCCGGTTCAGGGTCGCATCGGTTTGATCGGTGAGGCTCACCGAGCCGGAACGCACCGTTGCGCCGGGGGCCGTCACCGCACCCGAAACGGTGTGCAGCGCCGCCAAAGCCAGGGTCACCGCCACATCGTCATGCTCTTCCCCGGCGGCCACCGTGACCGCTGCCGCATCGGCGCGGCGCATCTTGTCCGGCGCGTACACGTTGATGTTCACATTGCGGGTAAATGGGCGATCTTCGCCATGCTGCGGCGCCGGCGCGATCACGTTCGCCCGCACCACATAGTTGCCCGGGGCCAGACCGGTGAGCCGAAAAGCACCACGGTCGTCGGATTGTGCACCGAAACTGAAAAAGCTGGCTCGCCAGCCGTTCACTTGCCCGGCGGTTGCGCCGTCCGCTGCAAGCTGTGCGGAAACCTGCACCCCCGCAGCCGGGCTGCCGTCATCCCATTGCACCTTGCCCGCAATGACGCCGCCGCGCTGCAAGGCCAGCTGCGCGGAAGCACCTCCGGCGCTCACATGCACCAGGGGCACGCCTGCCAGCGCGGCGCCGTTGTTCCCCGGAAGATTCAGCGCGGATTGCACATCGGTCGTTTTATTCACATACCCGGTGAGCTGACCGGTGACGTAGTAATCGCCCGCCGGCACCCCGCCGATACTGTAATTTCCGTCCAGGTCCGTGCGTCCGGAATACCGTCCAGGTCCACGGCCGCCCTCGCCCCCATTGCCTTCCGCCGAGGCCGGCACCAGCACCACCTGCGCAAAGCGAGCCGCCCGCTGCGTGTCCGCACACACCACCCGGCCCGTCACCAACGCCCCGGAGGTGGGTGCCGGCAAAGCGAGGGGCGGCTGGGGCAGCGTGCGAAATTCCCGCTCCTGCCCCCAAGCCAGGCTCGCCACGCCTGCAGAAAAAACCAAGGACGAGGCCACGGTCCAGATCAGGGTCCAGCCCATCGTACGAGCGGATGTCCACCCCATCAGGCGATGCCCCCAAGGGACAGCCGTCGCGTTTGCTCGGTCATTGCCTACAACCCACCACGCCATGCGCATCACGCCGCCTTCCGCCGCAGAAACAAAAACTTACCCATACCTGCGCTGGTTGGACGCAGCCAAGTCACGGAATGACGCCGAACGTGCAGATACCTTTATGCTGTTCTCGAAGAGGGGAGCTCAAATCAAGCAAGTTTCGTCCCTGCGTCATAAGACTGAATGGCCCGCCTGGCTTCCGAGATCGTTTTCGCAGATCGCTTTTCCTTGTCGGGAAGGCACCTGTGACGCCGCCGATACACCCCAGCAACCAACAAAGAGTGCACACAAGATGGTGTTCTTTACGCTTGCCAATCTCTTGCTACATTCTGCAAAAGGTTTGTATTCCCTCATCCTCTGCCGCCAGAACACTACTGCGCGTTCGCCACGCCGCCCCCGTACCCACGAATGCGTTGCTTGATCTCTGCGATCGTGTCCGTGGGACGCTTTTCCCGCCCCAGCCTGTCTTCAATCGCCTTGTTGGGCGAGTAATGCCCACCGGTGCTGTCCCAATCGAGCACCCGTACATCGTGAAAGGTATCGGGCGGCACACCCAGCCGAGGCGGACCGGACGCCAGCAGCACCAGCAACAGCCGCGGCGGCACACCCGGGGCCCCGGACATAAACCCCAGCGCCGTTACTCCACCGCATTGCATTTCCGGAAACAGATTGCTTCCATACGTTTCCAGAAAGTCCGGCGCACCCGCAGCATGCAAGGTCACAAGTCCGCAGCGCTGCGACGAGCCTTCTCCTTCCTTACCGCTTTTGGCTAGATACTTCACCGGCACGACCCACAAAGAAGCGCCACCCGGGCCTGCAACGGCAAATTCCTGCTTCGCTTCCAGCCGCAAATCTCCCGCATACTCCGGGATTGCCCCCGGAGCGACCTTGCTTTGTGCGGTCGCCTGTTCCGCTGCGGTCAAAGGCCGCGACAAGCCCTGCGCTGTGGAAAGCAACCCTCCCCAAAAACCCGCCGCGACAAATGTCATTCCGATTCGTTTCCACATACTGGCTCCTAGCTTCCCGCGTACCCTTTGTACGCTCGCGCCAACTGGCCATCATAGTCAAATGCAGCATAGTCGGGGCCGTTGTAGTGTCGCGCCATCACTGCCCAGTCCTTGGACTGAAAGGCGCGCAACATGGGTCGATCGGCTTGGACAAAATGGACGAAGGCCATGAGCTGGTCACCAATGGAACGGCGCATCGCAGTTACGAATGCCTCCGGTGTAGCGAATCCGGCCTGCTTGTAATTAGTGCCCATGATCTGGAATTTGCCCCAGGAAGCGGCTTGCAACGCATCCGAAGGTGCAAGCCGAAACGCTTCCCCGAGTCGCGCGTACTGACCTCCGGTACAGCTGTATTCCTTTCGCCGCTCACTTTTCGCCTTTGGGTGTTTCGGTATCGATACATTGGGGTTGGTTTTATCCCAAACATGATGGGTCAGCCGGCTGAACCACACCCTTTCGAACAAAATGACAGGTCTTCCCAAAGAATCAAAGGCAGATCCGCGACACTCCACGGCGGTGAGCGCCTTCAACACCGCAGCTTCGCAGCCGAGTTGCGTCGCCGCTTGCTGGTATTCCGCATCCGTCAGATCGCCCACCTTTTGCCCGCCAGCGTCGAGCGGCGACGATCCCGCCACGGGCGCCCCAGGTGCGGGTGCCGGCGACGGTTGCAACGGCACCGGCGGCAACCGTGGCGCGGCTGGCTCCAAAAGCTTGCGCAGCGTCGGCCCCGTGACGCTGACGACACCATCCGGGAACGACATCTTCAACGTCCGCGTCTGGTAGTGCTCAATCGCGGAAGCCGTTTCGTACCCGAACAGGCCGTCCACCTGCAGGCGGCGGCGTGCGCCCTGGCCGTGCTCGTTCAGCAGTGTTTGTACAAACGCCACATCGTCATGCCGATTCGGCTGCCTTGGTCCTACGTTGAACACCAGGTCGCGTTTCACAAAACCTCCCTCCGCCGGCGCCCGCAGCAGCACCATCCTTCGTATTACCGCTCAGAAACCTCAGGCGTCAATCCCACAATATCTCCACTTTCCGACACCGCCGACGTGCTTGCACTTCCCAGACATATCCAGACATTTCCGGACATTTCCGGACATTTCCGGACAAGGCCAAACAAGCCCGGCCCTCATCCTCGGCTCCTGCCCATCCTATGCCCGGCCTCCGCGCTGAACCACCTGCGCTCACGCCTCATGCGCCAGGTCTGTCCGCACCCGTTGCATCGTTTCCAGGTAAAACGCCAGATTGTGGATGGAATTCAGCATCGCCCCTAGTGGTTCCCCGCTGCTATACAGATGGCGCAGGTACGCCCGTGTGTAGCGCCGGCACACCGGGCACCCGCAACCCTCATCCGGTGGCCGCTGGTCTTCAGCATTGTCGCCCCGTTTTACATTGAACCGGAGAACGGCGCTCGCACGATCCTTCGGATCTTCCCGCACAAACAGCAATCCGTGCCGCCCGGCCCGCGTGGGCAGCACGCAATCCATCATGTCGACGCCCATGCGCGCGTATTCCTCAATCTCATCGGGGTACCCGACACCCATCACATACCGCGGCTTGTTTTTCGGCAGCAGGGCAAGCGTGTGCGCGATGATGTCGCGCGTCACCGCACGCGGTTCCCCCACCGCCAATCCGCCGATGGCGTACCCCGGAAAATCCATCGCCACCAGCCGCTCAGCCGACTCCGTCCGCAGGTCTTTGTACATTCCACCCTGCACAATGCCGAACAACGCCTGATGACGCGGAAAACCGTCACGCGGCAGATCGGGCTTTGACGTTGGCAGCGCCAAAAGCGGTTCCGCGGGCGCAGGGTCGCCGTCGTGCCCATGCACCTTTTCCGGGCCCGGGGTGTCCGGCTCTCCCTTTTCCTGTTCCTCCGTCCTGCCTGCGGAGCCATGATCCGCCCACGGCACCTCATGCCGGTGGGCCTTCCAATACCGCAAGGACCGCGCCGCCCAGGCATGCGTCAGCCCCATGGATGCCCGGGTGCGCTCCCAGCTTGCCGGCGTTTCCACACACTCATCGAAGGCCATCATCACGTCGGCCCCCAGCGCAATTTGCACCGCCATCGAGTGTTCCGGCGAAAAAAAATGCTTCGATCCATCGAGATGCGATCGAAACTCCACGCCATCCTCGGTGATTTTGCGCAGCTTGGCGAGTGAAAACACCTGGAAACCGCCTGAATCGGTCAGCATCGGTCGCTGCCAGCTCATAAAGCGGTGCACACCGCCCATTCGCCGGATCAGCTCATGCCCCGGCCGCAGGTACAGGTGATAGGTATTTGCCAGAATGATCTCGGCACCGCGGTCCTGAGGGCCCAGCCGTTCCAACACACCCTGCTCCACTGTTTTCACGGTGGCGGCGGTCCCTACAGGCATAAATACGGGTGTTTGCACGGCGCCATGCGTCAAATGCAACGTACCGCGCCGGCCGCCGCTCGCCCCTTCACTTTTCACCTCAAATGCAAGCGACATCTCACCTCAAGCACAAGCGACATTTCGCTCCAACGCCACCGGCATCGCCCCTTCCAGTGTTTCCACAATGCGTTTGCGTGTGAATCGCGCGTGCGTTACGAGTGAACCATGCCTGTAGGTGTGACGGCAACGACACGCAGACGCGCTCGGCGCGAGTCCACCATGCGCCAAGCCTCAAATCGGACACCTTGGTTTCCACCCCGGTTCCAGAAATCGGATCGAAAACAGATACGCCCCCCAGAAGACCACAGCATCGCTGCGATCTTCTGGAGGGTGCCTATGTTTGCTTCTTTGCCGCTGCTTGCGTCGCCTACAGGTTGCTCGCGCGATTGCCCGTGATGAGTCGCAACAGAAAGGTGAGCAACACCGCGCCGATGACAGCGACAATGATGGAATAGATCAACCCACCCGAG
Organism: uncultured Acidobacteriaceae bacterium; assembly: GCA_964246645.1. GTDB lineage: Bacteria > Acidobacteriota > Terriglobia > Terriglobales > Acidobacteriaceae > Granulicella. The sequence continues at coordinate 8,830 of CAXTRN010000069.1, forward strand.
GCCGCCATGCCAAACACGTGCGACATCAAAAATCCGCCGATAACGGCACCCACGATGCCTACGATGATGTCCATGAGCGCTCCAAAACCTGAGCCCTTCATGATCTTGCCGGTAATGAAGCCGGCAATCAGTCCAATAATGATCCAAGCGATGAAACCATGCGCCATGGTTAGTGCCTCCTGCTGATGTAGGGTCCCACTTACATCAGAGTCGACTAACGGGCATAAGGTTTGCCCGGGAACAAAGACATCTTAGCGACATCTCAGGATCACAGGAACATCTCGAGGCAAGCTCAAGGTGCCGCCTTCGTAGACAGTGCAGGCACAAACACGGAGCCGGCCCGTGCCGATGTATGCTGAAGGCTCACCGCCCATGAGCCTTTTGACCACACGCACCACCCCACGACCACGCGTTCTCAGCGGCATGCGGCCTACCGGACGGTTGCACCTGGGCAACTACATGGGCGCGCTCCACAACTGGGTGCAGTTACAGAATCAGTACGACTGTTTTTTCTTTATTGCCGACCTCCATGCCCTTACGACGGATTATGCCGACCCGGAGATGTTGCATGAGAACACGCGACAGATCGCGCTTGATTTCCTGGCCGCCGGGCTCGACCCAGGCCGCTGTGTGATCTTTCGCCAAAGCGACGTCATGCTCCACGATCGCCTGAATACGCTGTTCGGCATGATCACCCCTGTGCCCTGGCTTGAGCGCGTGCCGACCTACAAGGACCAGCAGGAGCAACTCGCGGAAAAAGAGCTCAACACCTATGGCTTTTTAGGCTATCCCCTGCTGCAATCGGCGGACATCCTGCTATATAAACCGCATTTCGTTCCTGTAGGAGCCGATCAGGTCGCGCATGTTGAGTTGACCCGTGAGGTCGCTCGTCGCTTCAATCAGCTTTACCCCGGTGCGTTTTTTCTCGCGCCCGACGCGAAGCCCTGGGAAATGCCCGCCGTGCTTGAAAAGGCCAGAAAGAATGCAGGTGAGCCGAAAGATTCCACGCGTGTGCAGTTCAGCCCGCATCAGCTGTTTGAAGCGGCGCAAAACACAAAAAAGCTGACCGGCTTTGGCCGGAACGAGATCCTTCCGGAACCGGAAGCGCTACTTACACCCAGCCCCAAACTGCCCGGTCTCGATGGACGCAAAATGTCCAAAAGCTATGGGAATTTCCTTATGCTTTCCGAACCGGAGCCGGAGCTGCGTGCAAAGCTGAAGACCATGGTGACCGATCCGGCTCGGGTCCGCCGTGATGACCGAGGCAATCCGGACGTTTGCCCTGTGGGCGATCTGCATAAGGTGTTTTCCAGCCCGGAAGTTTTGGCACAGGTGTACGACGGTTGCACGACGGCCGGTATCGGCTGCATCGAGTGCAAAAGCTGGTGTGCCGATTCGATCCTGCACACCATCGCCCCGATTCAGGCGCACCGCCGCGATCTGGAGCAACGCCCCGCCGTCATCGACGACGTGCTTGCAAACGGCCGCGAACGCGCCACCAAACGCGCGCAACAAACGCTGGATGAGGTGGAGCACGCCATGGGCCTTCGTAAACTGGGGCGTTAGCACGATGGCCGAGGAACGCGAAGCGATCGAAGGGAGCACCTCTGAAACGCCGCCAGCGGAGCCTCGCGCGCAGCGGTCCGCTTCCGCAGCAGCGCCCCAGGCAGGACCCGCTCGCCAAAAGCCGGAACGCCAAAAGCCGGAGCGGCAGGAAACCGTAGAAGCGTCGCAATCACCGTTTTCCGTGGCGATCGGCCAGGTGTATAGCGGTCCCTTCGACCTTCTGCTGGATCTGATCCGCAAGCAGAACCTCGATATTTATGACATTCCCATGGCGCGGATTACCGCACAGTTCCTGGAGTACACGCGTCACCTGCAGGCGGTGGATGTCGATGCCGCCGGTGATTTCGTTTACACCGCCTCGCTGCTGATTCACATCAAAAGTCGCACGCTGTTGCCGCGCGAACCGGCCGAAGGACAGGGGGTCCTTGAGGCGGAAGACCCGCGGCGCGAGTTGGTAGAGCGGCTGCTCGAACACGAACGCTTCAAGGCTGCCGCACAGATGTTGCAGGAAAAACAGCAGATCGAAGCGGCGACGTGGACAAAACCGGGACTGCGGCGCTTTCTCAATGACGAGGGCATCACCACTCTGGAGGGCGAACGCGAGATCGCCGCCGATTCATTGGACCTAGCTCGCGTTTTTTGCGAAATGCTCGAACGGTTGCGCGAGCGGCCCGTGCACCGCATCGACGAAGACGCCGTCACCGTTGGGCAGATGATCGACTTCGTGAAGCGCCGCCTGCTGATGGAGGATAAGCCCCTCAATCTGCGCCGGTTGCTGCACAATTTGCATTCGGAACGGGCTTTGATCTGTACTTTTCTGGCGATGTTGGAACTGGTGCGGCTGCAAGCCGTGGTGCTGCATCAGCCGGAACAGATGGGCGACATCCTGCTGAAGAAAACAGACAACTTCGAACAGTTGCTCGATGACGAGGCGCAGGTGCGGGACGATTGGGCTTGACGCTCCGGCATCGGGCTGTTTCATTCTGCGTCATGTCTCGACTTAGGACAGAAAAGCCTGTCTTTTGAGACCTTCGCGCCATGGCAGGTGCCGGGGAACCCTCGCACTCTGGATACATGTTCGATGCTCTTGTTTCGCGCTTTCAATCTTTGAGAAGGACGCCTGTCGGCCTTCTTGTCTTCGTCGGAGCCGCTGTGCCGACCCTGTCGTTTTTGCCGCCCGGCGTCAAACATATGCTCCATACGCGAGGGGTGCTTCACCCCTGGTATCACCTCGTCGCCTTCGCGGCACTCACCTTCGTGTTCTTGCGAAGCGCTGGAACGGCACGCATGCGGCTGCTCTGCATTGCGGGTGCGGCGCTGATGGGCTGCGGAACGGAGTTTGTCCAAAGCATCGTGTACCGGTATCCCGTGGAGCGTTTGGACATCGTCGCGGATACGGCCGGCGTCGTTTGCGGTGTTTTGCTGATGGTGCTTACGAGGTTGCGCATGCCTCAGTTATCGCGACCAGGAAGCGTGCGGTGGGTGGACTCCATGTCTTTCGCGGAGAACCCCACATTTGAATAATGCTGCGACGGAAACGAACACCCGGTTTGGGCGAAGCGCTTATCCCGATCCGCTCGAATCAGGCTTCGCCGAGTTCCCGCTCGTAGGTCATGGCGGTCGCTTCGTCGAAGCAGACAAAGTTCACCGTTTCCACGCCGCAGCTGTCGGCCAGATCGCGGCAGAGGCGAATGGCAATCTGCGCGGCCGGGCCTTTGGGGTAATGGTAGATGCCGGTCGAAATTGCCGGAAACGCGAGGCTTGTGATGCCTTTTTCGCGCGCCAATTCCAGCGAGCGCCGGTAGCAGCTCGCCAGCTTTTCGGGTTCTCCGCTATCGCCGCCGTTCCACACCGGTCCAACCGCGTGGAAGATCCATTTCGCGGGCAAGCGAAACCCGGGGGTGGCCTTGACCTCACCGGTGGGGCAGCCGCCCAGGGTGCGGCAAGCCTCCAGCAACTCAGGGCCGGCTGCACGGTGAATCGCTCCATCCACGCCACCGCCGCCCAGCAGCGAGCTGTTGGCGGCATTGACGATTGCATCCACATGCTGCCGGGTGATGTCTCCACGAACGACGGTGAGCTTGGCCATGATGAGTTGGATGCAGGGTAACGATGATTTCTGTTGCAGGCAGGCGGTTTCGGAGCCATTAAGGGAGGTGAAGCTGGGTTTTGTGCAGAATAGCCTCGATGTGCAGGCCGGCCAGCGAAACCACACAGGTGAGATACTGCGGCGGAGAACGCTTATGCTCACAATTTCGCAAAGCCAACTCGCCACCCTCGATCAAAAAGCGGATGGCAGCTTGTGTGAACAAATCATGCAGGAATTGCGAGCCGAGCCCCACATCTCGCTTCCGCCAAACGATGCAGAGCTCGGCAAAGAGGTCGCGGAGCGGATACGCGACGCTCGCGTTTGGGGCTTGCAAAGCGATGCCTCAGTCACCCAATACGTGATCTCCTGTCTGACGTACCTCGGCTCAAAAGAGGATTTGCCCTCGCGCTTGGAGGTTTACCTTCGTCTCCACCACGAACCTTTAACCGTGGGCATGAACCTGCCCGAGTTCTGCCGCGGCATCGTTGTTTTCGCGCAGGCGCACGAGGTACTTGCCGATGAGGGTGCGGCCTGGCTCGCTACCCTTGTGCTGGCCGGGTACAACCGAGGCGCTTCGGACCTGAGCTGGATCGCTCCCCTGCTGGACCAGTCGCTCCAAAACGAGGAGGCCCGTATGCACTTGGTGCACCAGGGTGCAAAAGCAAGAGGCTGGCTGACCAAGGGTCGCGACTGATGGGCGCCGCCACCCAGAATTGTCCCGATCCGTGCAAGGACCTGCTGGCGGAAATCCTTCGTTTCATGGCGAACATCCAGAAGCGCGACCTGGACCTGCGCGAAAATAAAGGCAATCTCCCCGAGACAAAACCGGCCCAGCCCGATCCGCGTTATGGAACCCGTTCGCTGCAAGGGGAGCGGCAGCAGTACGGCGATCAGCAGAGAGGTCTTCGCAAGCTCCTGCAAAAGTGGGATGACAACGACTGCGGCGACCCGCCCGAAGGAGCCGAAGACCTGGCAACAAGGCCTGTGCCTGCCGCAGACCCCAAACCGGAAGGCCAGGCTCTCAAGCGCACGGCTGAAGTGGGGGGTGCCATCGGGGCCGGCTACATCGCCTACCGCATCATCCGCATGCTGCCTTCCCTTGCGCCACCACTTTGGTGGACCATTCCCGAAAACGCCGTCATCCCCTAACCACCACGGGAGCAAAATGCCTGAACTTGTATTTGAAATTGAGGGTTGGAAAATTGAGGATTGGGAAGAAATCTTCCAGACCCTGAGCCTGGATGTGGCGGCGCCGTACCTCGGGCGCATGGGCCTGGTTGTGCCTGAGGGCTTCGTCGATGGTGTACGCAGCCGCCTCGGCGCACTTCGCCAACAAGAACTGGACGGTAGCGGTGCACTAAACGCCATCCCACACCTGATCGAATGGCTCACAGAGGCCTTTGGAACAGCGTTTGTTGCGTATCTGCATCGCTGGGGTGGAGAGATCTTTCGCTTCCGCGAGGGTGCGGCGCTTCACCTATGGAGCCGCATCGTGAACTACAAAGGTTCTTCCCGTCGCGAACCGCTTCCGCCGCCACCCCCCTTTGTCTTGCAACTTCGAGAGATGCTCGCGCAGCAGCCTCCACTGGACCTTTCCAGTCTCGGCCCCGCAAGCCCGTGGGATCGCTTTGTGTACGAGTGGCGGGCGAGCACGGACTACATCAACCCCATGGTGCTTGTCGACAGCACGATCGATACGTACGACTTCCGCCGTGCGTGGATGCTCGTGTGTACGCAAACTCCGACGCTCGCGTCTACACTCACTCCGGCGCTCAGTTCCCGCGCACTTCCGAATCCTGGAGCCATGGCTGAGGTGAAAGCATGGGGATGGCTCGCAGCACAGCAATTGCGCCTGCCGCTGGATCGTCTCGGGGATCCCGGTTCCTGGTCGCCATTGCCGGCGCCCTGGGCTCCGGTGTAAGCGCTGCGCGTGAGCACCGGAGAAAGTCGACAACGAACCTTTGTTGTGAGCATGTTCAACGGTGCCGGTTACCTGCCCTGGCAAATTGCACAAAATGGCTTTGCGCCGAAAGCTGCAAGGGTCAATGCCGCCGCTTGCGGCCCAAGCCCTGCGCCGATCACCACCGTGGCGCAGCCACCGACAATCAGATTCACCGGACCCATTGCCGCCCCAGGGACCTCGGTGACAATGTCTCCCATGCGAACGGCCATTGCTTGATTGATCCGCACCGTGGGGCTACCCATCAGGACCGTTCCTACGCCATCAGGAGTGGCGGCGCAAAGGTGCTTGTCGAGCAGCGCCCGCCAGGCCGGCAGTCCACCGATAAAAACGTCGGCACTGCCTGTGCCGGGAAACAGCGGGCTGCCATGCGCTGTTTCGTCCGTGACTCTTGCCGCAGGAGGCATACGACACATACTACCTGCACGCCTGAGCAGTTCCATCTCTCGCGCAGGCCGTCTTCCCCCTTCACTTCGCCCCGCCACTTCGCCGCTTCAGCCCGGGTGGGATAGGCGGCCCAGAAAAGAGGCCGGACTTGCTACGGTAACTCGTAGTCGAAGGTATAGGTATGCTTGCCCGCGCCATCGATGTGGATCGCAAAGGTTCCGCTGATGCCCGCGAGTCCAGCCGTACCCGACGACGGCACAACAGCTATGTGGAGGGACTGCGACTTTGGGTCAGCCTTGTTCATCGTCGCATTGTGAATGAAGACAAAGGTGCCACTACGGCCGCCTAGCGTGGCGGTCACGGTTTCAAGCGCCACATACGCCATCGCTCCAGTGTTCGGTGTCATGCTGGTCAGCATCTCACCTTTGGTCGTCCCGACCAGATCGCCGGATATGACCTTGTCGATCGTCATCCGCGCGATGCCGCCTTCCTTGCCGATTGCGGAAGATTCTGCCGGCGCGACCTTCACTTCAAACGTGCCACTTGCGTGTTTCATCGCTCTTTCTCCTGCGGTGCTCTGGGCAGCCTGCGCATGCAGTTGGATTCCAGCGCTGGACATGGCCATCGCTACGGTCAAAACGAGTATCCTCGGCAGCAGGTTCATGGGAGCCTCCTTATCCTTTCCAAAGTGCTTCCAGAATCCTTTCAAGGTGCTTTCCAAGCTAAATCGAAACGCAGCAAGCAAGCGGGCGAGTGTGCCCTGTTGATAACATGACCGAGGCTCCAGGCAAAAACCATTTCCGCCGAGCACGAACGCCATGAGTCTTAAAGCAAAGATCGAAGCCGTCATCTATGCCGCCGAGGAGCCCGTCACGCTGCCGCAGTTGCTGGCTCTCTTCGGGGAACAAGCCCAGGCCGAACTCGCGGCAGACAGCCTGCAAAGGGAGCTTGCGCTCGAAACCGGCCCGGCCGACGAAGAGCACCGGATGCCCTCCGACACGGGGCCTGCCGCCGAAACGGCTGCCGCGGACGCGGCGAGAAATGCGGCGAAAAGTGAGACGAAGGATGCGGCATTGAACGGTTCCACCCCGGCAGCGTTGCGAGCTCGCGAGCGCCGCGTGCGCGACCACCTGCGTTCCGTGCTCGACACTCTTCTCGCGGAATATCGCGAGCAGGACCGCGGCCTGGAAATCCGGGAGATCGCCGGCGGCTTCCGGTTTGCCACTAAACCCGAATACCACGATGCCGTGCGCGGGTTTGTGCGATCGTTAAAACCTCCGTTGAAGCTCAGCCTGCAGGCGCTCGAAACATTGGCCGTGATCGCCTACAAACAGCCAGTCACCGCGCCCGAGATCTCAGAAATCCGCGGCGTCGATTCGAATGGCGTGCTGGGCAGCCTCATCACCCGCAAACTCATCACCGCGGCCGGGCGCAAGCAAGTGATTGGCCGGCCCATGCTGTATAAAACCGCCAAGGAATTCCTGTTGCGCTTTGGCCTGAAAGACCTGAACGAGCTTCCCAGCATCGAAGACTTTGAGCGCATGGCTTCAGATTTGAACGAAGCCGGCGGAGAGCACCTCTCAGACGAGGTCTCAACATTTCAAGAGGACCGAAAGGAAGGCCGGATGCCGGAGTTGGGCAACACACAGGAATCGATCACTGGCCGGGAAACGCCCGTGGTCCCCGTCGCCGTCGCTGCCGATGCGGAGCCGCTTTCTACTGCGGAGGTCGCCCGCGAGGTCCAGCCGAGCCGGGAAGCGCACGCAGCCCAGGCAGACGGCGATCCAAACGCCCCGGTGCTCGCCCAAAAAGCAGATCGCGAGGGCACGCCGCCTTTCGCGGAAACCGACGCCGACCAGGAGCACCTCACCCCCGCCGCGGACGGTCCAGGCGAGTTTACTGGAAATGAAACCGTGCCGCCGGTCGACAACACAGAGGTTGATGGCCGCATCTCGGGCCTTCCGCCCACCTACAATGATCGCCAGGACGAAGCGACGGATTCGCCCGCGAACGACGCCGCGAGTCAGTTGGAACAATCGGCGCAACCGGAACAGATGGGAAATGCAGGGAGTGACGACTAATGGCTGATTTTCCGGTAAGTCCTGCCGAAGTAAACGACACCGTGCCCGAAAACGCCTCCGACATCGAGGCCACGCCCGAGGGCGATAACGAATTCGCCCCGGATCAACCCCTGCCGGGCCCTGGCGCGATGCCATCTCCGGTGCAACGCCCCCGAGGAAACGAGCCGCACCCGGACGCGGAAATCCGTCCAGCGCTCGGAACGTAAACTCCT